>NZ_JBIWNY010000041.1:0-57465 GCF_044767465.1 Streptomyces sp. NPDC101237 | reverse complement strand
GCCGCCCCCTCCCCTGCGCCTCGGGTGTCAACCCCCCCCCGGGGGCGCCCCGGGCGCCCCCCCGCGGGGGGGGCCCCGCCCCCCCCCCGCCCCCCCCCCACCACCGGTGCGTGTGAGGGCGGCACCCGCCCGCCCCACGGAGGCGTCGGACTCCCGCACGGACCCGGCGAGCCGAGGCTCCACCGCGACCCGCACGCCGTGACCAGGTCGGACACCGCCGTGAACCCGCTCACGGACGCCTGCCGCACGCCACTGACCGACGCGGCCGCCGACCTGCGGGACACCTGGTCTCACATCACACCCCGACCCCCTTGATCGATCATCGACCGGCCGGTTTAGCATATGAGCGCCACCTAGCTCGATCGAGAGTAGATCTGTGACTGTCAACGACGACTCGTTCACCAACTGGAAGAACCGCGAGGAGATCGCGGAGTCGATGATCCCGATCATCGGGAAGCTGCACCGGGAGCGGGACGTGACCGTCCTCCTCCACAGCC
Source organism: Streptomyces sp. NPDC101237 (assembly GCF_044767465.1). Classification (NCBI taxonomy): domain Bacteria; kingdom Bacillati; phylum Actinomycetota; class Actinomycetes; order Kitasatosporales; family Streptomycetaceae; genus Streptomyces; species Streptomyces sp. NPDC101237. The sequence continues at coordinate 56,968 of NZ_JBIWNY010000041.1, read as the reverse complement.
GCTCCTTGGTGAACAAGTCGGTGGTCAGCATCCTCAAGACGCATCGCTTCGCCCGCCAGATAGCCGGCGCCGAGCTGTCCGTCACCGAGACGATGCCCTTCCTCCAGGCGCTCACCACCCTCGACCTCGGCCCCTCGCAGATCGACCTCGGCATGCTCGCCGCCACCTACAAGGCCGACGACCGGGGTCTGGACGTCCAGGCGTTCACCGCGGAGGCGGTCGCCGGGGCCACCGGCGCCAACAAGATCGAGCAGCGCGAGCCGCGGGACGTCGTCCTGTACGGCTTCGGCCGCATCGGCCGCCTGGTCGCCCGGCTGCTCATCGAGAAGGCGGGCTCCGGCAACGGCCTCCGGCTGCGGGCCATCGTGGTGCGCGGGGCCGGCGGCGAGGACATCGTCAAGCGCGCCTCACTGCTGCGCCGCGACTCGATCCACGGCCAGTTCCAGGGCACGATCACCGTCGACGAGGAGAACAGCACGATCCTCGCCAACGGCAACGCGATCAAGGTGATCTACGCCGACGACCCGTCCCAGGTCGACTACACGCGCTACGGCATCCGAGACGCCATCCTGATCGACAACACGGGCAAGTGGCGGGACCGCGAGGGCCTCTCCCACCACCTGCGTCCCGGTGTCGGGAAGGTCGTGCTGACCGCGCCCGGCAAGGGCGACGTCCCGAACATCGTGCACGGCGTCAACCACGACACGATCAAGCCGGACGAGCAGATCCTGTCCTGCGCCTCCTGCACCACCAACGCGATCGTGCCGCCGCTCAAGGCGATGGCCGACGAGTACGGAGTGCTGCGCGGTCACGTCGAGACCGTCCACTCCTTCACCAACGACCAGAACCTGCTGGACAATTACCACAAGTCGGAGCGTCGCGGCCGGTCCGCGCCGCTCAACATGGTCATCACCGAGACCGGTGCCGCGTCCGCCGTCGCCAAGGCGCTGCCCGACCTCACGGCACGGATCACCGGCAGCTCCATCCGGGTCCCGGTGCCGGACGTGTCGATCGCGATCCTCAACCTCCAGCTGGCCCGCGAGGCCTCCCGCGAGGAGGTCCTGGACTACCTGCGCGAGGTCTCGCTGACGTCGCCGCTGAAGCGCCAGATCGACTTCATCACCGCCCCGGACGCGGTCTCCAGTGACTTCATCGGCTCGCGCCACGCGTCGATCGTCGACGCCGGCGCCCTGAAGGTGGAGGGCGACAACGCCATCCTCTACCTCTGGTACGATAACGAGTTCGGCTACTCCTGCCAGGTGGTCCGGGTCGTCCAGCACGTCTCGGGCGTCGAGTACCCGACGTTCCCCGCGACGGCGGTCTGACCCTCGCGTCAGACGAGGTGGGCGAAGACGACCAGGTTCTCCGTGTAGTCCTTGACGTCGTGGTCGTAGTCGCCGGCGCAGGTGATCAGGCGCACCTCGGGCCGGCTGGTGTCCGCGTAGACGCGTTCGCTGGGAAAGTCGTCCTTGGCGAAGGTGTCCGCGCTGTCGACCACGAAGTCCGCCTTGGTGCCGTCGGCGCGCAACACGGAGAAGCCGTCCCCGGGCTCCAGTTCGTCCAGCCGGGCGAAGACGGCCGCCGAGACCTTGGTGTCGACGTGCCCGGCGACGATCGCGGTGCCCGCCTCGCCGGGCGCCGGGCCCTCGGCGTACCAGCCGACGAGATTGGTGTCGGCGGCGGGCGGCGGCTGGAGCTGGCCGGTGGCGGCCAGGGTGAGGGTGGTGAAGGGGGCGTCGACCGCGATCTTCGGAATGAGCAGCCGGGTCGGCGCGGACCTGGTCAGCGCTTCGCCGGCCTGGCGGCCCCGGCCCGAGGGCACAGCGTCCGCGCTCCCGTCCGGGATGCGTCCCGAGGCGTCCGAGGTCCTGCCGTGGCCGCCGAGCAGTGCCACGGCGAGGAGCAGGACCGCCGCCACCCACACGGGCAGGCGTCCGGCACGCCGGGTGCCGTCTCGTTCCTCGGACTCGGAGGGGTCGGGGTCGTCGGGGTTCTGGCCTGAGGAGCCGGCTGCCATCGGAGATCACCTTTCTGGGCGCGGCGGCGGGAGGGGCGGTACGGGGCCGCGGCCCCGTCCGAGACGGTCGGCGGCCGCGGCTCCCGTATGTACCGGCCCGTCAGGACGCGGACCCGGCGGCCTTCCTGCGCCGCAGCGCGTAGGCTCCGGCGGCACCGACACCGAGGACGGCCAGCCCGCCGGTCGTCACCCCGGGCGTGGCGAGAGCGCCGCCGCCGGTGTGCATACCGCCGTGCGGCTTCTCGTTGTCCTCGTCGTCGCCCCAGGAACCACCGCTGTCACGGCCCTCGCCGCTCCCCTTGTCGCCCTGGTCGCCCCGGTTCCCCTTGCCCCCCTGGTCGCTCTTGCCCCCCGACCCGTCGCCCTTGTCCTTGTAGGACTCGGGGTCGAACTTGCTGTCGTTGCCGCTGTCCGAGTCCCAGTCGTCACTCAGCTTGGCCGCGGCGAACACCGCGTGGCTGCTGTCGTCCTTGAGCTCCTTGCTGTAGGAAAGATCGTCTCGGCCTCCGTTGTCCTGGTCCCCCGCGACCGCGGCCTGAGCGCCGGGTGCCGCGAAGGCGAGGGCGGCGGTGGCGGCCGTCGTCGCGAGGATGATGCGGGCAGAACGCATTTCGATGTCCTTCCGCCGGTGCCGGGCAGCGGATACTTCATCGGCTGGAACGACCCGGCCTCGACATGAACCACCGTCAGCCAGCGCCGCGCCCCGCACCATCCAGGCCGCCCATCCGTGGCCACGACACGCCCAACTCCATCCGGCTGGGTCAACCCCGCTCGGGGGCACAGGGCCGTTCGGGGGTTTTTGGTGCCTTCCTCGGCGTGTCGCGGCGTCAGGGACCGGCCGCGCGGCTGGTGGCCGTTGCGCGGAACGCGGCGCGGGCCGGGCCCTGCGCGGGGAGACGGGGCGACGCGGAGCGCGGAGCAGGGGTGACGGAGGACGCGCGTCGGGTGGGTGCGCGACAGGGGACGAGGAGGGGGCGAGAACGGCCGGGCGGCGGAAGGCGGTGTCGGGCACGGATCCCGTGGTGCCGCCGTGCTCGTGTCGAGCGGCGGCCGGGCGTCGAGGCCAAGCCCGAGGAGTACGGCAATTCTCATACCCCACAGGTGAGTTGTCGAGCCGTCGGGAGGTCTCCTCCCCCGTCCGGCTCGGCCGGGTCGTGCGGCCCGGCGGCCGCGGCTAGCCTCGGTCCGACAGTCCGCCTGACCAGCACCGGGACGCCGTATGACCAGCCGACTTCCCCGACGTGTGCTCACCCTCCTGCTCGGCGCCCTGACCGGCGTGAGTGCCGTAGCGGCGCCCGCCCGTGCCGCGGAAGGCGGCGACCTGACGGAGTATCCGATCACCACCACCGCCGACAGCCTCCCGGCCGGGATCACCGCCGGACCCGACGGCGCCCTGTGGTTCACCCAGTCCGGTGCCGCCCGGATCGGCCGCATCGCGGCGGACGGCACCGTCACCGACCACCGCACCCCGACCCCCGGCAGCGCGCCCTTCGCCATCACCACCGGGCCCGACGGCGCGCTCTGGTTCACCGAACAGGCCGCCGGACGGGTCGGGCGGATCACCACCTCCGGCGCCGTCACCGAGTTCGCGCTGCCCCGGGCGGCCGGCGCACCCGCCGGGATCACCGCCGGGCCCGACGGCGCCCTGTGGTTCGCCGAGCCGGGAGCCGACCGGATCGGACGGATCACGACCGCGGGGTCCGTCAGCGAGTACCGGGTGCCCACGGCCGCGGCCCTCCCGTACGGCATCGCCGCGGGCGCCGACGGCGCCCTGTGGTTCACCGAACTGGGCGGTGGCCGGATCGGACGGATCGACACCGGCGGCCGGATCACCGAGTTCCCGCTGCCGAGCCGCGCCGACTTCCCCGAGGACATCGTCGCCGGGCCCGGCGGGATGTGGTTCACCGCCGCCGGGGCGGGCTCCGTGGACCGGATCGACACCGGCGGCCGGGTCACCCGGTTCGCGCTGCCGGGGACGGACGGCGACCCCGGCGGGGTCGCGGCTGGTCCGGACGGCCGGGTGTGGTTCACCGACCGGTCCGGACAGGTCGGCCGGGTGTCGGAGGACGGCACGATCAGCGTCGTACCCGTGCCCGCCGGGCCCGACAAGTCCCCCTTCCGGCTCGCCGCCGGCCCCGACGGGACGATGTGGTTCACCGAACTGCTGGGCAACGCGATCGGCCGGATCGAGCCGTCCTGAGGGGCGCTGCCCGGTCACCGGCGCTCGGGGTCCGGGGTGGCGGCCCGCATCGCTCGGCAGCGACGAGGGACGCCCCCGGAAATACGCGTGCTTTCCGGCCGGGGAGGTGGGATTCTCCTCTACGGTCCGATGAGTACCGCAGGGGGAGGTGTCACCCCAGTGAACCGTATACGCACGTCCTTGGGCTGCCCGGCCGCCGCAGGCGTCCTCACCGCCGCCCCACCGGGCCCGGTGGACATCGTCCGTCCGAGCCGTTTGGCGGTGAGGTGAAGGTGCGGACTCACCTGCTGAACACCCGTACGTACAAGGTGAAGTTCGCTCCGCGCGGCATGGGGTGGATCCGCGCCGTCGCCCAGGGCGCCTGGGGCTCCTGAGCAGCGGCGGCCCCTACCCTGGGGGCCGTGGCGCAGCACGACGAGGATCCCGGCGCGGTGACTGCCCGGCTCACCGGGCGGCCCGTCGCCGCCGTCCGGGCGCGGTCGGGCGGCCTGATGGAGGCGACGCTCGCGGACGGGCGTGCGGTGATGGTCAAGCGCGGTGACGGTCCCGGGGCGGCGGCGGCCGAGGCGGCCGGACTGCGCTGGCTGGCCGCCGCCGGCGCGGTCGCGGTGCCCGAGGTGCTGGGGCGGGACGAGCGGTGGCTGGTGACCGAGCTGGTCGCGGTCGGGCGTCCGGGCGCCGAGGCGGCGATCCGGTTCGGCCACGGCCTCGCGGCCCTGCACGCGGCCGGGGCTCCTGCCTTCGGCGCGGCGCCGCCGGACGGCCCGCGCGACGCGTGGATCGGGAGCGCCCCGATGCGCAACGAACCGGGCGGCGACTGGCCGCGCTGGTACGCCGAGCACCGCCTGCTGCCGTACCTGCGGGCGGCGGTCGACGGCGGGACGCTGCGGCCCGGCGAGGCCGCGGTGGTCGAGCGGGTCTGCGAGCGGCTGCCGGAGCTGGCGGGGCCTCCCGAGCCGCCCGCCCGGCTGCACGGGGACCTGTGGAACGGCAACGTCCTGTGGGGCGCCGACGGCCGGGTCCGGCTGATCGATCCGGCCGCGCACGGCGGGCACCGCGAGACCGACCTCGCGATGCTCCGGCTCTTCGGCTGCCCCTACCTTGACCTGGTTCTGAAGGGGTACCAGGAAGTGGCCCCCCTGGCCGCCGGCTGGGCGGAGCGCGTGGGAGTGCATCAGCTGTTCCCGCTGCTGGTGCATACCGTGCTCTTCGGACGGGGCTACGCCGAACAGACCCTGGAGACATCCCGGACCATCGCGGGCATCTGACGCCGTCAGATGCCGTACGGGCATGTGAAATCGGCCACGGACGGGAACGATTCGCCGCTGTTTTCCGGCTGGTTCCTTAACGAGCCCTTAATTAGGACCGAGATTACGCAGAGTAAGGAAACCAACCACGCGTTCGAATCGTATAAGTGCATGGAAGAACGAAACAGGGAGAGACCATGCAACCGTTCGCGCTCAACTACGCACGCCCCGCAGTGCAGTTGGACGTCACCACTCCGTACGCGTATGACTCCGGACTGCAGTTGAACGTTCTCCTCGATGGCCGGATCGCAGCCACCGATCACGCAACGCTCAGAGCCTTGGGGACCACGACCTCCACCGCGGGCTCCAAGACGCACTTCGACGACTGAACGCGGGTCCCGACGATGACCGTGCTCATCCTGACCAGTGACGAGGACGTGACGGCGGACATGGTGGTCCTCCGGCTGCACGAGGCCGGAGTGCCCGTCGTCCGCCTCGATCCTGCCGATCTGACCAGCGGTGTGGCCCTGTCGGGCGAGTATGTGCAGGGCGCCAGTCGCGGACATCTGTCCGTGAACGGGCGCCTGGTGAGCATGCAGGGCCTTCGCTCCATCTGGGTGCGCAGGCCGGGAGTGGCCGCCGCCCGGGCCGTCCAGCCGTCCGACTGGCTGACCGAGGAGTCCGAACAGGCGCTGTACGGCATGCTGCGCGGGACCGACGCGCGCTGGATGAACCATCCGGACGCCGCGCGCCGGGCCCGCCACAAGCCGTGGCAGCTGCGGCTGGCGCAGCGCAGCGGCCTCGCCGTGCCCGCGACCCTCATCACCACGTTCCCGCAGGCCGCCAGGGAGTTCGCGAAGCGCTTCCCGGACCTGGTGGTCAAGCCGGTGTCGGGCGCGCATCCGCAGGAGCCGCCGCGGGCCGTCCCGACCAGCCGGGTGGCGCCGGACGCCGACTTCTCGGCGGTGGCCTTCGGCCCGACGCTGCTGCAGCGGCGGGTGGCCAAACGCGCCGACATCCGGCTGACGGTGGTCGGCGAGCGGCTGCTCGCCGCCCGCAAGCCGGTCAGCCCGGACGCGCGCCCCGACGACGTGGACGTACGCTTCGCCCCGTCCACCTCGCCCTGGCTGGCGGCGGAGGTGCCGCCGCGAGTCGCCGAGGCCGTTCACACGTATATGAAGGACGCCGACCTGGCCTACGGTGCCTTCGACTTCGCGGAGGACGCCGACGGCATCTGGTGGTTCCTGGAGTGCAACCAGTCGGGCCAGTTCGGTTTCGTCGAGATGGACACCGGTCAGCCGATCGCCGAGACCATCGCCGGCTGGCTGGCGCACGGCACGGAGCAGTTCCGGCCGTCCGTCGAGGGCGGGCGGAGCACGACGCCCTGACGGTCCGGGCGACGTGGCGGGACCGGGTACGGAGAGAGGAACGCGAGATGCGCATCGGACTGCTGGGGACGGGCCCCTGGGCACGGGCGGCCCACGCCCCCGCGCTGGCGGGGCACGGGTCGCTGGAGTTCACCGGGGTGTGGGGCCGCCGCCCGGCGGCGGCGGTGGAGCTGGCCGAGGAGTACGGGGTCCGGGCCTACGACGACGTGGACGCGCTGTTCGCCGACGTCGACGCGGTGGCGGTGGCGCTGCCGCCGGCCGTCCAGGCGGAGCTGGCGGTGCGGGCCGCGACGGCGGGCCGGCACCTGCTGCTGGACAAGCCCCTCGCGCTCGGCGTCGCGGAGGGGCGGGCGGTGGTGGAGGCGGCCGAGCGGGCCCAGGTCGCCTCCGTGGTGTTCTTCACCACCCGCTTCCAGAGCGAGCCGGAGGAGTGGATCGGCGAACAGGCGGGCACGGGCGGCTGGTTCACGGCCCGGGCGCAGTGGCTGGGATCGGTGTTCACCGACGAGAGCCCGTTCGCGGCGTCGCCGTGGCGTCGTGAGAAGGGCGCGCTGTGGGACGTGGGCCCGCACGCCCTGTCCGTGCTGCTGCCGGTGCTGGGGGACGTACGACGGGTCGCCGCCGCGGTGCACGGCCCCGCGGACACCGTGCACCTCGTCCTCGAACACGCCACGGGGGCGTCGAGCACGGTGACCCTGAGCCTGACGGCTCCCCCGGCGGCGGCCGGGGCCGACGTGGAGCTGCGGGGCGCGTCGGGGGTGACGCTGCTGCCGAGGAGTGCGGAGGGAGCGGTCCCCGCACTGTCCCGGGCCGCCGACGCCCTGGTGACCGCCGCCCGCACGGGCCGGCGGCACCCCTGCGACGCCGCGTTCGCCCTGCGGGTCACCGAACTCCTCACGGAGGCGGAGACCCTGCTGGGCAAGGACGTCGCCTAGCCCGGCCCGTCAGCCGCCGGCCGCCGCGCTCCCGGCGGGGTGCTCGGCGCCGGCCTCGGCCGACGCGAAGAAGTTCACCCGCTCCCGTACGACCGGGTAGCCCGCCCTGGCGAAGTGCGCGGCCATCGGGACGTTGCCCTGGTCGGTGGCGGCCCCGATGGTCTGCGCGCCCGGCGCGGGCGATCACCCGGCCGTCCCGCAGGGCGACGCGCTTCCAGTCGGCGCGGTGACGGGTGCGCCGGTGGGTCTCGGCGAGGCGCAGCGGATCGGGCAGGGTGTCGAAGAGGTGGGCGGTGCTGTCGTCGAGCGTACGGATGACCGGATCGGTCACGGATTCCTCCGGGAGGCGTGCTGCGCGGAGCGCTCCCGGGCCGGCTCCGACCTGTCACGCCCGGACGTCGGGGAGGGAGCGCGCAATGACGGGGATGGACATCGCACTCGCCTCCTTCGGTCCGGTCCTGGGCCTGCGCCCCACACAGTAGGGCCCCGTCCCGGACGCGTCCACGGGATTACCGCGGCGGCCGTCGAAGATCGGCAGGCGTGCCCGAGGTGCGGACACGGGCGTAGCTTAGGGATGTGACTTCGGTGCGCGGCTGGTTGTCGCGCGACTACGGGGACGGGCGTGGCTGGTTGCAGGGTGCACCGCCACCGCTCTGGGTCCGGGTGCTGCCCGTCCTGCTGCTCCTGGTGGTCACGGTGGCGACGCTGGTCAGCCCCGACGGGCACGACTTCGGCTTCCTGCTCGGCGCCATTCCGCCGCTGGCCGTGCTGTCCTACGGCCCGCTGGCGACCGCCGTGCTCAGCTGCCTGGTCGTGATCCTGCTGAACGTGCCCGCCACCCATCTGAACCATCCCGGCGACACCGATCTGCTCACGGTCACCTTCGTCGCGCTGCTGAGCGTGTTCGTGTCCTACGTGCGCAGTCACCGGGACGCCCAGCTGGTCACCGAGCGGGCGGTGGGCGAGGCGGTGCAGCGGGCCGTGCTGCCGCCGCTGCAGGAACGGGTCGGCTCGGTGGGGTGCACGGGGCTGTACCGGGCCGCGCAGCACGGCACGCTGGTGGGCGGGGACTTCTTCGACGTGCGGGACGGGCCGTTCGGCGTGCGGGCGGTGATGGGCGACGTGCGCGGGCACGGCCTGGCGGCGGTCTCCACCGTGGTGTCGCTGCTCGGCGCGTTCCGGGAGGCGGTCCTCGACCAGCCGGATCTGGAGTCGGTGGCGGCGCTGATGGACCGCCGGCTCACCGTGGACTCGGTCGACGTACCGAACGCGGAGCTGTTCGCGACGGCCCTGCTGCTGGAGTTCTCCGCGGATCTGCGGTCGGTCCGGGTGGTGGCCTGCGGCCATCCGGCGCCGGTGCTGCTGCGCGACGGCCTGGCCCAGGAGCTGGCCGTCGCGCCGGGAGCGCCGGTGGGGCTGGCCCTGACGGGGCTGGAGCCGCCGAAGGAGATCACGGTCGAGCTGGGGCCCGGCGACCGGCTGTTCATCGCCTCGGACGGGGTGTGGGAGGCGCGTGACCGGGCCGGGCGGTTCTATCCGCTTCCGGAGCGGCTTGCGGGGTTCGCCGACGCCGGGTCGGCCGAGCTGCCCGAGCGGGTGTGGGCCGACCTGGTCCGGCGGTGCGAGGTACGGGACGACGCGACGATGCTCGTCCTGGCGCCCGACATCACCTGAGCCGCCGGGCCGCGTCCCGGCTCAGCCCACGTCCCACAGGAAGCGGTGGGTATGGATGCCGAAGTACGGGAACGAGCGGACCTCGCGCACGCCCTCGACCGGCCGGACCACGTCGTTGACGAAGTCGAGCAGGCCCTTGGGATCCGACGTGACCACCTCCGCGAACAGGTCGAATCCGCCCGCGGTGAACACCGAATACACCACCTCCGGGTGTACGGCGAGGGCGTCGGCGACGGCTCTGGGGTCGCCGTCCACGCCGATGCCCAGCAGCGCCATCGCCTGGCCGCCCATGGCCATCGGGTCGGTGACGCCGACGACCTGGACGGCCCCGGAGTCCAGCAGGCGCTGCAGCCGCTGGCGGGCCGCGGAGGCGGACAGGCCGACCCTGGGGCCAAGGTCGGCGTAGGCGATCCGGCCGTCGGCCTGGAGTTCCCGCAGAACGGCCCGGTCGATGTCGTCCATGTGCACGGGGTTCTCCCTGGTCAGCCGACGAGTTCGAGCAGGGCGGCGCCGAACACCTCGGTGTGCGTGTCCACGTCCTGCTCGGTGGTGTCGGGGCACATCAGCGCCATGTTGTGGAACGGCGTGAGGAGGATGCCCCGGTTGGCGAGGTAGAGGTGCAGGTAGTCCTCCAGTTCGGCGTCGGCCGCGGCCGCGGACTCGGTGCCGGTGCGCGGCGCCGGATCGGCGAAGCGGTACTCGGTGCGGGCTCCGAGCCGGCTCACCGACCACGGCAGGCCGTGCGTCCCGACGGCCTTCCTGACGCCGGTCTCGAAGCGCTCGGAGAGGTCCGCCATGCGGGCGAACGCCGCGTCGGTGAGCACGTGCTCCAGGGTGGCGCGGGTGGCGGCGAGGGAGAGCGCGTTCCCGGCGAGGGTGCCGCCGACGCCTCCCATGTCGACCAGGTCCAGGTCGGCGCGGGCCAGCAGGCGGTCGGCGAGGTCGGCGGAGAGGCCGTAGGCGCCGGCCGGGATGCCGCCGCCGATGGCCTTGCCGATGGTCAGCAGGTCCGGTTCCAGGTCCCAGGCGGCGGTGCAGCCGCCGGGTCCCGCGGAGAAGGTGTGCGTCTCGTCGTTGATGAGCAGCGTGCCGTACTGCCTGGTCAGGGCGCGCACCCCGGCCAGATAGCCGGGTTCGGGCAGGACGATGCCGATGTTGGTGAGCGCGGGTTCCATCAGGACGGCGGCCACGTCGCCGTGGGCGAGTTCGCGCTCCAGCTGGGCCAGGTCGTTGAACTCGGCGACCCGGCTGGTCAGGGTGACGTCGCAGGGCGCGCCGACGTTCCCCGGGCGGGGCGCGCCCCGGCCGTCGGGGCCCACCACGATGAGGGACTCGTCGACGCTGCCGTGATAGCTGTAGCTGTTCACCAGGATCTTCGGGCGTCCGGTGACGGCCCGCGCGAGCCGGATCGCCCACCGGTTGGCGTCGGTCGCGGTGAGCGAGAAGCTCCAGCGGGCGAGCCCGAAGCGGCGCGTGAGTTCCGCGCCCACCCACTCCGCGTCCTCCGTCGGCAGCATCGCGGTGGCCCCGCCCAGCTCGGCGAACCTGCGGTGCGCGGCCTCCGTCACGACGGCCGGCGAGTGCCCGGCCATGGCGCCGGTGTCGCCGAGGCAGAAGTCGATGTACGTGTGTCCGTCGATGTCGGTGACCCGGGCGCCCCGTGCGGTGGCCAGGTAGCGCGGGAAGGCGCCGGCGGTCTTGTTCATCCAGGTCATCGGGACCCGGCCGAAGAGATGGTCGGCTCCGGCATATGCCGCCCGGGAGCGGGGGTTGCGGCGCTCGGCCTCGGCGCTCTCCCGGGCCAGCAGGGCGTGCAGTCGGGTGCGGTCCATGGAGTACCTCGGTCGGGGTCGACGACGACGGAACGAGTGGAGAGTACGACCGAAAACCGCACCAGTTCAAGATCCTGCACTCGAATCGATCGTCTGGACGATCGATTCGTGCGCGGAGCCAGTCGACGGCCACCCTCCCTCGCGACCGATATGGAAACATCCATTCCGTGTTCGAACATTCGCCCCAAAACGCCAGGGTTCGCCACCCCTTCCGCCACGTAGAAATATCTACCAGCATGCATATGCCGGGTTGGCGTGCGAGCGCACCGATGGCCCGGCGTCGGACGTTCCCTGCCCGGAGGCAGGTGCGCGGCGAACCCCGGAGCGATGCATGACGAACGCGATGTGGATGCAGGGTGTGGAATGGCTGGCGGCCGCCGCCCCGGACCCCCGGACCTGCAAGTGGGAGTGGGACCACGGGGAGGGCGTCGCGCTGCTGGAGGCGGGCCGCTACTGGGACGTCCTGAGCGTCCCGGACCGGCTCGGCCTGCTCACGCTGGACCTGCTGTGGCGGCCGTCGCTGCCGGTGCCGGGACCGACCCTGGCGGACAGCTCGGCCGGCCGCGTCGGCTTCTTCCTGCCGCCCGACCCGTCCGGCGGCTGGATCGGCTCGGGCCTGCGCTACGCGACCCGGGGCTCGTGGGTCGCCGTACCGCCGCCGTACCGGCCCGCGCGGTACCTGGAGTGGCTGGTGCCCCCGGACGGCGCCGGCGCCCTGCACGTGCCGGCCACCCTGGAACTGGCCCTGCGCGAGGCCAACGGCACGCTCGCGGTGCTGTCCCCGATGAGCGACGACCAGAGACCGTAGGCGGCGGGGCCAGGGGACGGGCCACGATGGCCCCGGGCTCCTCGGGCGCGCCGTTTCGGTACGGCCCCGCCCGCGCGGCTCCCGGTCCGGGTCCCGGGGCAGGGGTGAGGATCGGTCCATGCCGCGGAAACGGCCCGAACGCGCCGGTGGTACGCGCCGTCGGACGCGCTCACCGGGTCCGGTGAACACACCCGCCCGACCGGACCCGGCGGCCGGTCCCGCGGCCGGTCCGGCGACCGCGGCCACCCCCAACTCATCCGCGGCGCACGGCATTTCCGACAGTTGACACAGAAGCGAACACCCGTCGAGCAGATTCGAAGGGATGTGACGATTCACCGTGCGGGGCCGGTCAATGACGGTGTGTACTGTGCTGCGAGCGCCACACGGGAGGGCCCGGGGCTCCCCGTGCCCACTGCTGCCCTACTCCCCCCCTGGAAACCGATTCCATGATCGAATTGCCGGACCTGGTGGTCGGCGGTCTCGCCGCCGGAACCCTCTCCGCGTTCGTCCTCGGCGGCGGCCTGCTGCGGGCCCGGCGGCAGAAGGCGGCACTGCGGGCCGAGGTGACGGAGCTGCGCGCCCGGCTGAAGGACGCCGAGGGCGCGTTCGTCTCCGAGGTCGAGCACCTGGCCACCCGCCGGATGCCCGCCGCCGCCGCGCAGCTCGCCCATCCGCACCTCAAGGTGCCGGGGCCGGCCGGGCACCGCACGCCCGGGACCCCCACGGGGATCGCGCTGGAGTACGTGCTCACCGCGCTGCGCGAGGAGCTGACCGCACAGCGCACCCGGATCGACGCGGCGGCGCAGGCCGGTCTGCGCGGCGCCACCCGGGAGATCCAGGCCGCCCTGTACCGCCTCCAGGACGCGCTGCGCGGACTCCAGCAGCGCTATGACGAACCGGAGCTGGCGCAGACCCTGTTCGCGCTGGACCACGAGAACGAGCAGTCGCTGCGCCGGGCGCAGGTGGCCGCGGTGGTGTGCGGGGCCTGGGTGGGTCTGGCCCGCGAGGAGTCCCACGTGGTGGACGCGGTGACCGGCGGCCAGGCCCGGCTCGCCGGATACCACCGGGTGCGCGTCCACAACCACCTGGAGCCGGGCACCGCGCTGGTGTCGCACGCGGTCGAGCCGGTCGCCATCATCGTGGCCGAGCTGCTCGACAACGCGCTGCGCCACTCGGCACCGGACACCGACGTCGTGGTCAACCTGGAACACGTCCACCACGGGGTGTGCGTCACCGTCGACGACGCGGGCCTCGGCATGACGCAGGACGAACGGGCCCGCGCCCAACGGCTGGTGGCGGGCGGCGACCCGATCCTGCTGACCGACCTCGGCGATCCGCCGCGCATGGGCCTGGCCGCCGTCGGCCGGCTCACCCGCCAGTTCGACCTGGCCGTCGACCTCTCCTCCCCGTCGCCGTACGGCGGGGTACGCGCGGTGCTGCGGGTCGACACCCACCTGCTCGGCAGGATCGACCCGGATCTGCGTCCGCCGTCCGTCAGCGCGCCGCGCTCGACGCGCGAGCGCGCGGCGGTGCGGGAGACGACGGGGCCGGGTCCGGCGGCACCGGCCGAGACGGCACCCGCACCTCCGCCGGCCGCTCCCGCCCCGGCCGTCCCGGAACCCGCCGCCGAGGGGGCCGGTGGCGCCGAGCACGAACGCGCTCCCGGCCACCAGGAACCCGGCGCACCGGCCGGGCTGCCACAGCGGCGGCGCCGTGCCCGTCCCGATGCGCCGGCGGTACCACTGCGGCAGCCCGCCGCGCGGCGGCCCGAGGAGGCGGCCGCCGCGCTCGCGGCCCTGCAGTACGGCACGGCGGCGGCGCGCACCCCCAAGCGGGCCCCGGCGCCCGATCCACGACGGACCGACGACGAAGGAGAGGCGGCCCGATGACCAGCCGCGACGCGGGCGAGACGGCATGGGTGCTGGATCCCGTCCTGCAGGTACCGCACGTCCTCGCCGCCGTCCTGCTCACCCGGGACGGCCTCGCCACGGGATACACCGACTCCCTGTCCCAGGCCACCGCCGAGCGGGTGGCCGCGATCACCAGCACCGTGCAGGGCGCCTGCCGGGCCGCGGCGGCCGCGTTCGCGGACCGGGACCGGGCCGAGGTGCGTCAGGTGGTCGTCGAGTCGGACCACGGATACGTGCTGATCGTGCCGACCGACCACGGAACTTGTGTGGCGGCCTACGGGGACCCGGAGGTGCGCCTCGACCTGCTGGCGCACCGGGTGCACTCGCAGGTGGCCCGGCTGGGCGAGAAGGCGATGGCGGCGGCGCCCAGAGGCTCCGACGGCGGCGCGCCGGCATGACCGGCCGCCGTGGCGGCCGTCCCCTGGTCCCCGCGTACCTGTCCACCGGCGGAACGGCCCGTCCCAGCCGTCCGCACCTGGAACGGCTCACGGTGCTCACCCGCGACGGGGCACCCCTGCCCGCCGGCCTGCCCGCGGCCGAACAGGCCCTGCTGGAACTGCTGTCGGGCGGCGCGCTGACGCTGGTGGAGGCGGCGGCGCTGCTGCGGCTGCCGGTCTCCGCCGTCCGCGTGCTGGCCGCCGACCTCGTCGACCGGGGCCTGGTCCAGACCCGGGCGCCGATCCCGCCCGCCGAACGGTTCGACCCCGACCTGCTGAAGAGAGTGGCCGATGGCCTCCGCGCCCTCAAGCACCGGTGAGCTGCCCCGCACGGGCGGCACGCATCTCCCCGACACCGCCCGCGACCTGGTCAAGATCCTGGTCACCGGCCCGTTCGGAGTGGGCAAGACGACCCTGATCGACTCGGTGTCGGAGATCCGCCCGCTGCACACCGAGGAGCGCCTCACCGAGGTCTCCGCCCCCGTCGACGAGCTGGACGGGATCCGGGACAAGGAGACGACGACCGTCGCGATCGACTTCGGGCGGATCAGCCTGGCCGGCGGCGTCGTGCTCTACCTGTTCGGGACACCGGGACAGCAGCGGTTCCGGACCCTGTGGGACGACATCTCCTACGGGGCGCTCGGCGCCCTGGTCCTGGTGGACAGCCGCCGGATCGACGCCTCCTTCGACGTCCTCGGCCTGGTGGAGGAGGCGGGACTGCCGTACGCGGTCGCCCTCAACACCTTTCCCGACGCACCCGACCACCACACGGCGGAACAACTGCGCGCCGCCCTGGATCTCGAGTCCGGCACCCCGATGGTGACCTGTGACGCCCGGGACCCGCACTCCTCCCTCGACGCGCTGCTCGCCCTCGTACAGCATCTGATCGACGACCGTCCGGCGGAGGCCCGATGACCGCGCAGCAGTCCTTCACCGCGTCCGCGCCGGTACGCCTGTGGGACGACGGTTTCGCCCGGAACCCGCACGGCCACTACGCCGCGCTGCGCGCCCAGGGCCCGGTCGGCTGGGCGGAACTCGCCCCGGACACACCCGCGTACGTCGTCACCGAGCGGCGCGCCGCCCTGGACGTGCTGCGGGATGTGGAGACCTTCTCGCACGACCCGCGGGGCTGGGAGACGACCGTCCCGCCGGACTCCCCGCTCCTCGGCATGATGCGCTGGCGGCCCAACGCGCTGTTCTCCGACGGCGACGCGCACCTGCGCTACCGCACCAGCCTCATCGACGTGTTCGACCTGATCGAGCCGCACGACCTGCGCGCGCTGGTGCACCGGGCGGTACGGCTGCTGGTGGACCGGTTCGGGCCGCGCGGCGAGGCGGACCTCGTCACCGACTTCGCCCGGCCGCTGATGGCACTGGTCTTCAACAACCTGTTCGGGCTGCCGGACAGCCAGGGCGACCGGCTGAGCGAGGGCCTGCTGAAGATGATGGAGGGCGGCGCGCAGGCGGCCGAGGGCGAGGCGGAGTACGCGGACTACGTGCTGCGGCTGGTGGCCGCCAAGGTCGCCGAGCGCGGCGAGGACCTGCCGAGCATGCTCCTGGACCATCCGGCGGCCCTGACCACGGAGGAGGTCACCTGGCAGGTGTTCCTGACCCTCGGCGCCGGGTACGAGCCGACCACGAATCTGGTCTCCAACGCGCTGTCCAGGATTCTCGGCAACTCCCTCTACTACTCCACGCTCACCAGCGGTGCCCGCCCGGTCATGGACGCGGTGGTCGAGGTGCTGCACCACGAGACCCCGCTCGCCAACTACGGCATCTACTACGCGCGCAGGCCCGTCCCGCTGCACGGGGTACGGATCAGGCCCGCGGTCCCCGTCGTCGTCTCCTTCGGCGCCCTGGGGCTGTTCGCCGAGCGCGAGGTCACCGGCGGACGACAGGGCGGGGACGCCTCGCACCTGTCGTGGGGCGCGGGTCCGCACGCCTGCCCGGTCCGGCACCACGCGCTGCTCGTGGCGACCGAGGCGATCGAGCGGCTGACCCTGTGGCTGCCCGACCTCGACCCGGTGCTGCCGCGCGACCGGCTCGGCTGGCGGCCCGGTCCCTTCCACCGCTCGCTGACGTCCCTGCCCGTCCGGTTCACCCCCCGCTCCCCCGACCGGCCCGGAGGCTCCTCGTGACCGTCACCGACCGCATCGCGCTCGACCCGTTCGGCTCGGACATCGCGGCGGAGAGCGCGCGGCTGCGCGCCCTCGGCCCGCTGGTGCCCGTCGAACTGCCCGGCGGCATACCGGCCTGGGCCCCCACCGGCCACGACGTCCTCAGGGAACTGATCCTCGATCCCCGGGTCAGCAAGGACCCCCGCAGACACTGGCGGTTGTGGCCCCAGGTCGGTGAACACCCCGCCTGGGGCTGGGTGCTCGGCTGGATCGGCGTGGTCAACATGCTCTCCGCCTACGGCCCCGACCACACCCGGCTGCGCCGGCTGGTGGCGCCGAGCTTCACGCACCGGCGCACCGAGGCGATGCTGCCGCGGGTGACGGCCATCGCCGGCGACCTGCTCGACGCGCTGGCGGCCGCGGGCGCCGACGGCTCGGTGGTGGATCTGCGGGCCGGACTCGCGCATCCGCTGCCGATGCGCATGATCTGCGAACTCTTCGGTGTGCCGGACGAGTTGCGGGACGACACCGGTGAACTGATCGCGGCCATCATGGACACCTCCGACCCGAGCCCGGAGCACGCCGCGTTCGTGCAGGAGCGGATCGGCACGGTCCTCGGGGCCCTGATCGCGCACAAGACCGCGCACCCGGGCGACGACCTGACCACGGAGCTGATCCGGGTCCGCGACGAGGACGGCGACCGGCTCGGCGACGAGGAGTTGCTGTACACGCTGCTGCTGGTGATCGGCGCGGGCTTCGAGACCACGGTCAACCTGATCGGCAACGCCGTGGTGGCGCTGCTGACCCGTCCGGCGCAGCTGGCGGCGGTACGCGCCGGGACGGTCGGCTGGGACGCGGTGATCGACGAGACGCTGCGGGTGCATCCGTCGATCGCCGCGCTGCCGCTGCGGTTCGCGGTGACCGATCTGAAGGTGGCGGACGTGACCGTGCCGGCCGGGGACGCGATCATCACGACGTACGCGGCGGCGGGCCTGGATCCGGCGCGCTACGGGGCGGACGCGGACGTGTTCGACGCGGCGCGCGGGGCCGGCGACCATCTCTCGTTCGGGGTCGGCGTGCACCGCTGCATCGGCGCGCCGCTGGCCCGCGCGGAGGCGCGCGCCGCGCTGCCGGCCCTGTTCGGCCGTTTCCCGGGGCTGCGGCTGGCGGTCGGGGCGCGGGAGCTGCGGCAGGTGCCGTCGTTCATCGCCTTCGGCTGGCAGGAGATCCCGGTCCTGCTGGGCGGGTGAGGTCCCGGTCGGGTAACGGGAACGCGGGGGCTGCGACCGGTCCCCCGTTCCGGTCGTGCCCCCGCGGGATGTGAACTTACGTGCGGACGGGGCCGTTGGGTATCGCATCGGTGCCCGATCGGTGACGCGGAGGGCTCACCCGTGCACAGGTGAGTCCGGTTGGCCCGGATTCGCCCTGAGCAGGGCGGGGGCGGTGAGGTCTCCGAGGGCGAGGTGGGCCAGGACGACCTCGTACAGGTCGGTGCCGGAGGCGAGCAGCTGCCGTTCCAGCACGGGCTCGGCGCCGCGGACGTGTTCGCGGACGGTCTGGGCGTGCACTCCCAGGTCCTGGGCGGCGCGTTCGGCGTTGCCGCCGGCGGCGATCCAGGCTCGCAGGGTACCGCGCAGATCACGGCCGTCGCGGGTCAGCCGGTCCAGCAGGTCGTGCGCCCAGGCGTGCAGGCCGGGCCCGGCCAGCAGGTCCGCGAGCCGCGGGCCGGGTACCGCAGGCGGCGCGCCGCCGAGGTCCTCGGTGCCGGCCGCCTCGGTGTTCAGGGCGAGGTGGGCGGTGGCGCGCACGGCGAGGTCGGAGAAGTCGGCGCCGAGCAGGCCCTCGACGCGGTCCATGCGGGCGCGGACGGTGTTGCGGCTGACGCCGAGCACCTTGGCCGCGCTGACCGCGGTGAACTCCAGGCCGAGGCGGGTGGTGGCGAGGAGTTCCGCGCGGGTGTGGTGGGGCAGGGCGTCCAGCGGCCGGAGCACGGCGGCGGACCAGGCGTGCAGCGCGGCGGGGTCCATCAGCTCTTCCGGGTGGGTGCGTTCGGCGTAGACGGCGGCCTGGTCGGAGCGGAAGCGGGCGACGGCGAGGGCGCTGACGGCCTGGCCGTAGGCGGTGGCGGTGCGGGCGAGGCTCTGCCGGACGCTGCCGCCGAGGAAGGTGCCGGGACGGCCGTCGACCAGCGAGCGCAGCCACTGACCGGCCGTGGGCGCGGGGCTGACGACGATGACGTGGCCGTCGACCGCGGGACAGCGCACCACCAGGGCCTGGCCGCGGGTGATGTCGAGGCAGTCCTCGGCGAGGCCGTCGCGTTCCGCGGGGTCCCCCTCGACGACGAACACGCGGGCGCTGTCGGTGTCGAGGAGGCCGGGCCACAGGCCGGCGGCGACCCGGCGGGCGGAGACGGTGTCCTCGACCATCAGCAGTTGCAGGATGGCCAGCCTGAGGTCGGCGGTGGCCCGGCGCAGCCGGCGTCCCGCGGCTCTCGACTCGCCCTCGCGCAGCAGGAGTTCGATGACACCCGCGGCGTGGGTGACGATCTCCGCG
This sequence comes from Streptomyces sp. NPDC101237, assembly GCF_044767465.1. Classification (NCBI taxonomy): domain Bacteria; kingdom Bacillati; phylum Actinomycetota; class Actinomycetes; order Kitasatosporales; family Streptomycetaceae; genus Streptomyces; species Streptomyces sp. NPDC101237. The sequence goes on along the minus strand of NZ_JBIWNY010000041.1, from coordinate 37,850 downwards.
GCGCGCCGGTCGAAGGGGATGTCGCGGGCCACCGCGAGCAGCGAGGCGGCCGCGGGACGCGGGTCCGGGGCGGGCACGGAGACCAGGCGCAGGTGCCGGTCGCCGTCCTGGACGGCGGCGGCGGAGATCCGGCCGGCGACCACCTCGGCGACGAGGCCGTCGTCGAGGGGCAGCCGCTCACCGGCGAGCACGGTGCCGGCGGCGTCCTGGAGACAGACGGTGGCCCGTGCGGCGTGGGCGAGCCAGGTGACCACCTGGCGGGGGTCGCGGGCGCCGGGGCGCAGGTGGCCGAGGAGCTGCGCGGTCCACGCGTCGTCCGGGGACGTCGGAGGGTGCGGGCCCTCGCCTGCCCGGCCAGCCATCCCGCCCTGCTCCTCGTCCGTAGCGTCGACCTCGGTCTGTGGACGTTACCCGATGAACGTGGGCGGCCCGGGCCGCCGGGTACAACTTCGCCGGCGGCCCTCGGGGGAAGGGCCGCCGGCGAAGAACGCCTCACCCGGGGCCGGGGGGATGGCCCTCGGGCGGCTGAGTGTGCGGGTTCCCCGGTTCCCGCCGTCCATGCACACCGGTTCCGTGCGACCCGGACCCCGGTTCCTCCCCGGAATCCGCCCGGCGCCTTCCCGGCGGCTCCGGCGGTCCTCGGTCCTCGTGAGAGCCCGTCGGGCCGTGCGAGCCGGGTGGGCATAAGCTCGGCGAATGGCGAAGTACTTCGACGTGCACCCCGACAACCCGCAGCCGCGCAGCATCTCCCAGATCGCCGACGCGGTGCGTTCCGGATCCCTCATCGCGTATCCGACCGACTCCTGCTACGCGCTGGGCTGCCAGCTCGGCAGCCGGGACGGCATCGACCGGATCCGCTCCATCCGGCGCCTGGACGACCGGCACCACTTCACCCTGATGTGCCGTGACTTCGCCCAGCTCGGCCAGTTCGTGCGCGTCGACAACGACGTGTTCCGGGCCGTGAAGGCGTCGACCCCCGGCAGCTACACCTTCATCCTCCCGGCGACCCGCGAGGTGCCGCGCAAGCTGCTGCACCCGAAGAAGAAGACCGTCGGCGTGCGCATCCCCGACCACGTGGTCACCCAGGCGCTGCTGGCGGAGCTGGGCGAGCCGCTGCTGTCCAGCACCCTGCTGCTGCCGGACGAGAAGGAACCGCCGACCCAGGGCTGGGAGATCAAGGACCGCCTGGACCACCAGGTGGACGTGGTGGTCGACTCCGGGGAGTGCGGCACCGAGCCGACCACGGTCGTCGACTTCTCCGACGGCGAGGCGGTCATCGTCCGCCGGGGCGCGGGAGACACCTCGCGCTTCGAGTGACGGCGGGGTCCCCGCTCGGGGGTCCGCCCACCTTCGCGTGCCACGATGATCGCGACATGCCGCGCCGGGCCTCCCCCGACCCGACGCCGACTCGACAGAGAGGCACTGCGCCATGACCGCCGTACAGGGATCCGACGTGGACATCACCACCGAGGACGGCGTCGCCGACGCCTACCTGGCTCACCCCGCCGACGGCCTGCCCCACCCCGGGGTGCTCTTCTACCAGGACGCCTACGGCATCCGCCCGCACCTGAAGTCGATGGCGGACCGGCTCGCCGGCGAGGGCTACACCGTCCTGCTGCCCAACGTCTTCTACCGCAGCGGCCGTACCCCGGTCTTCGACCTCCCCGAGTTCATCGACCCGTCGGCGGACCCGACGATCTGGCAGCGGATCATGCCGGTCATGTCGTCGCTGACGCCGGAACGCAGCGACCGCGACTCGGCCGCCTACCTGGACTGGATGGCCGGGAGCCCGCTGGTGGCCGACGGTCCGGTGGCGATCACCGGGTACTGCCTGGGCGCCCGGCTGGCGGTGCGGACCGCGGCCGCGTTCCCGGACCGGATCGCGGCCGCGGGCGGCTTCCACGGCGGCCGGCTGGTCACCGAGGACGCGGACAGCCCGCACCTGCTGGCGGACCGGATCACGGCGGAGCTGTACTTCGGCTTCGCCGACCAGGACCAGTCCATGACGGAGGAGCAGATCCGCACCTTCGAGCAGGCGCTGACCGCCGCCGGGGTCCGCAACACCTGCGAGGTCTACCCGGGGGCCGACCACGGCTACACCCAGGCCGACACGCCCGCGTACTCCGCGGAGGCCGCCGAGCGGCACTGGGACGCGCTGCTCGGTCTGCTGAAGCGCGCCTTCTGATCCGGCCGCGTCCGGAGAATCGGGGCCCGCCGGACGGCGGGCCCCGATTCCGTCCCACTCATTGACATGCACCCGCCCCAGCGGCACCCTGAGAGCGCTCTCAAGCTGGTACGGACCAATATCCGTACGACCCCGACCCCACACGGAGGTGGAGAGTGCGCACAGGATTCGCACGCCGCATGCTGCCCCTGGCGGCCGCCGCGGCGCTGATCGGCGGGGCGCTCACCCTGGGCACCCCGCAACCGGCCGCCGCCGCGGTGCCGGACACCATTCCCCTGAAGATCACCAACAACTCCGGCCGTGGCGACCAGGTGTACGTCTACGACCTCGGCACCCAGCTCTCCACCGGGCGGCAGGGCTGGGCCGACGCGAACGGCACCTTCCACGCCTGGCCGGCCGGCGGCAACCCGCCGACCCCCGCGCCCGACGCCTCGATCGCGGGCCCGGCGGCCGGACAGTCGACGACGATCCGGATCCCGAAGTTCTCCGGCCGGATCTACTTCTCCTACGGCCAGAAGCTCGACTTCAGGCTGACCACCGGCGGCCTGGTGCAGCCCGCCGTGCAGAATCCGAGCGACCCCAACCGCAACATCCTCTTCAACTGGTCCGAGTACACGCTCAACGACGCGGGCCTGTGGATCAACAGCACGCAGGTCGACATGTTCTCGGCGCCGTACGCGGTCGGCGTGCAGCGCTCCGACGGCACGGTGGCCACCACCGGCCACCTCAAGTCCGGCGGCTACAACGGGGTGTTCAACGCGCTGCGCGGACAGTCGGGCGGCTGGGCGAACCTGGTGCAGACCCGGTCGGACGGCACCGTGCTCCGTGCGCTGTCCCCGCTGTACGGCGTGGAGACCGGGGGGCTGCCCGCGAGCGTCCTGAACGACTACGTCAACCGGGTCTGGACGAAGTACGCGTCCACGACCCTGACCGTGACGCCGTTCGCCGACCAGCCGAACACCAGGTACTTCGGCCGGGTCTCGGGCAACGTCATGAACTTCACCAACTCCGCGGGGGCGGTGGTGACCAGCTTCCAGAAGCCCGACTCGGGCAGTGTCTTCGGCTGCCACAACCTCCTGGACGCGCCCAACGACCAGGTGCGCGGCCCGATCTCGCGCACCCTGTGCGCGGGCTTCAACCGGTCCACGCTGCTCACGAGCGCGAACCAGCCGGACACCAACCCGGCCGACTTCTACAAGGACGCGGTGACCAACCAGTACGCGCGCGCCGTCCACGCGCAGATGGCCGACGGCAAGGCCTACGCCTTCGCCTTCGACGACGTCGGCAACCAGGAGTCGCTGGTCAACGACGGGAACCCGCAGCAGGCGTACCTCACGCTGGATCCGCTGAGCTGACACGCACGGGTGGCCCGCGGCCGGAGACCGGCCGCGGGCCACCCGTTTCCTGGTCGGGTCAGCCGGTCGTCACGGCGGTGTCGTCGACGACGAAGCTGGTCTGCAGCGAGGAGTCCTCCACGCCGGTGAACTTCAGCGTCACGGTGCTGCCCGCGAAGGAGCCGAGGCTGAAGGACTTCTGCACGTACCCGGTGGCCTTGTTGAGGTTGGAGTACGTGGCCAGCGTGGTCGAACCGGCGGTCACCGTCAGCTTGTCGTACTGAGTGCTGGTGGTGGTCTCGGCGGTGTCGATGTGCAGGTAGAACGTGAACGTGGTGTTGGTGCAGCCGCTCGGGATCGTCACCGACTGGGACAGCGAGTCGGTGTGGGTCGAGCCGTAGCCGTCCAGCCACGCCTTGTACGAACCGCCGTGGGCCGCCTGGCCGGTGTCGTTGGTGATGACTCCGCTGGTGGCGGTCCAGGTGGTGTTGCCCGACTCGAAGCCCGCGTTGCCGAGGAGCTGCGTGGCGGTGCAACTGCCGCCGCCTCCGCTGGAACTGACGGTCCAGGAGAAGCTAGCGGTGCCGGTGGCGCCCGTGGAGTCGGTCACCGTGACGGTCGTGCTGTAGGTGCCGGCCGTCGTCGGGGTCCCGGTGACGGCACCGGTGGAGCTGTTGATCGACAGGCCGGCCGGCAGCCCGCTCGCCGCGTAGCTCAGCGAGCCGCTGTTGGTGCTGCTGGCCGAGATCTGCAGGCTCACCGCGGTGCCCACGGTGGAGGACTGGCTGCCCGGGTTGGTGACCGTGACCCCGGAGGTCGGCGGGGTGACGTGGCTGCCGACGTTGATGCCCGCGAAGGCGTTGGCCACACCCGCGTACTGGGCCGAGCTCGCCCCGTACAGCGCGGTCGCGGCGTTGAGCGCGGCGGTCCTGGCGGCCGCGTAGTTGGTGCTGGACGTCATGTACGTCGTCAGCGCCTTGTACCAGATCTGCAGGGCCGCGGCCCGTCCGATGCCGGCGACGGCGACACCGTCGGAGGTCGGGCTGTTGTAGGTGACGCCGTTGATGGTCTTGCTGCCGCTGCCCTCGGACAGCAGGTAGAACATGTGGTTCGCGGGGCCCGAGGAGTAGTGCACGTCGAGGTTGCCGACGCCGGAGTACCAGCTGTCCGCGGAGGCGCCGTCCTTGCTGGGCTTGTCCATGTAGCGCAGCGGCGAGCCGTCGCCGTTGATGTTGATCTTCTCGCCGATGAGGTAGTCGCCGACGTCCGAGGAGTTGTTGGCGTAGAACTCGACGCCGGTGCCGAAGATGTCCGAGGTGGCCTCGTTCAAACCGCCCGACTCACCGGTGTAGTTGAGGCCCGCGGTGTTGGAGGTGACGCCGTGGCTCATCTCGTGGCCGGCGACGTCCAGCGAGGTGAGGGCGTGGGTGTTGCCGGAGCCGTCTCCGTAGGTCATGCAGAAGCAGCTGTCGTCCCAGAACGCGTTGACGTAGCCGCTGCTGTAGTGGACCCGCGAGTAGGCCGCGACGCCGTTGTTCTTGATGCCGCTGCGCCCGAAGGTGTTCTTGTAGAAGTCCCAGGTCTCCTGGGCGCCGTAGGCCGCGTCGGCGCCTGCGGTCTGGGTGTTGGAGCCGGCTCCGGTGCCCCAGACGTCGTCGGCGTCGGTCATCAGGGTGCCGGTGCCCGACGTGCCGTTGTTGAGGCTGTACGTCTTGTGGCCGCCGCGCGTGGTGTCGTACAGCTGGTACGTCGAACCCGACAGGGTCGTGTTCAGCGTGACCGAGCCGCTGTACTGGGTGTTGCCGGTGCCGGACTTGACCGCCTGGTAGCGGTACAGCTCCTTGCCCGTGGTGGCGTCCGTGACGACGTGCAGCCGGCTCGGGGTGCCGTCGTCCTGGAAGCCGCCGACCACGGTCTCCCAGGCGAGCCTCGGGGTGCCGTTGCCGGCCCAGATCACCTTGCGCGCGCCGTCGGCGGCGGGCTTCTCGGCGGCCAGCGACTTGGCGGTCTTGAGCGCGGCGGCCTGGGCGGCGGACTTGGCGACGGCCGCGGTGGTGGAGGCCACCTTGACGGTGCGCCGGTTGTTGAAGGTGGTGCTGACCGTGCCGGCCGCCAGGGAGGCGGGCGGGGTGTGCACGATCAGGTCGCCACCGAGGACCGGCAGGCCCGCGTAGGTGCGCTCGTAACGCGTGTGCAGGGTGCCGTCGTTGTCCTTGACGACGTCCTTGACGACCAGCTTCTCCTTGGCACCGAGGCCGATCTGCCGGGCGGTCGCGGTGGTCTGCTGCTGGGCGCTCTTGAGCAGCGCGGTGTGCTGGGCCGGGCTGAGTTCGGCCTCCAGACCACCCGTGCGGAGGGGGCTGGGGTGGGGGGCGGCGGGCTTGGCGTTCGCGGGAACCGACTGGATGCCGACGGCGAACAGCGCCACGGTGGAGACCAGGGCGGCTCCGACCGTGGCGCGTCTGTGGGGAAGACGTCTCACTCGTACTCCTCCTGCTGCGGCCGCCGGGTCGCGGCCGGTGACAGACCGGGCAGACGGGGTGTGCTGTCCGGGACGAGCTGAGCTGTGCGGGGGCCTGGATCGGTGGGACCGGGATGCGGGGGTCCGTGATCCGTGGGCACGCCGTGGAGAAAGCGCGCGCGGAGCGAGGATTCCAGTCTTGATGCAGCCATGTCATTCAAGTCGAGAGCAATCGAGGGTTTTCCCTCTACGCCGCGGGGCGGTCGGGGCGCGGCGGGACCCACGAGGACGGCGGGCGGACCAGGAACACGTCCACGGTGTCCTCGCTCTCGACGGTGAACCCGTGCCGCTCGTACAGCCGTCGAGCGGCGCTGCCGCGCGGGACGTTCAGCCGGACGCGGAGGCCGTCCCGGTCGCACCGCTCCAGCGGGACGTGCGGCACGCCCGAACCGACTCCGCCGCCCTGGACGTCCGGCGCCGGGTGGAGGTGTTCCAGCCAGTGGGCGTCGGCGGCGGGCCGCGGCGCGACGCGGCCGGCGAAGGTGCCGCCCACCTCGATCCCCCACGTGTGGGCCGCGTCGAAGCCGCCGCGCGGGCGCTGCCGGACGCGCCACGGGCCGTACCGGCCGAGCCGCTCCGGGCCCTCCCGCAGGATTGCGGCGCGCAGCCGCCCGCCGCCTCGACGTCCGCCGGCGACGCCGGCCGCATCCCCCGGTCCCCCACGACGCGCCAGGGCGGCCCGCCGCCGCACGCCCCGCGATCCGCCCGAGCCATGGACGCCGGACCGATTTATGCTGATTGTTCCGAGTGCGGACCGGTGACACGGCCTCCCGGGCCCGGTCCCGCGCCGGGGGCTCACACCCTCACGGAAGGGGCGCGTCCATGCGGGTCTTCATCGTCGGCACGGGCAACATGGCGGGCGGTATCGCCACCCGGGCGCTGGCGGGCGGGCACACGGTCCGGCTGGTCGGCACCGATCCGGCCAAGGCCGCCGCCCTCGCCGACGCCCTCGGCGCCCGCACGGACGGCGCCGACGTGGCACCCGCGGTGCCGGACGCCGTCGGATCGGCGGACATGGTGGTGCTGGCCGTGCCGTTCGACGCGGCCCGGCAGGTGGTGGCCGAGTACGGGGACCACCTCGCCGGGAAGACGGTCGTCGACATCTCCAACCCGGTCGACTTCGCCACCTTCGACTCGCTCACCGTGCCCGCGGACAGCTCGGGCGCCCAGCAGATCGCGGCGGCGGCCGCTCCCGGCACCCGGGTGGTGAAGGCGTTCAACACCACGTTCGCGGGTCCGCTGGTGTCCGGCGAGGCGGGCGGGCTGCCGCTGGACGTGTTCATCGCCGGCGACGACCCGGCGGCCCGCGACCAGGTCGCCGAGCTGGCCTCCTCCGGCGGGCTCAACCCGGTCGTCGTCGGCGGCCTGCGGCACGCCCGCGAGCTGGAGGGCATCCAGTTGCTGCACATGGCTCTGCAGAACCGCCCCGAGGGACACGGCTGGATGAGCGCGATCAAGATCGTCGCCTCCTGATCCGCGCCGAGGGGTCCACGAGACGCCCGCGAGCCCGCACGCCGCGCCCGCGCACCCCTTCCGGCGGCCGCCGCACCGCGCTCCGCCAACCCCTGGCCCCGACCACCCGGTTGATCATTGCTACGGTGCCCGCGTGTCTGACTCCTCACGCGAGACCGCGGAAGGCGCCGGCTGGGGCGAGGCCGAACGCGGCGCCTACCGCCAGTTGATGCCGAGCCGTGTCGAGAAGCTGTTCTGGTTCAACCCGAGAACCATGTGGGCCGCCCGCAACGGCGTGCTGGCGTCCTGGTTCGGCGATCCGACCGGCCGTACCCGCGGCCGCTGGGTGGCGCAACGGGCGGCCGCGGGAGCGGCACCGGACAAGGTGATCCGGCGTGCCGACGCCGACCGCTTCTCGTTCATGGTGATCGGTGACACCGGCGAGGGCGACGACCCCCAGTACGCCGTCGTGCCCGGGTTTCTGAAGGTCGGTCAGGACACCGACTTCGCGGTGATCACGAGCGACGTGATCTATCCGGTCGGCGCCGCCGACGACTACGGCACCAAGTTCTTCCGCCCCTACCAGGACTATCCGGCGCCGATCTACGCGATACCCGGCAACCACGACTGGTACGAGGACCTCGGCGCGTTCATGCGCGTCTTCTGCGGCGACGCGCCGCCGCTGCCGCCCGAGCCGAGGCCGCGTCCGCTCACCCCCGCCTGGTGGCGGGAGCTGCTGTGGCACCGGCCGAGCCGCACCGACGAGCAACGGCTCGCGGCGGCGCGGGCGTTGCGGTCGGCTCCGGAGCAGGGCGCCGAACAGCCCGGTCCCTACTGGGCGATCGACGCGGGTCCGGTGCGGATCGTCGGCATCGACACCGGGCTGCTCGGCACGCTCGACGCCGAACAGGGCGCCTGGCTGCGGGAGGTGTCGCGGGGACCGCGCCCGAAGATCCTGGTCACCGGCTCCCCGCTGTACGTCGACGGCGAGCACCACCCGTGCCCGATCGACGGCGGCGGCAGCGTCGACGACATCGTCCGCGACCCGGCGCACGGCTACGTGGCGGCGATCGGCGGGGACATCCACAACTACCAGCGCTACCCGGTCGACGTGGACGGCAGGACCCTCCAGTACGTGGTCGCGGGCGGCGGCGGTGCCTTCATGCACGCCACCCACACCATCCCCCGGGTCTCCGTGGCCGGTGTGACCGAGGACGACTTCCGCTGCTACCCGCTGCGCGGCGACTCCCTGGCCTTCTACAGCCGGCTCTACGGCCGCCGGCTGCGCATGCCGCAGTTCTTCACGCTGACCGCGGCGGAGGCGACGGCCGTGATCGCCGAACGCCTCGGCATCAAGCCCAGCCGCCGGCCCGGTCCCGGCACCCGGGTCACCCGCCGCACCCGGCTGGTCGCGAGCCTGCTCGGCGCCGGCGGCCGCCCGGACCGCACCTCCCGGTTCCGGCTGCCGGTGAAGAAGATCTACACGCAGCTGTTCTCCCCGGGCTCGGCCACCTACAGCCCGCCCTTCTTCAAGTGCTTCCTGCGTCTGGACGTGACCCCGGAGGCGGTGCGGCTGCGCTGCTTCGCCGCGACCGGGAACCGGAGGCAGGAGGTGGACCCGCCGGTCGAGGACGAGGTGGTCATCCCGCTGACCTGACCCGGAGCGGATCACACTCCCGCAATGTTCGGGTGCCACAATCAGGGCAGAACTGACGTACGACCGCTGGAGGACCCGTGCCGTCGACCTCGCGCCCGCTGCGCAGACTCGGCTTCCTGACCATAGGCCTGTTCGACGGGGCGGATCCGGGCCAGGGGCACGAGTCCACGCTGGAGATCATCGAGCTGGGCGAGCGGCTCGGCTTCGACAGCGCCTGGGTGCGCCACCGGCACCTCCAGTACGGCATCTCGTCGCCGGTGGCCGTCCTCGCGGCGGCCTCGCAGCGCACCAGCCGCATCGAACTGGGCACCGCCGTGATCCCGCTGGGCTGGGAGAACCCGCTGCGGCTCGCCGAGGACCTGGCGACCGTCGACGTCCTGTCCGGCGGCCGCCTCAACCCGGGCGTCAGCGTGGGCCCGCCCATGCACTACGAGCAGGTCAGGGAAGCCCTCTACCCGGACACGGCGGACGCCGAGGACTTCAGCTACGAGCGCGTGCGGCGGCTGCTGGACCTGGTGCGCGGCAAGCCCGCCACCGACTTCAGCGGCGTCGAGGGCTTCGAGGTGTTCTCCGACGTCGTCCAGCCGCACTCCCCCGGCCTCGGCCGGCGGCTCTGGTACGGCGGCGGCAGCCTCGGCTCGGCCCGCTGGGCGGGCGAGCACGGCATGAACTTCCTGACCAGCAGTGTCGTACGGGCCGCGGACCAGCGGGACTCGTACGACTTCGCGGAGATCCAGCTCGCGCACATCCGCGAGTTCCGGGCCCACCACCCCGACGGCGAGGCGGCCCGCGTCTCCCAGGGCCTGGTGGTCATCCCCACCGACTCCGCCACGCCCGAGCAGCGCGCGAGGTACGAGGCGTACGCGGCCCAGCGGCTGCCCCGTACCACGAGCCCGCAGGGCCCCGCGGGGCTGCTGTTCGCGCCGGACCTGGTGGGCACCTCGGAGGAGCTGGTCGAACGGCTGCACGCGCACGCCGGGTTCCGGGAGGTCGACGAGGTGGCCTTCGCGCTGCCGTTCACCTTCGGGCACGAGGACTACGTGCAGATCCTCACGGACATGGCCACCCGCCTCGGCCCGGCGCTGGGCTGGCGGCCGGGAGCCGCCGGCTGAGTCACCAGCGGCCCGCCCGCGTTCCGGTGACCGGCTCCGACGGCTCGCCGTCCACGCCGACCGGCACCTCGCCGTGCAGCATCACCCGGTGCATGACCCGGGGGAAGCCGAGGTGGGCGTTGTCGCTCGGCGCGAGGTGGATGGTGGCCCGGTTGTCCCAGAAGGCGACGCTGCCGGGCTCCCAGCGGAAGCGGACCGTGTACTCGGGACGCACCGCCTGTTCGAGCAGCATCTCCAGCAGGGCGGCGCTCTCCGGGCGGGAGACGCCCACGATCTGCTCGACGTAGTAGCCGTTGACGTACAGCACCCGCTCGCCGGTCTCCGGGTGGACGCGCACCAGCGGGTGCACCGAGGCGACCTGGTGGTCCAGGAGATGGCGGAGGTAGGAGTCGTCGCCGGGCCGCGGCTGGTAGCCGACGCCCAGGCGGTGCTCGGCGCGCAGTCCGTCGACGAAGGCGCGCACGGGCGCGGAGAGTCCGGCGTAGGCGGCGGCGAGATTGGCCCAGGTGGTGTCGCCGCCGTACGGCGGCACGGTCTCGGCCCGCAGGATGGTCGCGGCCGGCGGGTCGACGCGGGCGCCGTGGTCGCAGTGCCAGCCGCGCAGCAGCGTGTGCCTGCGCCGCTGGAGCCACTCCTCGTGCTCCATCCCGAACCGTCCGCCCAGCTCCAGCCGGTCGGCGGTGGTCTCCACCTCGGGGAAGCCGGCGGGCGAGGCGCTGCCCCGCCGTCCGAGCACCACCGGTTCACCGAACAGCCGGGCGAAGGCGACGTGACCGGCGTGGTCCAGCCGCTGCTCGCGGAAGAAGACGACCTTCCAGCGCAGCACGGCCTCCCGGATCAGCGCGACCTCGGCCTCGTCGAGGCCGCCGGCGAGGTCGACGCCGGTGATCTCGGCCCCGATGTGCCCGGCGAGGGGTCTCACCTCGGCTCCGCCGGCGCCCCGCGTCCGTCCAGCCGTACCCCGGTCCGTCGTCATGCGTACTCCGAGTGGTCGTCGGTACCCGTCCAGGGAAGATCGTGTCAGCCCGGCACCCCCCACGGAAGGCAGCACCAGGACCGGGTTGATCATCGCCCGCCCGGTCCGCGAGGCCGGGGGTACGACACAGCCGAGGGAAGGCCCCGTCGTGATCAGCATTCCGGCGTACACGCTCAACGACGGTACGGCGCTGCCCGCCGTCGGACTGGGCACCTGGCCGGTGGACGACACGCAGGCCGAGCAGGCCGTTCACCAGGCGCTCCAGGCGGCCTACCGGCTCCTGGACACGGCCGTGAACTACCGCAACGAGTCCAGGGTCGGCCGGGGCGTCGCGCGCGGCGGCGTCCCCCGCGAGGAGGTGGTGGTGACGACCGCGAAGGGCATCGTCACCGAGAGCTGGAGCCCGCTGGGCCGGGACGGCCGACTGCAGCGCGACCGTGCCGTCGCGGCGTGGCGGAGACGCTCGGGGTGACGCCCGCGCAGGTGATCCTGCGCTGGCACGTCCAGCTCGGCGCCGCGGCCGTCCCGAAGTCGGCGGACGCCCGCCGCCGCCGCGAGAACCTGGACGTCTTCGGCTTCCAGCTGACCGCGGCCCAGATGGCGGCGGTCTCCGGACGCCCCCACGAACGTCTGGGCGGCGACCCGGACCACCACGAGGAGTTCTAGGGGGTGTCCCGGCGGACGGCGGAGATGCCGAGGACGGGCAGGCACTCCGCCACCCCGGACAGCTCGATGTCGTCCCGGCGGGTCCCTTCCCACGCCTCCCGGGTGAGCCGCCACTGCTGGATGCGCGCGGTCTCACCGCGGCGCGTGTCCCAGTCGGTGCCGTTGGGTTCGTAGCCGAGGCGGCGGGAGATGCGGTTGGACGCCTCGTTGTCCACGAAGGCGTCGCTGCCGGCCTCGCGCGCGCCGAGTCCGGCGAAGGCCAGGTGCAACATCGCCGTCCGCATCTCCGTGCCCAGCCCCCGGCCGCGGCTGCCGGGGGCCAGCCACGAGAAGCTGGACACCGTGCCGAACCGCGCGAAGCGCCGGGCGACGAGGTCCTGCATGCCGACCGGTTCGCCGTCGACGAGGACGGCGAAGTACAGGCGCCACGCGTCCGGGCTCACGCGGGCGCGACCGGCCCAGACCGCGCGCAGCCACTGCCACTCCCGTTCCGGGCTGTCGCTGTAGAAGGAGATCGGGTCGTCGAACGGCCACGGCTCGGCGTCGGCCACCCCCGCCCGCACCAGCGGCACGAGACGTTCCAACAGGTCGTCCGAGGCGCCGGCCAGGGTCAGGCGGGGCGTGCGGACTTCGACGTTCAGCGGAGGATACGTATGGGCCACGCCCGGACCGTAGCCATCCCGGAGGGCGGCCGCACCCGGTTTTCCCGGAGAATCGGCTGCTCCTAGCACATGTATGCATGAACCGGTTGAGAGTAAGATCAATTTTCTCTCATCTCTCCGCGAAATCTTCTACAACCATCCGCCCTAGGTGTCCGTCTGGTTAACGCGAGGTTCTGTTGAGGTGGATGTAGAGGAGCTCAGAACGTGACCGTGCGTTCCTTTGCCCGGCGGGTGCGACCGCGAGTCGAGCGGAAGGCCGCCGAGAAGGTGTGGGAGCTGCGCACCCTGCGCCGCCGCCGCAGGGCGGCGGTCACCGACCCGGTGCTGCGCCCGGTCTCGGTACGCGGCCAGCAGCTCTACGGACGGGTGGTGACCGGCTTCACCGCGGCCGGCGCGGCCGCGGCCAACCTGGGTCTGGTCCTCGGCGCCCTGGAGCAGGAGGGCATCCCCTACTTCCTGGTGCCTGCCTCGCGCACCCGCCACACCGTCGGGGTGAACGCCCTCGACCGGGAGCGCTTCCTCACCGCCCTGGAGGCGCGCAACGCGGGCACGGCGGTGTTCATCGGCAGGCCGCTGCCGGGCGGCAAGCTCAAGCATCCGGCCCTGTTCATGGACGGTGTCCTGCCGGCCGGGCTGCGCGGAGCCCCGGTCCTGCGCGTCGGGGAGAACCACCTGGGCCCGGCGGGCCAGCTGCTCGCCGGCCCGGAACTCGCCTGCGACGTGGAGTTCTGGGAGGACGGGGCGGCTCTCCTCGCCTCCGACTCCGGCGCCCGGCGTCTGGCCGCCGTCCAGCCGCAGGCGTCCGAGGGCGTCTTCGCGGAGTCCCTCGTCGCACCGCGGAACAACGGCATCACCGACGTCCTGCCGGTGTCCGAGCAGAAGCCGGCCCTGGTGCGGGTCGGCGAACGGGAGCTGCCGAGCTTCGCCGCGCTCACCCGGCCGACCGTGCACGACGTGACCTTCCCGGTCGACGTCGTATACACCTGGGTGGACGGCGAGGAGCCCGCGATGCGGGCGAAGCGCGCCCGCCACCAGGAGCGCGGCACCGCCGAGATCCTGGACAAGGAGACCAACGCCTCCCGCTACACCAGCCACGACGAGCTGAAGTACTCCCTGCGCTCGCTCGCCATGTACGCCGACTTCGTCCGCCACGTCTACATCGTGACCGACGGCCAGAAGCCGCACTGGCTCGACGACACCGCACCCGGGATCACGGTCGTCGACCACCGCGACATCTTCCCCGCGGACGTCCTGCCGGTCTTCAACTCGCACGCGATCGAGACCCGCCTGCACCACATCCCTGGCCTGTCGGACCACTACCTCTACTTCAACGACGACGTGTTCGTCGGCCGCCGGGTCACCGCCGAGCACTTCTTCCACGGCAGCGGCCTGATGAAGATCCCCGTCTCCCCGCTCAAGATCGGCGTCGGCAAGCCGCACGCCGAGGAGACCGCCACCAACTCCGCGAGCAAGAACGTCAGGCGGCTGCTGCTGGAGAGGTTCGGGCGGATGACCACGAACAACTTCATGCACACCCCGCTGCCGCAGCAGCGGCGGACCCTGCTGGCGCTGGAGGAGCTCTTCCCCGAGGACATCGCCCGCACCACGGCCTCCCGCTTCCGTTCCCCCCAGGACATCGCCGTGACGGCCCCGCTGCTCTACCAGTACGCGCTGATGACCGGCCACGGGGTGCCGGGCCGGTTCGGCTTCCGGTACGTCAACATCAGCCGCCCGGACGCCGAGGCCCGCCTGGCCGACCTGCGCCGCACCCGGCGCTTCGACTTCTTCTGCCTCAACGACGTCGACGTGCCGCCCGAGGAACGGGAACGGGTCGGCGTCCGGATGGGTGAGTTCCTGGAGGACTACTTCCCCTTCCCCGGTCCCTTCGAGAAGCAGGACTGACGGGGGCCGGGGGGCATGGACATCCGTCACCGTCTCGCGGCACCGGCGGGCCTGCGCGCCGTCGGGAGCCTTCTGAACCGCCTGTGGACCTCGGTGTCGGCCGGGCTATGGGCCCTGCGCGCGTTCCGGGCCCGCCGGCGGCTGCGGACCGCCGTCCCCGCTGCACGGCGCGTCGTGCTCGGGCCGTCGCGGCTGTACGGCCGTACGGTCGCCGCGTACACCGCGTCGGACGCCGTCGAAGCCGATCTCGAAGGCGTCTGCACGCTCCTGGAAGGGCTGCGCGTCCCGTACTTCCTGGTCCCCTCCGACCATGGGCGCGGTGCGCCGCGGCAGGTGGTGGGCGTCGAGGAGGCGCACCGCGGCGAGATCCTCGCCCGGGCCGCCCAGCGCTTCGCGGGCACCTGCGGCTACGTCGGCGCCGTCGGGCCGGACGGCTCGGTGACGACCGCGGTGCTGTGGGCCGACGGCCGGCTGCCACGGGCCCTGCGGCGGGCCTCGGTGCTCCGCACCGGTGTGGTGCGCCTCGGTCCCCAGGGGCAGGTGCTCAGCGGTCTCGAAGCGGGATGCGACATCGAGTTCTGGCGTCACGGCCGGGACCTCGGCGTCGCCTCCGGGGGGGCCGCGGGCGCCGATCCCGCGTGGCTGACCGTGCCCGGCGCCCGGCTGCCGGACGTCTTCGGCCCGGCGCTCGTCGCCCCGCGCCGCAATCCCGTGACGGAGGTGCTCCCGGAGGCCGCGCGGCGGCCGGCGACGGCCCGCCGCCGGAGCGTCCCGACGTTCGCGCCGTTCGCCGAGCCGGGCATCGACGAGGTGCTGTTCCCCGTGGACGCCGTCTACACCTGGGTCGACGGCGACGATCCGGCGATGGCCGCCAAGCGCCGGGCCCATCGGGACCGCTCCGACGGCGTCATCGCCGCGCGCGAGACCGGCGCCTCCCGCTACACCAGCCACGACGAACTCAGGTACGCGCTGCGCTCGCTGGAGATGTACGCCGGTTTCGTCCGGCACGTCTACCTGGTGACCGACTCCCAGGTCCCCGCCTGGCTGGACCCGGACGCGGCCGGCCTGACCGTGGTGGACCACGCGGACATCCTCCCGGCCGACGCGCTCCCCGTCTTCAACTCCCACGCCATAGAGAGCGCCCTGCACCACATCCCGGGCCTGTCGGAGCACTACCTGTACTTCAACGACGACGTCTTCATCAACCGCCCGGTCGGACCGGGGCACTTCTTCCACGGCAACGGCATCGCCCGGATCCCGCTGTCCCCGCTCAAGCTCGGCGTCGGCGCCCCGCACCCGCTGGAACCGGCGCCGAACTCCGCGGGCAAGAACGCCCGCGAGGTGATCAGGCGCTACCACGGCCGGCACGTCACCCACAAGTCGCTGCACACCCCGCATCCCCAACTGCTGCCGGTGATGCGGGAGATGGAGAGCCTGGGAATCGAGGAGCTGGAACGGACCGCCTACTCGCGGTTCCGGTCCCTGGCCGACATCGCGCCCGCTTCCACGCTCCACCACCACTGGGCGATGGCCACCGGCCGGGCCGTCCCGGCCGACTACCGCTTCCGCTACGTGCAGCTGGGCACAGCGGACATGGGCCGGCGTCTGGCCCGTCTCGCGGCGGGCGAGGACATCGACTTCTACTGCCTCAACGACGTGGACACACCGCCGGAGGCCAGACCGGCCGCCCGGGCCGCCATCCACGCCTTCCTGGACCGCAAGTACCCGTTCCCGAGCCGCTTCGAAGGAGCGGCCGCCCGGGTGTCGCCGCGAGAGGCGGCCGACGACCGGACGGACCGGGCCGACAGGCCGCGGGGCGAGCGGGGCGGGGTCCGGGCGACACGCGGGGTCAGGGGTCGCTGACCGGCAACGGACCCTGGGGCAGCGGCTGTTCGGCCCAGATGATCTTGCCGCTGCCGGTCTGGCGGCTGCCCCAGCGCTGGGTGAGCTGCGCGACCAGGAGCAGACCGCGGCCGCCCTCGTCGAAGGCGTGCGCCCGCCGCAGGTGCGGGGAGGTCGAACTGCCGTCGGACACCTCGCAGATGAGCGCCCGGTCGCGGATCAGACGCAGCTGGACGGGCGGTTCGCCGTAGCGGATGGCGTTGGTGACCAGCTCACTGACGACCAGTTCGGTGACGAACGCGGCCTCGTCCAGGCCCCAGTCGGCGAGGCGTTCGGTGGCCGCCTGCCGGAAGTACGCGACCTCGGCGGGATCGGGCGGGACGTCCCAGGTGGCGACCCGGTCGCAGCCCAGGGCGCGGGTGCGGGCCAGCAGCAGGGCGACGTCGTCGGAGGGCTGTTCCGGCAGGACGGCCTTGAGCACGTCGTCGCCGAGGTCCTCCAGCGAGTCGGCGGGCGCGCTCAGCGCCCGGCACATCTCCTCGGTGGCCCGGTCCACGTCCCGGTCCCGGTCCTCGACCAGGCCGTCCGTGTAGAGGGCGACGACCGCGCCCTCGGGCAGGTCGAGTTCGGTGGCCTCGAAGGGCAGCCCGCCGACGCCGAGCGGCGGTCCCGCGGTCATCGGGACCAGCGTGGCCCGGCCGCCGGGCAGCACGACGGCGGGCGCCGGATGGCCCGCGGCGGCGAGGGCGAGACGGCGCGAGACGGGGTCGTAGACGGCGTACAGGCAGGTGGCGCCGAGTTCGGCGACCTCCTCGCCGCTGCCGTCGGCGGCCAGGTGGGTGACCAGGTCGTCGAGGTGGGTGAGGAGTTCGTCGGGGGGCAGGTCGACGTCCGCGAGGGTGCGTACGGCGGTGCGCAGCCGGCCCATGGTGGCGGACGAGCGGATGCCGTGGCCGACGACGTCGCCGACCACCAGGGCGACCCGGCTGCCGGAGAGCGGGATCACGTCGAACCAGTCGCCGCCGATGCCGGCCACCGAGCCGCAGGGCAGGTAGCGGTGCGCCACCTCGACGGCGGCCTGGCCGGGCAGGCCGCTGGGCAGCAGGCTGTGCTGGAGGGCGAGGGCGGTGGAGCGCTCGCGGGCGAAGCGGCGGGCGTTGTCGATGCAGACGGCCGCGCGGCTGCCGAGTTCCTCGGCGAACACGGTGTCGTCGCTGGCGTAGTCGTCGGGATGGCGTATGCGCACGCCCACGGCGACGCCGAGCAGGACGCCCCGGGCCCGCAGCGGTACGGCGATCATGGAGTGGACGCCCTGCCGGTACCTGCGGCCCTCGGGCGCGCGGGCGTTGCGCTCCTGGACCCAGCGCCGGAACTCCCGCTCGCCGGCCTGGCTGACCACGGCGCGGCCCTCGCGCAGCGCCCGGGCCGGGGGTGACCACTCCAGGTGCACCTCGGTCTCCCCGATCGGTACGGCGGCCTCGGGGGTGCCTTCGTTCGCCGAGCCGTGGGCGACGCGGCGCAGCACGATGTCCCCCTGCGGGAGGCCGGGCAGTTCCTCGGCGGAGAGCACCCAGTCGAGCAGGTCGACGCTGGCGAAGTCGGCGTAGCGCGGGACGATCAGCTCGACGACCTCCTCGGCGGTGCGCACCACGTCCAGGGTGGTGCCGATGGAGGTGGCGGCCTCGTTGAGCAGGGCGAGCCGCAGCCGGGCCAGGTACTGCTCGGTGCTGTCGAAGGCGGCGAGGGCGACGGCGGTCAGCTCGCCCCCGGGGTCGCGCAGGGGCCACATCTCGATGCTCCAGGCGTGCTCGCGGCTCAGGGCCGGGGCACCGGTGAAGCTCTCGTAACGGGTGGGGCGCCCGGTCTCGACGACCTGGCGCAGGTGGCTCAGGAATCCCCGGGTGTGCGGCAGGTCCTCGACGGTGTCCAGGAAGAAGCGGCCGCGCAGGGACTCCTCCGGGAGGCCGGCGGCCCGGCAGACCGCGTCGTTGACGCGCAGGTAGCGCTGCCGGACGTCGAAGACCGACATGGACATGGAGGCCTGCTGGAAGGCCTGTTCCGCCAGGCCGGGGCCGGGCTGCCGGGGCGGGTCGGCGGTGAGGACGTAGCCGGTGGTCTCCCCGTCGGCGCCGAGGACCGGGGACGCGGTCAGGGTGATCTCCGTGCGGTGTCCGTCGGCGTGGCGCAGCGCGACGGTCCCGGCGCGGGCGGCGAGCACCGCCGCGGGGACGGCCTCGGCGAGCAGGTCGGCGGCGGGGCGGCCGACGACCTGCGCCGCCGTGCGTCCGGTGAGGGTCCGGGCGGCTTCGCTCCACCCCGTCACCCTGCCCAGGGCGTCGATGACCGCCGCGGCGACACGCTCCATACGCCCCAGGATGGGTCCTGTGCCCCAGCGCATCAAGCGCGGGGGCGGCCCGTCTCAGCCCTGGTGGGCGCGCAGGGCGGCGAGCGCCCGGTCGGCGTGCGTGTTCATCCGCAGCTCGCTGCGGACCACCTCCAGCACGGTGCGGTCCCGGCCGATGACGAAGGTGGCCCGCTTGGTGGGGGCCAGGGCGATCCCGCGCTTGACGCCGAACCGCTCACGGACCGTGCCGTCGGGGTCGGAGAGCAGGGGCATGCCGAGCGTGTGCCTGCCGGCGAACTCCTGCTGCCGTTCGACGCTGTCCCCGCTGATCCCGACCGGCCGCCCGCCTGCGGCCGCGAACTCGGCCGCGAGGTCGCGGAAGTGGCAGGCCTCGGTGGTGCAGCCGGGCGAGAGCGCGGCCGGGTAGAAGAAGAGGACCACCGGCCCGTCCGCGAGCAGTTCCGTCAGGGTCCGCGTCGTACCGGTCTCGTCCGCCAGCGCGAAGTCCTCGACCGTGCTTCCGACCTCGATGATTCCCGCCATCTAGCGGCCCTCCTGGGTGTGTGTGACCTGGCGTGCGACTCCGCGGGCCCACAGCACCAGGGGGATCTGGAGCGGCAGGCGGGCCAGCGCCGCGGTCCTCAGCGGCTCGGGCCGATGCCGCCAGTCGACGGCCATCTGCACGTTGGCGGGGAACACGCCGACGAAGAACGCGGCGGCCGCCCGGGCCGCCGTCCCGCGGGTGCGCGGCAGCGCGATGCCGGCCGCGAGTGCCAGCTCCACCGCTCCGCTGCCGTACGTCCAGGCCCGGGGCGGGCCGGGGAGTGCTGCGGGGATGGTGGCGTCGAAGGACTTCGGCACCGCGAAGTGTGCCACTCCGGCGGTGGCCAGCAGCCCAGCCAGCAGCAGGGGTGAACGTCGGGATCGGGCCACGCCGCCTCCTCGGGAAGACCTGGCGCCGCACATTACCGGGTGGTACGAACCGGCTCCGCGGCGGGGCCGGGGTGGGCGCGGTCTCCTCACGAGGTGCGGGCGGAGGGCACCGCTTCGCCGGGGTCCCGGTCCTGCTCGTCGTCGCCCGTGCCGGCCAGGAAGTCGTCGACCATGCGGAGGAACGGCGTGGCCGGCGTGCGCGGCTCCGCGGGCTGCCACCCGTCGAGGGCCCGTTGCCCCGCGCGCGACGGCCTCCCCGATCCGGTTTACGGCCTCGCGTCCGGCGCCGGTCAGCTCGATCCGCCGGGCGCGGCGGTCGGCCGGGTCGGGGCCCCGGGTGACACGGCCCGACCTCCGGAGCTGCTGGACCGTGCGCGTCACGTGGGACGCCTCGACGCCGAGCCGCCGGGCCGGCTCACCGGGACGCGGCGGTTCGGAGTCGGCGACCTGGCGCGGAGACCGGGTGTGGACCGCGCGGCAGGCGGTCGGGCGGTCACGTGATCCATGCTGGAATCCGCACACCGGACCCGCCCGCCGGAGGAACCGCATGGCATACACGGTCGTCGCCCACTACCGCTGCGCCCCCGAGAACGCGCCGAGGGTGCGCACCGCACTGCTGAAGGCGCGGGAAGCCACTCGCACGGAGCCCGCGAACCTGATGTACGAGGTCCATGCCGTGGAGGGCGAGCCCGGCGGCTTCCTGCTGTACGAGCGCTATGCCGACCGGGAGGGGTTCGAGGCGCACAAGGCCTCGGCCCACTTCGCCGAGGTGATCGTGGGCACGGTGCTCCCGCTGCTGACGGAGCGCACCATCACCTGCGGCGAGGTGATCTAGCCCGGCCGGAGCGGATCGGCACCCCCCAGGCCCCGTCTCCCGTCCCCCACCCGTTCCGCACCACCGGGCACACGCGCTGCGGATCCCGTGCGTGCATGCGTCGGGACACGCCCCGCGGACCTTCCAGGAGACGGGACGCGCGGCCGGGCGCCTCCGCGCCGACGACCGGACGGGGCGCGCCGACGTCCCCGGGAACGTCCCACGCGTCCCGGGGAACGCGGGGACGACATGACGGGTCGCGGCCACGGCAATCCTCCCCATCGTGATCACGGTTCGTGGTCACGAGCACGACAGCACGGAGGTTTCCATGTCCCGTCGGATCCTGAAGAGCGGCCTGCTGGCCACGGTCGCGGTGTTCGCGTTCCTGCCCATGGCCGGGGCCGCCACCGCGAGCGCCGCCACGATCCCCGCACCGCAGGGAATCGCCCAGAACCACTCCTCCATCGTCCTGTCCGCCCCCGCGACGCAGGGCCACCGCGCCTACCGCACCGTCGGGCGGGTGACCACGCGTCACCACCGGCTCAACGTCCGGTCCGGCCCGAGCATCCGCTACCGCGTGGTCGGCCACCGGCACAGCAACCGGCTCGTCCCGGTGGCCTGCAAGACGTACGGCGGCGCGGTGCACGGCAACCACACCTGGTACCGGCTCCCGCACCGCAAGGGCTACGTCTCGGGCCACTACGTCCGGGTCGGCCACGCCGTCCCGTGGTGCTGATGGTTCCGGCCCGCCCCACTGTCTGACCGCCGAAGGCCTGTTCGGGAACGCGGTTCCCGAACAGGCCTTCGGCACGCACCCCCTGACGCGCTCTCTTCACACCACAGCGGCGATTGCGACCCCGGTACCCAGGGGAAGCCATTCCGGCAACAGGGGCGAAACGCCCATAGCGTAATGAAGTTGAGGCATGCACCATGCGGCACTCCGAAGGAGCGACCACCACCCCATCCCACGAGTCGCCGACGGCCGACCTGCGTGAACTGAAGGAGCGTACGGGGCTGAGCCTCGCGGCACTGGCGGCCCGGACTCCGTACAGCAAATCCGCCTGGCACCGCTACCTGAGCGGCGCCAAACCGCCGCCCCGTCCGGCCGTTGAGGCCCTGGCCCGGCTCGCGGGCGTCGACCCGGCGGCCGTCCTGGCGCTGTGCGAGACCACCGGGGAACCGGCGGCCGCCCCGCCCGCGCCGCAGGCACCGCGACCGAGGCGGTGGTGGCGGCTGCCGCTGACCGCGGTCGCGCTGCTGGCCGTGGCCGGGGTCACCGCGGCGGCGTTCAGCGTGTCCGACCGGCGCGCCGGCCAGGGCGCGCAGCCGGTGTCGGGAGCGCCACGCTGCCACGGGCGGTCCTGCCAGGGAGAGTTGCCGGACACCTCGGCCTGCGCCCGCGACGCGCAGACCAAGAGCAGGGTCACCGGCACCGCGTACGACGTCCGGCTGCGCTACTCCCCCGCCTGCGGCACCGCGTGGTCGGAGGTGCGGATGCACGCCTCGCAGGCCCGTGAGGTCTCGGTGCGGGCCGGACAGGACGTGCTCTCCGCGAGCTATCCGGCCGCCGACTCCATCGGTTACACCAGCCCGATGCTGGCGGTCGCGACGCCCCGCGGAGTGGAGGCGTGCGCGGACGTCGAGGGAAAGCTGGCGTGCACCGGGCTGGAGGCCGAACCGGAGGAACCCGAGGAGTGAGCGCGGCGCCGGACCGGCGCGGGTGGCAGCCTCCTTGGCGTCGCGGGCCGCCGACCTCCCGGCCGTCTCGCGCGTCCGCTCGCGGGGGACGACCACGGCGCCGTCGTCGGCGGCGAGTGTCACGTCGCCCGGCTCGATCACCTGGCCGTCGATCGCGATCGGCACGTTGACCGAGCCGCCGGTGGCCTTGACGGTTCCCTGCGTCCAGACCGCGCGGGACCAGGCGGCGAAGCCCATGTCCCGCAGCTCCCGGATGTCGCGGATCCCGGTGTTCAGGACGGCCCCGCGCACTCCGCGCCGTGCCAGGGCGGTGGCGAACAGCTCGCCGGAGAGCCCGTCCGGGCAGGGCGAGGTGGTGGTGACCTGAGTGAGTGCCTGTCGAACGGCAATCCAGCCGGACAGAATGGTCAACGATTTCGTCCGCGTTGTCGCCGGACACCGTCCGGTGCGAGCGCTCAGCCGGTGCGGTACAGCTCGCCGAGCAGTTCGAGGACGGCCTGCCGGGCCGGATGCGGATCCTCCCGCCACCAGGCGAGCCGGACGGCGACGGGTTCGGCGTCCCGCACCGGCCGGTAGACGATGCCGGGCCGCGGGTACTGGTGGGCGGTCGACTCCGCGGTCACGCCGATCCCGCGTCCGGCGGCGATCTCGGTGAGCCAGTCGTCCACGGAGTGCGTCTCCTCGACAGCCGGACGGCACGACTCGGGCCACAGCTCGGGGGTGGTGGTGCCGGTGCGCCGGTCGGTCAGGACGGTCCGGCCGGTGAGGTCGGCGAGCCGCACGGACCTGCGGCGGGCCAGCGGGTCGTCGGCGGCCAGCGCGCACAGCCGCCGCTCCAGCCCCACGATCGCCGCCTCGAACCGCCGGTCGTCGAGCGGCCGCCGTACGACGGCCAGGTCGCAGGTCCCCTCCGCGAGCCCGGCGGAGGCCGTGTTCACCCGGACGAGGTGCAGATCGGTCCCGGGGTGTCCGGCCGTCCAGTTCCGCTGGAAGGCGACGCTGTGCCGGCCCACCGCGGACCAGGCGTAGCCGATCCGCAGCCGGGTGTGCCCCGAACCCGCCTCCTGGACCAGGCCGGCGACGTCCGCGAGCACCCGGCGGGCCCGCGCCACCACCCGCAGCCCGGTCGCCGTCGGCGTCACCTCGCGCGAGGTCCGCCTCAGGAGCCGTACGCCCAGGGCCTGTTCCAGTCCCGCCAGGGTCCGGGACACGGCCGCCTGGGACACCCCGAGGGCGATCGCCGCGTCGGTGAAGGTGCCCTCGTCGACGATGGCCACCAGACAGCGCAGCTGCCGCAGCTCGACCTGATCCATACGTCCAGCGTATAGATGCCGGGGCGCATGCATTTTGCGTATCGTCCCGCCCGGCCGACCCTGCTGTCATGCGACGAGTCCTGGACCGCCCGACCGCTTCCACCGCCTCCCCCGCAGCCGCCAACCCCGTACCGGGGCGGCTGGCCGGTGTGGCGGCCATGGCCGGCAGCGGCCTGTCCAACCAGACGGGTGCGGCGATCGGCGCCCTGGCCTTCCCGGTCCTCGGCCCGCTCGGCGTGGTGGCGGTACGGCAGTACGTGGCCGCGGTCGTCCTGGTGGCCGTCGGCCGGCCCCGGCCGTGGGCCTTCACCCGGCGGCAGTGGTGGCCGGTGCTGCTGCTGGCGGTGGTCTTCGGCACGATGAACCTGACCCTGTACTCCGCGATCGACCGGATCGGCCTCGGTCTGGCGGTGACCCTGGAGTTCCTGGGCCCGCTCACCGTCGCGCTCGCGGCGTCCCGCCGCCGGCTGGACGCGGGGTGCGCGGCGCTGGCGGCGACCGGGGTGGTGGTGCTGATGCGTCCGAGGCCTTCGACGGACTACCCGGGAATGGCCCTGGGCCTGGTCGCCGCGGCCTGCTGGGCGTCGTACATCCTGCTCAACGGTGTGGTGGGGCGGCGGATACCGGGCGTGCAGGGTCCGGCGGTGGCCGCGTCCGTGTCGGCGCTGACGTTCCTGCCGGCCGGGGTGGTGGTGGCGCTGCGGCATCCGCCGACCGCGGGAGCCGTGCTGTGCGCGGTGGCGGCCGGCGTCCTGTCGTCGGCGGTGCCGTACCTCGTCGACCTGCTGACCCTGCGCAGGGTTCCGGCCCAGGCCTTCGGCCTGTTCATGAGCGTCAATCCGGTGCTGGCGGCCTTGGTCGGCCGGGTGGTGCTGGGGCAGAGCCTGGGGGTTCCGGGGTGGGCGGGGATCGGGGCGGTGGTGGCGGCGAACGCGGCCGCCCTCGCGACACGGCCCCGCTGAGGCGCGGCCCCGGCGGCGCGGGACCGTACCGGCGGACGGCTCCGCCGCACACCGGCCGTCGAGGCGCCCGGGAGCCGTCCCGACCGGCGGAGCCTCACGAGCGGTCGGGGCAACTCCGCTCCCTGCGGGTTCCGTTCACGAAGGTCGCACGACTGTCGCCTGCCGACCGGCCCCGGACCAGGCACGGTTCTTCGGCCGGCGCCAGGGCTGAGGGTCCGTCAGCTTCGGCGCGTGGCGGTCACGGGTGCCAGCCACAGGCCGAGGAGCGCGTCGGTGAGTCCGGTGGCCGCGTCGCTCCAGGTGGCGCGAGGCGTGTCGGTGCCCTCGGCGAGCGCGCGCTCGCGCTCGGCGCAGGTGTGCAGGATCAACGTCCGCGCCATCTGGCCGCGTTCGGCACGGACGTCGGCGGGCAGTTCCGGCAGGCACCGGACGAGCCCAGCGACGGCCTCGCGCAGCGAGGGCGAGGCGAGAGACTCCTCGACCATGATCTCGTAGAGCGCCGGATCGGTCGCCACCTGGGCGCAGAAGCGGGCGTACCAGGTCGGGCTGCCCAGGCTCGCGAGGTGTTCGGTGATCGGGCGGACCAGGCAGTCGACCCGGTCGCGGACGTCGTCGGTGTCGCCGGCGGCGGCCAGCAGCCGGACCCTGATCTCCTCGATCCGCTCGAAGTGCCGGGCGGCGATCGCCCGGACCAGGTCGGCCTTGGTGCCGAAGTGATATCCGACGGCTGCGTTGTTGCCCTGGCCCGCGGCCTCGCTGACCTGACGGTTGGAGACGGCGTACACGCCCTGTTCGGCGAAGAGCCGTTCCGCCGTGTCGAGGATGGCCTCCCGTGTCGCGCTGGCCTGGTCCGCCCGCGCCGCCCTGCCCGCCATGCCCACCACCGCTCCGGGACCGCGCACTCTCCCGGTGCGGCCGGTCCCGCGAGCCGTACCGGGGCCTCGCCCGGGGCGGCGAGGTCCAGCCGGGAAAGCCTACGCGGCGGCGGCGCGACACCTCCGCCCCGGCCGGTAAAGCAAGTCAAGCGACTGACTCACCAACGGTCGTGCCGATGCGCGCCGTCCCGCGCCGCTCAGCGTCCTGCCACTGCCCCAGCTGCTCCAGCCGCCCACCCGGACCGGCTACGGCCTCGGCCGGCCGATGATGACCGTCGGCCTGGTGATGGCCCCGCAGGGTCTGGTCATGATGGCCTTCGCCCCGATGTCGGCCGCCATCACCCGGCCTCTGGGCCCGAAGACCACCCTGATGACGGGCGCGGTGATCGTGGCGGCGGGCCACGGGCTGAACATCGTCCTGATGTCCGAGGTCTGGCAGCTGGTCCTGGTCTCCTGCGTCATCGGGGCTTCCTGCCCGGCCGCCGTCCCGCGGACGCGCCGCCCGCCGTGGCCCCGGCCGAGGAGGCGGCCGAGCCGGTCCACTGGCCGGCCCGGACGGTGTCCGCACGGGGCCCGGCCCACCCGCGGACACCGTCAGCGACACCGTGCGCCCGTCACAGGGCCTCCGCTCCCCCGGCCGGTCCGACCTCCACCGGCTCCCGGCGGGCCTTCCGGAGGCCGTTCGGGGGAACCCGTGACGCGGGACGCGTGCCGCGGCCGTACGCGGTTCACATCTTGTGCAGTGACCACCGCCCTGCCCCTGATCCCGCCCATGCTCGCCACGGCCGGCAGGCTGCCGCCCGCCGCGCAGGACGACCGGTGGGCGTACGAGACCAAGCAGGACGGCCAGCGCGCGGTCGTCTACCTGCCCGGCGACGGCACCGTGCTGGTGCGTGCCCGGTCCGGCGAGGAGATCACGGCCGCGTATCCCGAACTCTCCCCGCTGGGCGCGGTGCTGGGCCGGGTCCCGGCGGTCCTGGACGGCGAGGTGCTGGCCCTCGACGAACACGGGCGCGCCGACTTCCAGTTGCTGCAGAGCCGGATGGGCCTGGCCCACGCACCGGCCCGCGCCGCCCGGATGGCGGCCCGTGTTCCGGTCCACCTGGTGCTGTTCGACGTGCCGCACCTGGCGGGCCGCCCCCTGCTGCGGGTGCCCTACGCGCAGCGGCGGACCCGGCTGGAGGAACTCGGTCTGGACGGACCGCACTGGTCGACGCCCGGCGCCCTCGTCGGGCACGGCGCCCAGGCGCTGCGGGCGACCCGGGAACACGGTCTCGAAGGCCTGGTCTGCAAACGGCTGGACTCGCCCTACGAGCCGGGGACGCGCTCCCGTGCCTGGATCAAGATCCGGAACATCCGGGCGGAGGACGTGATCGTCGGTGGCTGGCTGCCCGGCAAGGGACGGCTGACCGGGCTGCCCGGCGCCGTACTCGTCGGCCAGCGGTCCGCCGACGGGCGGCTGCGGTACGTCGGCGGGGTGGGCACCGGCTGGAGCGAGGCGGAGCGGACCGACCTGGCCGCGCTGCTGCGGGCCGCAGCCACCGACGTGTGCCCCTTCGACCCGGTCCCGGCGGTCCCGGGCGCCCACTGGGTGACACCCCGGCTGGTCGGCGAGGTCGGCTACAGCACGCGGACCCGGTCCGGGCTGCTGCGCCAGCCGTCCTGGCTGCGGCTGCGTCCCGATCTGGCGCCGGAGGACTCGGCGGCGGACCTGCCGCCCGGCCCCGACTGACCGCCGCGCCGTGTCACCCGGTTGCGTGCCCCGGCCCCCGGCCCCCGGTAGTCGGATGGGAACCAGTCCGTTGCGGCCCGGGTCCCGGGATCTGCCGGTTCGTCCTCGGCTCGATCCTGCTGCCGCGGCTGTTCACCCGGCCGGCGCTGCCCACCACGCTGCTGCCGGCCATGGCCATCGAGGTCGCCCCGCCGGTGGTCGCGGGGAACGCCTGGTTCGCGATCAACGGCGGCCGGCTCTACCTCGTCGCCGAACTGCTCGCCGGGGACGCGGTCCTGATGGTCCTCGTGCGGATCGGCCTGGCGGGCACCTACCCGCGCGTGCCCTTCGGACGGGGCCACTGGGCGTTCGCCTTCTCGTACACGGCGGCCTTCACCGACGGCGTGCACTGGCTCGCCGCCGAGCAGGTCCACGGACAGCGGCCCCTGACGTACCTGCTCCCGGCCGTCGCCACGCCGGCCTTCGTCGCGCTCGCGGCCCGTACCGTCCTCGGCCCGGTCCGGCGCGACGTCCTTCCCCGGGTCCCGGCCGAGCCCGCCCCGGCGCCGTCCGGACCCGCGTGACGCGGGGACGGCCTCCGGGCGCCACGCCGGAACACGCCGTCACCGCCACCGTCGAGTGCGCCGGGCCGCGCGCCGCCCGCCCGCGACGCCGTGTCCACCGGCCGCCGGCGGCCCGCGCCGCCGTGTCCACCGGCCGCCGGCGGCCCGCGCCGCCGGCCCTCGCCACCGACATGGTGTCGGAATCCCCGGCGGACCCGGAGGTCTATCGTGTCCCCATGTCTGTGCCAGAGTTGATCCGAATCGTCTCCCGCGACTCTCCGATGGCGCTCGCTCAGGTGGCCCGGGTCCGGGCCGAGTTGGCCGTCCTCCATCCGCGGGTGCGCACCGAGGTCGTGCCGGTGAAGACGACCGGTGACAAGTGGCTGGGCGACCTGTCCCTGGTGGAGGGCAAGGGCGCGTTCACCAAGGAGGTGGACGCGGCGCTGCTGGCGGGCGAGGCCGATCTGGCCGTGCACTGCGTGAAGGACGTGCCCGCGGACCGGCCGCTGCCCGCGGGCACGGTGTTCGCGGCGTTCCTCAAGCGCGACGACGTCCGTGACGCCCTCGTCCACCCGGGCGGCCTGACCCTGGACGAACTGCCGCCCGGCACCCGGATCGGCACCTCCGCGGTGCGCCGGATCGCCCAGCTGGCCGCCACCCATCCGCATCTGGAGTGTGTGCCGTTCCGCGGCAACGCCAACCGCCGCCTGGAGAAGCTCGCCGCCGGCGAGGCCGACGCCCTGCTGCTCGCGGTGTCGGGCCTGGAACGGATCGGCCGTACGGACGTGATCACCGAGGTCCTCGACCCGGAGACGATGATGCCGCCGATCGGCGCGGGCATCCTCGCGCTGCAGTGCCGGGAGGGCGACACCGAGCTGATCGACCTCGTGAGCGGGCTCGGCGACCGGGACACCTACCGGGAGGCCACCGCCGAGCGGATGTTCCTGCACGTCCTCCAGGGGCACTGCAACAGCCCCATCGCCGGGTTTGCGCGCGTCGACGGCGGCGGTGAACTGTCGCTGCGCGCCTGTGTGTTCACTCCGGACGGCAAGACCCGGCTGAACGCGCACGAGTGGGCGGGACGCCTCGACCCGGCCACACTCGGCACCTCGGTGGCGGTGGCCCTCCTGCGCCAGGGCGCCCGGGAGATCATCGACGGCATCCCGCACTGACACCGGCCGGGGGACGCTCCGCCGGAGCGGTCCTAGGCGGGGCTGCCCGGCTCGGTCTGGTCCCTGAGGAAGGCGCTCACCTGGTGGGCCAGACCGCCCGTCGCGGTGCTCTGGCACGCCGTGGCGGCGGTCGACTCCAGCACGCCGATGCCGCCGGCCCACAGCCGCCGGTCGGTCCAGTCCTCGTCGACGCGCAGCTGGACCTGGATGTCCACCTGGGTGAGCGCGGCCTCGGGGCCGGCGGCGTAGAGCACGGCGGTGGCGCGGCGCAGCGGGTAGACGTCGAAGCCCTCGATGAACTGGGAGCTGCGCCAGTCGATGACCGCGCCCTCCCCGTCGGGGCCCACCCGCACGTCGATCTGGCCGTCCTCCAGCTGCACGCCGAAGTGACGTGATCCGCGGTTCTCGACGGTCACCCGGACACTGAAGTACGTCAGCCCGGCGGCGGCGTCGTCGCGGCCGCGCGGCGGCTCGGCCGCCTCCAGGCGGTGGACACGGACCCGCAGACCGTCATGGTCGTCGTACTCGTGCCAGTCCCCGACCACGTTCGGCTCGTACACAGCGCCCCTCTCGACCCCCGCTGTTTATCTGTGTGCCGAGCGCACTGTCAAATGGGCGGAATGCGCTGTGGCCAGGGGATTCACCCGCTTTGATCGCTGATCAAGCGTTGCGCAGCGGATATCCCGCCCCGGGGCTGCGGGGCGGGTCCAGGGCGCGTGCCGCACATCACGTCGGCGTGCGGTCCGCGGCAAGATCAGCGGGCCAGGCGGCCCAGCAGCGAGGAGGCGGCGGTGATGCCCAGGGCGGCGGCCACCGCCAGTACGGCGAAGTCCAGGCCGAGATGCGAGGGCGTGCCGAGCAGCAGTCCGCGCAACGCGTCGACCTGGTAGCTCAGCGGGTTGATCTTGCTCACGACCTGGAGCCAGCCCGGCATGATCGCCACCGGGTAGAGCGCGTTGGAGCCGAAGAACAGCGGCATGGTGATCGCCTGTCCGATGCCCATCAGCCGGTCGCGGCTCAGGACGATGCCGGCGATGCTCATCGACAGGCAGGAGAAGAACGCGGAGGCGAGGACGACGGCGAGCCCGACCCCGAGCAGTTTCAGCGGGTTCCAGGTGAGCGAGACCCCGAGGATCGCGGCGATGACGATCACCACGACCGCCTGGATCAGGGACTTCACGCCGGCCGCGAAGGCCTTGCCGGTGATGAGGGCCGAGCGCGGGGTGGGGGTGACGAGGAGCTTGTTGAGGATGCCGGCGTCGCGCTCCCAGATGATCTGGATGCCGTAGAAGATCGCGATGAACATCGCCGACTGGGCGATGATGCCGGGCGCCAGGTAGTCGATGTAGGGGATGCCGCCGGTGGGTATCGCCTTGATCCTGGTGAAGGTCTGCCCGAAGATCAGCAGCCACAGGGCGGGCTGTATCGCCCGGGTGTAGAGCTCGGTGCGGTCGTGGCGGAGCTTTTGCAGTTCGACGGCGCACATGGCGACGACCCGGGCGGGCAGCAGCCGCCAGCCGGAGCGCGGCTGGGGCGGTGTCAGCAGCAGGGAGGCCGCGGCCGTTCGCTCAACCGACACGCTTCGCGGTGCGGCGGGTGCTTCGGACATCGCGGAAACCTCCTGACTGGTCGTCGAGGCCGCTGCCGGCCACGTCGCGGAAGACGTCTTCGAGGGTGGGCAGGGTGTCGCTGCCCTGGCGTTCGGCGAGGCCGTGCCTGAGCTGGTCGGGGGTGCCGAGGGCCCGGATCCGGCCCCGGTGCATGAGGCCGACCCGGCCGCAGTGCTGGTCGGCCTCGTCCATGTAGTGGGTGGTGACCAGCACGGTCATGCCGGTGGCCGCGCGTACGGCGTTGATCTGGTCCCAGACGCCGGTGCGGGCGATCGGGTCGAGGCCGATGGTCGGCTCGTCCAGGATCAGCAGCCTGGGGGCGCTGACCAGGGCCTGGGCCAGTTCGAGGCGGCGGACCATGCCGCCGGAGTAGGTGCTGGCGAGCCGGTCGGCGGCGTCGGATAGGTCGACGGCCTCCAGCGCCTGCGCCACCCGTTCGGCGCGCTCGCGCCGGGAGACGTCGAAGACCCGGGCGAACAGGGCGACGTTCTCACGGCCGGTGAGGCCGCTGTCGGCGGACAACTGCTGGGGGACGTAGCCGAGCAGTCTGCGCACGGCCATCCGCTCGCGGCCGGTGTCGTGGCCGAAGACGCGCACCATCCCGGCGGGGACCGGCAGCAGGGTGGTGATGCAGCGGATGGCGGTGGTCTTGCCTGCGCCGTTGGGGCCGAGCAGTCCGAAGACCTCGCCCTCCCCGACGGTCAGGTCGAGCCCGTCCACTGCCCTGGTCTCCCCGAAGGTGTAGGAGAGTCCCGTGCAGGCGACTGCGGTGGTGTCCGGGGTCATGATTCCTCGGCCTCCTCGTGCAGGGTGACGGCCAGCTTGCGCAGTGCCGGAAGCGCCGCCTCCAGCGCCGCCCGGTCGGCCTGGTCGAGCCGGGAGACGCTGCTGACGACGAGGTCCGCGCGGCGCCGCTGCCAGTCGGCGAGCCGCTTCTCGGCGGCCCCGGTCAGCAGCAGCCGGGCGGCCCGCCGGTCGGCGGGATCGGTCTCCCGGAGCAGGAACCCTTCCTTGACCAGCTGGTTGACCAGGGTCGACACCGAGTTGCCCGCCAGGTACAGCTCCTTGGCGGCCTCCGAGATGCCGATGCCGGGCCGTGACTCGACCAGGCGCAGCAGTTCCACCTCGGCGCCGCGCAGCCGGGGCCGCTCCAGCCCGCGGCGGAGCCGGCGGCGGATCAGCCGCTGGATCCCGACGAGGGCGTCGGCCAGCTCCTCGGGGAAGGTTTCCGATTTCACACCGGGAAGATTACCTCTGCTACAGAGGTAATCCCACCCAAGGAACGGTCAAGGGGGACCGGCCGGACGCCTGGTCCGCGAATGAGACCAATCTCACCTTTTTGAGTGAATTGTTTCGTATTGTTCCGTTCAGGGCATCCGGTCTTCAGTGCTTCGGACCGGAGGCACGTGCGTGGGAACCGCATGCATCCGGTGCTCCCGTGTTCTCCCGGGGTCCGAGCGCGTATCTCCCACGGTGTCCGTCCAGACAGCACCCGCCAAGGAGGTGCGCGCCATGCGTGCCACCACCACCATCACCACCACCAGGTCCCATCCGCACGACGACGCCCCCGACACGGCGGCCGACTTCGTCCGGCTGGCCCAACTGGCCGAGGGTCCCGAGCGCCGGGCCCTGCGGGACGAACTGGTCGAGCTCTGGCTGCCCATGGCCGAGCGGATCGCCGTCCGCTTCCGCGGCCGCGGCGAGGCCGTCGAGGACCTGTGCCAGGTCGCCGCGCTCGGGCTGGTCAAGGCCGTGGACCACTACGACCCCGCGCGCGGACGGGCCTTCGAGGCGTACGCCGTGCCGACGATCACCGGCGAGATCAAACGCCACTTCCGTGACCACATGTGGACGCTGCACGTGCCCCGCCGGGTCCAGGAGCTGCGCAACCGGGTCCGGTCCGCCCTCAAGGAGCTGGAACAGACCTTCCCGGGCGAGGCGCCCTCCGTCGCCGAGATCGCCGAGCGGACCCGGCTCACCGAGAGCGAGGTGCGCACCGGGATGGAGGCGCTGGACTGCTTCTCCGCACTGTCCCTGGACGCCGAGGTGGCCGGCGCCGACGGCTACGCGCTCGGCGACACCCTGGGCGGACCCGACCCCGGCTACGACCTGGTCGTCGACCGCGCCGCCGCCCTGCCCTGCCTCCAGGACCTTCCCGAGCGCGACCGGCTCATCCTCTACCTGCGGTTCTTCCGTGGCATGACACAGAGCCGGATCGCCGAGCAGCTGGGCGTCTCGCAGATGCACGTGTCCCGTCTGCTCACCGCCTGTTTCGAGCGGCTGCGCGAGGAACTGCTGGCCGAGACGGGCTGAGCCTCACTCGGACGGCGCACCGGGGATCTGCGTCGGCCCGTACCGGTCGAGGGCGTCCTCCAGTTCGGCGCGGATCCCCGCCGGCATGTCCCCCGTGCGCCCCCAGACGAGGATCAGCTCCGCGACGCTGCGGAGCTTGATGTTGGTGTGCTGGGAGACCTCCTTGAGGACCTCCCAGCCCTGGTCCGGGGTGACCCGGCCGAGCGCCACCACCATGCCGATCGCCTGGTCCACGACGGCATGGGAGGCAACCGCCTCCTTGAGCTGATCGATCTCCTCCTGGAGGTGGAGGACCGAGTCCGCCTCGCTCTCGCTCATCCCACCATCGTCACCACTCGTCTGGCGTAGTGCCACCGGGGTACTCGTCAAGCACCCCCGCCGCTTCCGGCCGGAGACTGGTGTCAGACCGGCTCCCCGCCGGCCCCGACCCCAGGACGAGTGCCATGAACAACGACACGCCTGCCCACGGACCCGCGAAGAGGCAGCGAGAGGTCATCTCGACGGACTCGGTCTTCGGCGCCCCGTGCTGGGTGAGCCTGACCAGCCGTGACCTGCGGACGACCGAGGACTTCTACAGCGCCGTGCTGGGCTGGCGGTGGCGCAGCGTCCGCCTCGGCGACCACTTCCGGATCGCCCTGGCGAACGGGGTGCCGGTCGCGGGCATCGCCGCGGTCGCCGCGATGTGGCAGATGGCGGTGGCGTGGACGCCGTACTTCGCGGTCCAGAACGCGGACGAGGCGGTGGCCCGGGCCCGTGAGCGCGGCGGCACGCCGGCCGTGGGGCCGCTGTCCTTCCCGCCCGGCCGCGCGGCGCTGCTCGCGGACCGGGACGGCGCGATCTTCGGCATCTGGGAGGGCCAGCTGGTCTCCAACTGGGAGATCTGGCGGCAGGCCGCACCCACGTACATCCGCCTGCACACCCGCGACGCCTTCGACTCGGCGATCTTCTACGGCGAGGTGCTGGGCTGGGCCTCGGATCGGCAGGGCTGCTGCGAGGTGGAGTACGTGGGCGGCGAGGTCGTGCTGCGCAGCCGCGGCGACGCCGTGGCCCGGATCGACTCCGGAGCGGTGGAGGCGGCCCCGGACCCGACGGTGCGGCCGCACTGGCAGGTGCACTTCGCGGTCGGCGACGTCGGCGAGTGCGCGCGGGCGGCCGAGAAGCACGGCGGCAGTGTCCTTCAGGAGAAGGACACCGAGGCCGTGCTGCGCGACCCGGACGGCGCGCAGTTCACCGTGACCGTACGCCCGCTGCTGCCCTGACCGCCCCGGCCCTCAGCCCTTGGCGCGGGAGGGCCGGGACAGCAGGACCAGGCTGCGGGCCTCGGCGCGCAGCCTCGTCCCCGCCTTGTGCTCGCGTTCGTCGGGGATGCCGTCGGGCTCGGCGGTGTCGATGAGAGCCGTCCAGCGCTCGCCGTAGGAGTCGTCCGGCAGCCGGAAGTCGACCGGTTCCCAGAAGCTGTTGAGGAGCAGCAGGAACGAGTCGTCGACCAGCCGCCGCCCCTGGGGGTCGCGCTCGGCGATGGCGTCGCCGTTGAGGAAGACACCGACCGAGTGCGCGTCGGGGCGCTGCCAGTCCCGGTCGGTCATCTCGCGGGCGTCGGGCAGCAGCCAGACCAGGTCGGGCAGCGGCTGTCCGCGGTGCACGGCGGTCTCACCGCGGAAGAAGCGGCGGCGGCGCAGCACCGGGTGGGCGGCGCGCAGTGCGATGACGTACCGGGTGAAGTCGTTGAGCGTGCACTGCTCCTCGGTCAGCTCCCAGTCGGTCCAGGAGACCTCGTTGTCCTGGCAGTAGGCGTTGTTGTTGCCGCCCTGGGTGCGGCCGAGTTCGTCGCCGTGGCTGAGCATCGGGATGCCCTGGGACAGCAGCAGGGTGGCCAGGAAGTTGCGCTGCTGGCGGCCCCGGAGGTCCAGGACGGCCGGGTCCTCGGTGTCGCCCTCGGCGCCGCAGTTCCAGGACCGGTTGTGGCTCTCGCCGTCCTGGTTGTCCTCGCCGTTGGCCTCGTTGTGCTTGTCGTTGTACGACACCAGGTCGCGCAGGGTGAAACCGTCGTGCGCGGTGACGAAGTTGACGCTCGCGCGCGGCCGGCGCCCCCGGTGCTGGTACAGGTCGGAGGAGCCGGTGAGCCGGGAGGCGAACTCGCCGAGCGAACCGGGCTCGGCCCGCCAGAAGTCCCGTACGGCGTCCCGGTACTTGCCGTTCCACTCCGACCACAGCGGCGGGAAGTTGCCGACCTGGTAGCCGCCCTCGCCCACGTCCCAGGGTTCGGCGATGAGCTTCACCCTGCTGATCACCGGGTCCTGCTGGATCAGGTCGAAGAACGCGGAGAGCCGGTCCACCTCGTGGAACTGCCGGGCCAGTGTGGCCGCGAGGTCGAAGCGGAAGCCGTCGACGTGCATCTCGGTCACCCAGTACCGCAGCGAGTCCATGATCAGCTGGAGCACGTAGGGATGGCGCATCAGCAGGCTGTTGCCGGTGCCGGTGGTGTCGTAGTAGTGCGACCAGTCGCCGTCGACCAGCCGGTAGTAGGAGGCGTTGTCGATGCCGCGGAAGGACAGCGTGGGGCCCATCTCGTTGCCCTCGGCGGTGTGGTTGTAGACCACGTCGAGGATCACTTCGAGGCCGGCCGCGTGCAGCGCCTTGACCATCTCCTTGAACTCGTTGACCTGCTGGCCCCGGCTGCCGAGGGCCGCGTAGGCGTTGTGCGGGGCGAAGTAGCCGATGGTGTTGTAGCCCCAGTAGTTGGACAGGCCCCGGTCCTGCAGCACGCCGTCCTGCACGAACTGGTGGACCGGCATCAGCTCGACCGCCGTGACGCCGAGCGAGGTCAGGTGCTCGACGACCGCGGGATGCGCGAGACCGGCGTAACTGCCCCGGAGCCGTTCGGGCACGTCGGGGTGGGTGCGGGTCAGGCCCGCGACATGGGCCTCGTAGATGACCGAGTCGGAGTAGGACCGCCGCGGCGGCCGGTCGTCGCCCCAGTCGAAGTAGGGGTCGGTGACCACGCCGAGCATCGAGTGGCCGGCGCTGTCGGCCGGGGAGGGCCCGCCCGGTGTGCGCTCGTACAGCGACGCGTGGTTGTCGATCTGACCGTCGACCGCCCGGGCGTAGGGGTCCAGGAGCAGCTTCGCCGGATTGCAGCGGTGTCCGACCTCCGGATCCCAGGGGCCGGTCACCCGGTACCCGTAGCGCTGCCCCGGTCCGACGCCGGGCAGGTAGGCGTGCCAGACGAAGCCGTCGACCTCGGTCAGGGGCACCGGCCGCCCCTTCCCGGCGTCGTCGACGAGGACCAGTTCGACCTTCTCCGCGACCTCGCTGAACAGAGCGAAGTTGGTGCCCTGGCCGTCGAAGGAGGCGCCCAACGGATAGGGGTGCCCGCTCCACACGGGCACCCCCTTCCGGGACTTCCGAGCCGTCACCGGGCGCCCTCCAGGACGCCCGGGGCGACTGCGGCCAACTGGGCGACGGGGACGGCGCGCGGCACCCGGAGCGTCCGGCGCAGGCTCGGCGACGGCGCGGTCTTGACCAGCGGGACGCGCTCACCGGACCGGGCGCGCTGCGAGAACCAGATGATCTTGCTGCCGGTCTCCGGGGCGCAACACCCCCAACCGTCGCTGGTGGCGGCCAGGTGCGCCAGGCACGAGCGCAGGTCCTGGTCGGGGCGCAGATCGCGGTCGTCGTCGCCGATGGCGGTGATGAGGTGCTGCCCGTTCCACCACATCTCGATGGACGTGTGTTTGTCCGTCGCGTGCTGGTCGATGGCGGTCAGCAGCAGTTCGGCACCGCGGCAGACGGGGTCCACGAGGTTGTCGAGATCCCAGTAGCGAAGATGGGCGGCCAGAATGCGGCTGACCTGTCCCACCCGTTCCGGGCTGACCTCCACGTCGAGGTGGTAGTAGCAGGGCACTGCGGTCTTCATTGTCGCTGGCTCCTCACCCGGCGCGGCTCCCGCTCCCCTCACCCGTCCGGAAATCCGTTCCGGACGCGTAGCGTGAGCACTCATCGCTTCTGAGTCACCTCCCACACTGCGGTCACTACGCCATTCGTGCAACCTGAGAGACGCATGAGGTTGTTGAAGTTCCAACAAGACGCTCCGTCGTCATCCGTGCACCATGAGTGAAAGCCTCGATTCGCCGTAACGGCTCCGTGCCCTTCCGTGCCCGGACGCTCCCCGATCGTCGGGGACACGTGCCCATTCGAGAGCGTCGGAAGGAAAGACACAGCCATGCTGCTACCCGCGAAGGCCGAGGTGGCCCGGCAGCTGCGGCGCTACCGGGCGTGGGAGCGCGTCATGCTCGCCTCGCCGCAGGACCGCGAGGTGCGGTCCACCTTCGAGGACTCGGGCTACACGCTGTGTGTGCTGATGGGCAAGCGCTGCGCCCGGGAGGCGGTGGACGCGGCCGAGCGCTATCTGCGCACCAGCCTGGTCACCTACCTGCGGGATCAGGGCGGCCGGGCACAGCTGAGCGGCACGGTCCGGCGGGCTCCTCCGTCGGACCGCAGTTCCGCGCGGCAGTGATCCGCAGGCGGACCCCCCGGCGGGAGGACGAGTCGTCCTCCCGCGCACTACGGACCGCGGAGCCGGGCCCCTGGCCCGGCTCCGAGCACGACGGAGGTGAGACCCATGAAGGCGACAGAGGTCATCGGCCGAATTCCGGTGCGTGACGTACAACCGGCCGTGGACGGCGGCGGGCGTCCGGCCAAGGCGGTCCCCGGCGAGACCTTCCAGGTCACCGCCACCGTCTTCCGTGAGGGTCATGACGCCGTCGGCGCCAACGTGGTGCTGTGCGACCCCGCGGGGCGGCCCGGTCCCTGGGCGCCGATGCGGGAGCTGGTCCCCGGCACCGACCGGTGGGGCGCCGAGGTCACGCCGGACGCGACCGGACGCTGGACGTATCACGTGGAGGCCTGGAGCGCCCCGCTCACCACCTGGCGCCGGCACGCGCGGGTGAAGATCCCGGCGGGCATCGACACCGGTCTGGTCCTGGAGGAGGGCGCCTCGCTCTACGCGCGCGCGGCGGCCCGGATGCCCGCGGGCCCCGAGCGCGAGCGGGTCGAGGCGGCGGCGCACGCCCTGGGCGACGACGGACTGCCGCTGCACGAGCGGCTGGCGAGCGCGCTGGCTCCGGAGGTCGACGAGATCCTGGCGCGGTATCCGTTGCGGGAGTTGGTGACCTGTTCGGAGCCGTTGCCGTTGCTGGTCGAGCGGGAGCGGGCGCTGTACGGGTCGTGGTAC
>NZ_JBIWNY010000040.1:0-61977 GCF_044767465.1 Streptomyces sp. NPDC101237 | reverse complement strand
GCGGTGTGCAGCACCGCCCGCCCCTCGGTGACGTTGATCTTCTCGCCGCGGAACATCGCGTCCCGCAGCCCGGACACGTCGGTGGCGGCGGCCAGTTCCTGGAGCAGGGCGAGGGTCTCGTCGGTGATCAGGTGCTTGCTGTAGTCGATGTACAGGTCGCCGACCCGTACCACGTACCGCTCGGCGCGTGCCGGGTCCGTCGCGAACAGCTCGCGCAGGACCGGCCGGCCCTCGGCGCGGTGGTCCTCCAGCGCGGCCCACTCGGGCCGCTCGGTGAGCCGGGGGGTGTCAGGCATCGGAAGACGTCTCCTTGGTGCCCTCGCCGCGCAGGGCGATGGCGTACATCTCGTCGGCGTCGAGGCGGCGCAGCTCCTCGGCGATCAGTTCGGAGGTGGCGCGGACCTTCAGCGCGAGGGTGCGCGGCGGCTGGCCCGGCAGGGTCAGGGTGGCCAGCGGGCCCTCGGGGCGGTCGATGACGATGTCGCCGCCCGCGGTGCCGAGCCGGACGGCCGTGACGACCGGGCCGGGGGAGACCACGCGGTCCACCTTGACGCGCAGACGGGCCTCCAGCCAGCGGGCGAGGAGTTCGGCGCTCGGGTTGTCCGCCTCGGCCTCGACGGCGGCCGAGATCACGTCGGACCGGGCCTGGTCGAGCGCGGCGGCCAGCATGGACCGCCACAGCGTGAGCCGGGTCCAGGCCAGGTCGGTGTCGCCGGGCGCGTAGTTGCGGCCGCGGGCCTCCAGGACCTCCATCGGCCGCTCGACGGCGTACAGGTCGGTGATCCGGCGCTGGGCGAGGGCGCCGAGCGGGTCCTTGGACGGGTTGTCGGGGGCCTCCACCGGCCACCAGACGACGACCGGGGCGTCCGGCAGCAGCAGCGGCAGCACCACCGAGTCGGCGTGGTCGGAGACTTCGCCGTAGGTCCGCAGGACGACCGTCTCGCCGGTGCCGGCCTCGGAGCCGACCCGGACCTCCGCGTCCAGGCGGGAGGCGGTGCGGTCGCGCAGGGTGCGCGCGTGCCGCTTGATGACGACCAGGGTCCGCGAGGGGTGCTCGTGCGAGGCCTCCTCGGCGGCCTTGATCGAGTCGTAGGCGTTCTCCTCGTCCGTGACGATCACCATCGTCAGGACCATGCCCACCGCGGGCGTTCCGATGGCGCGGCGGCCCTGCACCAGCGCCTTGTTGATCTTGCTTGCCGTGGTGTCGGTCAGGTCGATCTTCATGGCCTGCGCCAGCTCCGTCCGTCTCGTGCGAGCATCTCGTCGGCTTCCTCGGGTCCCCAGCTGCCCGACTCGTACTGTGCGGGCTTGCCGTGCTCGGCCCAGTACGTCTCGATCGGGTCGAGGATCTTCCAGGACTCTTCCACTTCCTGGTGACGGGGGAACAGGTTGGCGTCACCGAGGAGCACATCCAGGATGAGCCGCTCGTAGGCCTCGGGGGACGACTCCGTGAACGACTCGCCGTAGGCGAAGTCCATCGACACGTCCCGGATCTCCATCGACGTGCCCGGCACCTTGGAGCCGAACCGGACCGTCATGCCCTCGTCCGGCTGGACGCGGATGACGATCGCGTTCTCGCCCAGTTCCTCGGTGGCCGTCGAGTCGAAGGGGGAGTGCGGGGCCCGCTGGAAGACCACCGCGATCTCGGTGACCCGGCGGCCGAGCCGCTTGCCGGTGCGCAGGTAGAAGGGGACGCCCGCCCAGCGGCGGTTGTCGATCTCGACCTTGACCGCGGCGAAGGTGTCGGTCTTCGACGTGGGGTCGATACCGTCCTCCTGGAGGTATCCGATCACCTTCTCGCCGCCCTGCCAGCCCTCGGCGTACTGGCCGCGCACGGTGTGCTCGCCCAGGTCCTCCGGCAGCCGCACCGACTTGAGGACCTTCAGCTTCTCGGTGAGCAGCGCGTCCGCGTCGAACGCGATCGGCTCCTCCATCGCGGTCAGCGCCATCAGCTGGAGCAGGTGGTTCTGGATGACGTCACGGGCCGACCCGATGCCGTCGTAGTACCCCGCGCGGCCGCCGATGCCGATGTCCTCGGCCATGGTGATCTGCACGTGGTCGACGTAACTGCGGTTCCAGATCGGCTCGTACATCTGGTTGGCGAAGCGCAGCGCCAGGATGTTCTGGACGGTCTCCTTGCCCAGGTAGTGGTCGATCCGGAACACCTGGTCCGGGTCGAACACGTCGTGCACGACCCGGTTGAGGTCCTGCGCGGAGGCCAGGTCGTGGCCGAACGGCTTCTCGATGACCGCCCGCCGCCAGGCCCCGGGCGGCGGGGTGGCGAGCCCCACCTTCTTCAGCTGCTGCACGACCTTCGGGAAGAACTTCGGCGGCACGGAGAGGTAGAAGGCGAAGTTGCCGCCGGTGCCCCGCGAGCCGTCCAGCTCGTCGACGGCGTCCTTGAGCTGCTTGAACGCGGCGTCGTCGTCGAAGTCGCCGGGGATGAACCGCATGCCCTCGGCGAGCTGCTG
This sequence comes from Streptomyces sp. NPDC101237, assembly GCF_044767465.1. Taxonomy (NCBI): domain Bacteria; kingdom Bacillati; phylum Actinomycetota; class Actinomycetes; order Kitasatosporales; family Streptomycetaceae; genus Streptomyces; species Streptomyces sp. NPDC101237. Next base: position 59,506 of record NZ_JBIWNY010000040.1, on the reverse strand, counting down.
CCAGACCTCCTCGCGGAACGGGGTCCTGGCGTGCTCGCGCACCGCGTCGTGGACGACCTGCGCGAAGTCCTGGTCCTCCCAGTCCCGGCGGGCGAAGCCCACGAGCGAGAAGCCCGGCGGCAGCAGACCGCGGTTGGCCAGATCGTAGACGGCCGGCATCAGTTTCTTGCGGGACAGGTCACCGGTCACACCGAAGATGACCAGGCCGGACGGCCCGGCGACCATCGGCAGGCGCCGGTCGCGGGGGTCCCGCAACGGGTTGTCCCAGTCGGCGGCGGGCACCTCGGGCGCCCGCCCCTCCTTGTCCTTCTCGCTCATTACGCGTCAACTCCCTTGCTGTTCAGGGACTTCGTGACGGCGTCCAGCAGGTCCTGCCAGGCAGCCTCGAACTTGGCGACGCCCTCGTCCTCCAGCTTGCCCACGACCTCGTCGTAGGAGATGCCGAGCCGCTCGACGGCGGCCAGGTCGGCGCGGGCCTGCTCGTAGCCGCCGGTCACCGTGTCGCCGCGGACGTCGCCGTGGTCCGCGGTGGCGTTCAGCGTGGCCTCCGGCATGGTGTTGACCGTGCCGGGCGCGACCAGTTCGTCGACGTAGAGGGTGTCCTTGTACGACGGGTCCTTCACGCCGGTGGAGGCCCACAGCGGGCGCTGGCGGTTCGCGCCCGAGGACTCCAGGGCGCTCCAGCGGTCGCCGGCGAAGACCTGCTCGTAGGCCTCGTAGGCCAGCCGCGCGTTCGCCAGCGCGGCCCGGCCCCGCAGGGCGAGCGCCTCGTCCGTGCCGAGGACGGTCAGCCGCTTGTCGGTCTCGGCGTCGACGCGGGAGACGAAGAACGAGGCCACCGAGTGGATCGCGGAGACGTCCAGGCCCTTGGCGGCGGCCTGCTCCAGACCGGCCAGGTAGGCGGCCATGACCTCGCGGTAGCGCTCCAGGGAGAAGATCAGCGTGACGTTGACGCTGATGCCCTGGGCGATGACCTCGGTGATCGCGGGCAGGCCGGCCCTGGTCGCCGGTATCTTGATCATCACGTTCGGGCGGTCGACCAGCCAGGCCAGCTGACGGGCCTCGGCGACGGTGGCCACCGTGTCGTGGGCGAGCCGCGGGTCGACCTCGATGGAGACCCGGCCGTCCCGGCCGTCGGTGGCGTCGAACACCGGGCGCAGCACGTCGGCGGCGGCCCGCACGTCCTGCGTCGTCATCATGCGCACGGCCTCCTCGACCGTGACGCCGCGCACGGCCAGGTCGGCGAGCTGCTCCTCGTACCCCTCGCCGGAGCCGATGGCGGCCTGGAAGATCGACGGGTTCGTGGTCACGCCCACCACGCCCCGGTCGGCGACGAGCGCGGCGAGGTTGCCGGTGCTGATCCGCTTGCGCGACAGGTCGTCCAGCCAGATCGAGACGCCCTCGTCGGACAGGCGCTTCAGTGCTCCCGCGGTGGCGGTTGCTTCGGTCACAGTGATCATCTTCCTCTACTGAACTGTTTCTGGCTGGTGGATCAGGCGGTACGGGCGGCCGTGCGGGACTCGCGGGCCGCCGCGGCCACGTGCTCGGCGGTGAAGCCGAACTCGGTGAACAGGGTCTTGGCGTCGGCGGAGGCGCCGAAGTGCTCCAGGGAGACGATCCGGCCGGCGTCGCCGACGTAGCGGTACCAGGTCAGGCCGATCCCGGCCTCCACGGCGACCCGCGCCTTCACGGCCGGCGGCAGGACGCTCTCGCGGTACTCGCGCGGCTGCTCCTCGAACCACTCCACGGACGGCATGGACACCACCCGGGTGCCGATCCCCTCGGCCTCCAGGAGGTCCCGTGCCTCGACGGCGAGGTGCACCTCGGAACCGGTGGCGACGACGATCACCTCCGGGGTCTCGGTCGACGACTCGCGCAGTACGTAGCCGCCCTTGGCCGCGTCGGGGTTCGGCGCGTACGTCGGCACGCCCTGGCGGGTCAGCGCGAGCCCGTGCGGGGCGGGACGCGTGGCGTGCCTCTTCAGGATCTCGGCCCAGGCCGCCGCGGTCTCGTTGGCGTCGGCCGGGCGGACGACGTTCAGGCCGGGGATCGCGCGCAGCGAGGCGAGGTGCTCGACCGGCTGGTGGGTGGGGCCGTCCTCGCCGAGACCGATGGAGTCGTGGGTCCAGACGTAGGTCACCGGGAGCTGCATGAGCGCCGCCATCCGGACGGCGTTGCGCATGTAGTCGGAGAAGACCAGGAAGGTGCCGCCGTAGATCCGGGTGTTGCCGTGCAGCGCGATGCCGTTCATCTCGGCGGCCATCGAGAACTCGCGGATCCCGAAGTGGACGGTACGGCCGTACGGGTCGGCCTCGGGCAGCGGGTTGCCCTTCGGCAGGAAGGAGGACGTCTTGTCGATGGTGGTGTTGTTGGAGCCCGCGAGGTCGGCGGAGCCGCCCCACAGCTCGGGCAGCACCGCGCCGAGCGCCTGGAGGACCTTGCCGGAGGCGGCCCGGGTGGCGACGGCCTTGCCCTCCTCGAACACCGGCAGCTCGGCCTCCCAGCCCTCGGGCAGCTGGCCGGCCACGACCCGGTCGAAGAGCCGTGCGCGCTCCTCGTTCCCGGTGCGCCACTCGGCGACGCGCTTGTCCCAGGCGGCGTGGGCCTCGGCGCCCCGGTCGAGGGCCCGGCGGGTGTGGGCCAGCACCTCGTCGGCGACCTCGAAGGTCCGCTCCGGGTCGAAGCCGAGGAGGCGCTTGGTGGCGGCGATCTCGTCGGTGCCGAGCGCGGAGCCGTGGGAGGCCTCGGTGTTCCGCGCGTTCGGGGCGGGCCAGGCGATGATCGTGCGCATGGCGATGATGGAGGGGCGCCCGGTCTCGGCCCGCGCCGCCTTCAGGGCCGCGTGCAGGGCGTGCACGTCCACGTCGCCCTCGGCGGTGGGCTCGATGCGCTGGGTGTGCCAGCCGTAGGCCGCGTACCGGCCGAGGACGTCCTCGGAGAACGCGGTCGCGGTGTCGCCCTCGATGGAGATGTGGTTGTCGTCGTAGAGGAAGACCAGGTTGCCGAGCTTCTGGTGGCCTGCCATCGAGGAGGCCTCGGCGGAGACGCCCTCCTCCAGGTCGCCGTCGGAGACGATCGCCCAGATCGTGTGGTCGAACGGGGAGGTGCCCTCGGGGGCCTCCGGGTCGAACAGGCCGCGCTCGTAACGGGCGGCCATCGCCATGCCGACCGCGTTGGCGACGCCCTGGCCGAGCGGCCCGGTGGTGGTCTCGACGCCGGCCGTGTGGCCGTACTCGGGGTGGCCGGGCGTCTTGGAGCCGTGCGTGCGGAAGGCCTTGAGGTCGTCCAGCTCCAGCTCGTACCCGGCGAGGAACAGCTGGGTGTAGAGGGTGAGCGAGGTGTGTCCGGGGGAGAGGACGAAACGGTCCCGGCCGGTCCACTCGGGATCGGCGGGATCGTGCCGCATCACCTTCTGAAAGATCGTGTAAGCGGCCGGGGCCAGGCTCATGGCGGTGCCGGGGTGTCCGTTGCCGACCTGCTGCACGGCGTCCGCGGCGAGCAGGCGCGCGGTGTCCACGGCACGCCGGTCCAGGTCGGTCCACTCGAAGCCGTCTGCTGTCTGCGTGCTCATCTTCAAGAAGTCCTCGTTCGAAACGTTCTGGCTGGCCTGACGCGTTCAAAAGTAAAAGTCTGACTTTTTGGAAGGAAGGTCGGAGTGTGTCAGCCTGTGGTGAAAGTGGGACACGGATCTTCGGCAGGGACGGCACGAGAAGGACATGGCGGACAGAACGCCCGAAGGGGCGGGCGACGGTGACGGAATCAGGACCTTCCCCTTCCCGGTGGATCTGAGCGTCGGCGGCGTCGGCATCCAGGTCGGCCCGATGGGAACCGGACGCACCTGGCACGCGGATGCCCCCCTGGAGCGCGTTCACCGCATCGACTTCCACGTGGTCATGCTCTTCGCCGCGGGCCCGGTCCGCCACATGATCGACTTCGCCGAGTACGAGGCGCACGCCGGCGACCTGCTCTGGATCCGCCCCGGACAGGTCCACCGCTTCTCGCGGACCTGCGAGTACCGCGGAACCGTCCTGACCATGCAGCCCGGCTTCCTGCCGCGGGCCATCGTCGAGGCGACCGGACTCTACCGCTACGACCTGCCGCCCCTGCTCCGTCCCGACGCGCCGCAGCTCGCCGCGGTGCGGGCCTCGCTCGCCAACCTCCAGCGCGAGTACGAGGACGACCAGACCCTGCCCCCCGGGCTGCACACCTCTGTCCTGCGCCACTCGCTCACGGCGCTCCTGCTGCGGCTCGCCCACCTGGCGGCCAGTTCGGCGGAGGCGGCCCGCCGTCAGGCCGACACCACCTTCACCCTGTTCCGGGACGCGGTGGAGAAGGACTTCGCGGACAACCACAGCGTCAGCGCCTACGCCGACGCCCTCGGATACTCCCGCCGCACCCTGGTGCGCGCGGTGCGTGCCGCGACCGGCGAGACGCCGAAGGGCTTCATCGACAAGCGGGTCGTCCTGGAGGCCAAGCGCCTGCTGGCCCACACCGACCTGCCGATCGGCCGGGTGGGCGTGGCCGTCGGCTTCCCGGACGCGGCGAACTTCTCCAAGTTCTTCCACCTGCACACGGGCCAGACCCCGGTGGCGTTCCGGGCGGAACTGCGCTGACACGGCGACGGCGCCGGGGCGGACCCCGGCGCCGCGTGTCCCGAACTCCCTCCGTCAGTGGCCGAAGTCGAACCAGTTCACGTTCACGAAGTCCGCCGACTGGCCGCTGCTGAAGGTCAGGTAGACGTCGTGGGTGCCCGTCACCGCGCTGATGTTGGCCGGGATCGTTCTCCAGCTCTGCCAGCCCCCGGTGTTGCCCACCGCGAAACTGCCCACGGGCGCGTTGCTCCGGCTGTCGAGGCGGACCTCCACGAGCCCGCTGACCCCGCTCGCGGCGCCGCTCGCCACCCGCGCGTTGAACTGGGTGGCTGCCGACGAGCCGAAGTCGACGCCCTTGTACAGCGCCCAGTCGCCGCCGGTGACGTAGCCGATGTCCTGGCCGCCGCCCGTGTCGGTGGTCGCTTCCGTGGTGACGCCGGACTGGCTGTCGTAGGACTCGGCCTGAATGGCGCTGTAGGCGTCACGGTTGCCGGACGGCGGCGGCGTGGTGCCGCCACCGCCGCCGGTGCTCTGGAGCACCTGCACGTAGTCGACGGTCATCGGGTGGCCCGGCTCGGTGGTCCCGTAGGGGCCGCCGCCGAACGCGCCGGGGAAGCCGCCGCCCATGGCCACGTTCAGGATGACGAAGAAACCGTGCCGGGTGGCGTTCGACCAGGTCGTCGCGTCGACCTGATTGGCCGTCACCGTCTGGTAGGTGACACCGTCGACCGAGAAGCGGATCGCCTCGGGGCTCGCCGAGCGGTCCCACTCCATCGTGTAAGTGTGGAAGCCGGACTGGCAGGTGGAGCCGGGGCAGGAGGTGGAGTTGCCGAGGCCGGTGGTCTCGTTGCAGGGACCGCCCGGGTTCGTGCCGCAGTGCATGGTGGCCCACGTGGTGTTCAGGCCCTGCACGTTCTCCATGATGTCCAGCTCGCCGACCGACGGCCAGTTCTGGTAGTTGCCGCGGAACGGCGCCCCGAGCATCCAGAACGCGGGCCAGTATCCCTGCGCCGCCGTCCCGGTGACGTTGGGCATCTGCACCCGCGCCTCGACCCGCAGCTTTCCGCCGGCCGGCGGCTGGAAGTCGGTGCGGGTGGTCTCGATGCGGCCCGACGTCCAGTTGCCCGAGGCGTCACGGCGCGGGGTGATCAGCAGGTTGCCGTTGCCGTCGAGTGCGACGTTGTTGGTCGACGAGGTCATCGTCTCGACCTCGCCGGTGCCCCAGTTGGCCGCGCCGCCGGGATACGAGGTCCCGGTGTCGTACTGCCAGTTGGAGGTGTTGACGCCGGTGCCGGCGGAGCCGTTGAAGTCGTCGAGGAAGACCTGGCTCCAGCCGGACGGCGTGCCCGGCGCGGACGCGCTGGCGGGAAGGGTGGCGGTCGTGGCGGCGGCGGCCGCCAGGCCGATCGTGGCGAGCACGGCGACGAGGGCGCGGGTGAGGGGACGCCGCCGTCCGGGGTCCGCGGGGGAGATACCGGAGGTTTCACTCATGGGGTGCCTCTCGGGTACGGAGTGGGGGTGCGGGTGCCTCCGAGAACGCTTCCGAGCCATTTCTGAGAGCGCTCTCAAAGTGCGCCCAATGTGCTCTCCGCGCCTGCGGCCGTCAAGAGTCAAAACAAAGAATCTCCTTGCACGCCAACGGAGTTCAGGCAGTGAAGAGGTTCGCGGATCACACCGCGCCGGCGGCCTCCCGGCCCGCCCGGGACAGGTTCCGGCCGTTGAACCCGTCGAGCACGCCGGCCGACTCGGCGGCCCGTTCGCCGTGGGTTCCCGGCCGGCCGGGTGGTGGACTGCCCCGGCCCCGGCCGCCGTCGACGTGCCCCGCGCCCTGGCCGACGCGCAGCGCCCGGCCCGCGAGCGGGCCGCGGAGCGCGGTGCACCGGGCCCGCTTCTCCTGGCACATCTCCCTGCACGAACTCGCCCTCGACGACCCGGCCGCGGTCCGCCGCCGCCGGTTCGCGCAGCTCGCGCCGGGCCGGGTGCGCGGGGTGCGGGCGCCGCACGGTCCGCGGCACGTCGGCCGGCCACGGGCCGACGCGGTGACGTACGCGGCCACGGCGGCGGTCAGCCGACCAGGACCGGCCCCTCGCCGCGCAGCCGCGCCGGTACCGCCCACCACTGGTCGGGGCGGGAGACGACCGGGGCGTCCGGGCCGGTGTCGAGGTAGCGGGCCAGACGCAGCAGGTAGGCCGCGATGCCCGCCGCGCCCTGCATCCACGACGTGCCCGGCGGCAGCAGCGGGTTCTCGGCGCGGTACTCCACGAAGCGCCAGCGGGCGCCCGCCGCGTCCCGGACCGCCCGCTCCACGAGCGCGTCGCCCATCCGTACCGCGCCGCGCACCAGCGGGTCCGCCTCGGGTGTGCCCGCGAGGTCCTGTGCGGCGTCGAGGAGGACGTCCCCGACGCCGGCCGTCCCGCAGCAGCGGCCGTCGTTGTCCCAGAACCCCGGGCGCAGCCGCTCCGGGATCCCCGAGGCGAGGGTCGAGGTCAGGCAGCGCTGCCGCAGCTCGCCCACGGCGTGCCCCGCCACCTCGGGGACGCCCGCGTGGGCGAGCGCCGTGAACAGGTGGGAGGTGCCCGCGGGACCGTGGCACCAGGTGTACGTCACCGGTTCCACCTCCCGCTTCGACGGCGGGATCGTGTGCGGGACGACGAAGCCGCCGTCCGCGAGCGAGCCGACGGACAGGACGTGGCGGGCCGCGTCCACGGCGGCCGCGACGAAGTCCTCCCGGTGCAGGGCCGCGCCCGCCACCGCCAGGGCCGCGCCCACCCCGGCCGCCCCGTGCGAGTAGTTCGGGCACCGCGACTCGCTGCCCGGCGAGATCCCCCAGTCCAGCCCCGCCGCGGTGCGGTCGGCCATCCGCAGCAGGGCCTCACCCCCGGTCGTCGCCAGGTGTTCCGCGTACGGGCCGCCCGCCCAGACCGCCGTCATGACCACACCCGCGACGCCCATGACGATGTCGGTCAGGGGCGCGTCGGAGTCCGGGACGAACCCGGTCGTCGTCCGCCAGCCCCCGGGGGCCGCCAGCTCGGCCAGCCGCCGCAGCGCGGTCGCCTCGCTGCCCGGCGCGAGGAGCCGCAACGCCGTCGCGTGACCGGCCAGGCCGAGGTAGAGCGACGGCTCGGTCGCGACGGGTGCCCGCGCCGACAGACGCTCCACGATCCCGGCGGCCAGCGCCCGTTCCCGCGTGCTCATCGGCCGGTACCGCGCGATCTCCGCCAGCACCGGGGCGAGTCCGGCGATCCCCGCGTACAGCGAGTCCCGGTCCTCTTCGGGCGCCGGGTCCCCGGGGTCCTCCTCCGGCACCGTCTCCGGGAGCCAGGGGCCCGCGTCGTCCCGCATCTGCCCCAGCACCCACGTCCAGGCGGCCTCGCCCAGCTCCCGGTACACCTCGCTCGTCGTCACCGGAACACGCTACAGGGGCCGACCCGCCGTCCGGTCCGGCCGCCAGCCCAGCGCACGGGAGATCCCGCGGGCCGCCAGCCGCACCGCCGGGACCAGCGCCGGCACCTGGGCGTCGGCCTCGGGCACCACCACCGAGACGGCCGCGACCACCTGCCCCGCTGCACCGCGCACCGCGGCCGCCACGGACAGCGCGTCGTCCGTCACCTGGCGGCTGCTCACCGCGGCTCCGGTGCGCCGCACTTCGGCGAGCGAACGGCGCAGCCGCACCGGATCGGTGATCGTGTACGGCGTGAAGGCGGCCAACGTCCCCGCACAGTAGTCCCGTTGGAATCCGGGCGGCTCGTGCGCGAGCAGCGCGAGGCCCACGCCCGTCGCGTGCAGCGGCCAGCGGGCGCCCACCCGTATGTGCACCCCCACCGCGGAACGCCCCGACAGCCACTCGATGTAGACGACCTCGGCTCCGTCCCGGACCGCCAGCTGCACGTTCTCGTGGGTCGCCTCGTACAGGTCCTCCAGGTACGGCAGCGCGGCCTGGCGCAGCGCGAGTCCCCGGGGCGCCAGCGCGGCCAGCTCCCACAGCCGCAGCCCCACGTGGTACAGCCCCTCCGCGTCCCGTTCCAGCGCGCCCCACGCGGTGAGCGCACCGACCAGACGGTGCGCGGTGGTCAGCGGCAGTCCGGCCCGGCGGCCGATGTCGCTCAGGGCGAGCGCCGGATGCCCGTGGTCGAACGCGGCCAGTACCGACAGCAGCCGGTCGGGCGCGGTGCGGGCGGCGGGTGCGCGACGAGGCACGGATCGCAGCATGGCGCACCGGCCGCCCGGCGACAACCGGTCGCACCGGCCCTCGCCCCTCACGGCTCGGTCCCGGCGGGACGTCACAGGACGCGCAGGGTCCAGCTCCAGCGGTGGACGCCCGGTGCGACGCGGTAGGAGGGGAAGGTGTCGGGGCCGCAGGAGGCCGTGCCGAGGCCCCGGTGCGCGGCGTCGATGTGGACCACGCAGCCGGCCCGGGGCACCAGTTCGTCGTGGTGGGCGGCGGCGGTCAGGTCCTCGGCGCGGTAGCGGCCGACGGAGACCTGGCGGGGCTCGTCCAGCTCGACCGCGAGTCCGGTGGCGTCCGGCGCCGACAGCGTGAACCGCCGCACGCCGTGGCGTCCGCCGCTCTCCTGGGGCCGCAGGTACGGGGTGAACAGCTCGTCCACCGGCATGGAGTGGTGGCCGACCGGGGCACCGGCGGCACGGTCGGGGTACGACTCCCAGGGACCCTGACCGAACCACTCCAGCAGCTCCGGGCCGGCCACCGTCTCGAAGACCGAGCCGACCCGGGCCACGTCGTCGAACTCGGCGGGCAGCTCGGCCGACTCCTCGACCCGGATGCCGCCCTCGACCGCGGTGAACTCCTGCCGGTGCCGGACGACTCCCGTCGTCCCCGCGTACTGGGCGAGCACCGTCACACGGCCGGGCGTCCGCCGTACCGAGACCGCCTTGCGCACCAGGCTGTCCAGGCCCCAGGCCCGCCAGCGGGGTGCGATCCCGCCGAGTTCGTCGTTGTCGGTGGGCGCCCGCCACAGCGACAGCGTCGGGGCGGCGGCGAGCAGCGGGTGCAGCAGCAGCCCCTCGTCGTCCACCTCGACACCGGGCCCGCCCGGCACGGCCGCCGGGAACGGGCCGGGGGCCCGCAGCCGGATCCGCGGCGCGCACACCTCCGTACCGGCCGGCGCCCACGCCTGGTCGCCGGCCGTGGTCACGCGCAGGGTCAGCCACGCCTCGCCGCCGTCCGCCGGGACCTCGAAGGGCAGCGGCACCGCCGCGGTCTCGCCGGGGCACAGCTCGGGCAGCTCGGCCGGACCGGTCAGGGTACGGCCGTCGGCCAGGGCCAGCTCCCAGGTGGCGGTCAGCCAGTCGAAGCCCCGGAAGTGCTGGTGGTTGGCGAGGACGATGCCCTCGTGCCGGAAGCACCGGATGCGGACCGGCGCCGCGAGTTCCCGGTGCTCGTACATCGCGGGCTTGGGGGTCCGGTCGGGGAAGACCATGCCGTCCGCGACGAACGCCCCGTCGTGCGTGGCCTCGCCGAAGTCGCCGCCGTACGCCCAGCGGTGGCCGGGCGCGGCGACACCGCTGTCGTACAGTCCGGCGCCCGCGCGCCCGACCGGTCTGCCGTCGCTCACCCGCTGGAGAATTCCGTGGTCCCAGAACTCCCAGATGAACCCGCCCTGAAGCCCCGGAGTGGACTCGATGGCGGCCCAGTGGTCGGCCAGCGTGCCGTTGCTGTTGCCCATGGCGTGCGAGTACTCGCACTGGATCAGCGGCTTCGTCTGCTCGCCGGAGAGCGCGTGCGCCACGCACTCCGCCAGCGGCGCGTACATCGGGCAGGCGATGTCGGAGGCCACGTCGGGATCCGCCCAGCCCCGCTTCGCCGCCCCTTCGTACTGGAGCGGCCGAGTGGTGTCGTGCCGCCGCACCCAGCCCGCCGCCGCGTCGTGGTTGGCGCCGTAGTCGGACTCGTTGCCCAGCGACCAGATGATGACCGACGGGTGGTTCTTGTCCCGCAGCACCATGCGCGAGACCCGGTCCACGAAGGCGTTCAGGTAGCGCGGGTCGTCCGCGATCTCGTGCGCGTGGTCGTGGGACTCGATGTCGGCCTCGTCGACCACGTAGAGACCCAGTTCGTCGGCGAGGTCGTAGAGGGCGGGATCGTTCGGGTAGTGCGCGGTGCGGACCGCGTTGAAACCGAACCGCTTCAGCAGCACCAGGTCCGCGCGCATGTCGTCGTACGACACCGTCCGTCCGGTGAGCGGGTGGAAGTCGTGCCGGTTGATGCCGCGCACGAAGATCCGCTCGCCGTTGACCAGCAGGTCGCGGCCGGCGATCTCGACGTCCCGGAACCCGACGCGGTGGTACGACGTGTCGGCGACCGTGCCGTCCGCGCGGTGCAGCCGCACGGTCAGCCCGTACAGTTCGGGTTGCTCCGCGTTCCAGGTGCGCACCCCGGGTACGACGGTGTGGACGCGGGCCTCGCCCAGGAAGTCGGAGACCCGGTCGTCCTCGGCGTTTCGCCGGTCGAACTCGGCGTCCTGCGCGAGGAGTTCTCCGTCCAGGTCGGCACTCACGTACCAGCCGTCCGGCAGCGCACCGCCGCGGTCGCGCACCGCGCAGTCCACCCGTAGCTCGCCGTTGCGTCGCGCCCGCACGCTCACGTCGGCGAGATGCAGCGGGTCGGTCGCGTACAGCAGCACGGAGCGGGTGATCCCGCCGTGCCACCAGTGGTCCTGGTCCTCGATGTGCGAGGCGTCCGACCACTTGACGACGGTCAGGCGGAGCACGGACCGCTCGCCGGGGCGTACCACGTCGGTGAGGTCGAACTCCGCCGCCAGATGGGAGTCCTTGGAGAGGCCCACCGGCCGTCCGTCCACGTGCACCAGCAGGACGCTCTCGGCGGCGCCGACCTGGAGGACGATCCGGCGCCCGGCCCACGCGGCGGGCACGTCCAGGTCGCGCTCGTGGACGCCGGTGGGGTCGGCGGCCGGGGCGTGCGGCGGGAACTCGCGAAACGGCATGGTCACGTTGGTGTACTGCGGACGGTCGTCCGTGTCCTGCATCGTCCACGCGCCGGGGACGTGCACGGCCGACCACGGGACGCCGTCCGCCGGCGCCTGCGGATCCGGCAGCAGCCGAAAGCGCCACCGGCCGTCCAGGGACAGGGCGCCGGAGCGCCGGTCGACGGCGTTCATGGGCAGCCGCCCCCAGGAGGTCACCTCGGGTGCCTCCCAGGGGCGGAGCGCGGCCAGCGGGTCGGTCACTTGACGGCTCCCTTGGCGAGGTCACCGATGATCTGGCGGGCACCGACCGCGAACACGATCAGCAGGGGGACGAGGGCGAGGAGCGCGCCGGTCATGACCATTCCGTAGTCGGTGGTGCCGTGGGTGCCGTTCAGCTGGGACAGCGCGACCTGGAGGGTGACGTTGTCCGGGTTGGTGAGGGCGATCAGGGGCCAGGCGTAGTCGTTCCACTGGCCCATGAAGGTGAAGATGCCGAGGAAGGCGAGGCCCGGCCGGACCACCGGGAGGGCCACGTGCCAGTACTGGCGGAGGAAGTTCGCGCCGTCGATGCGGGAGGCGTCGAGGAGTTCGTCGGGGATGGCGCCCTTCATGTACTGGCGCATCCAGAAGATCCCGAACGCGTTGGCCGCCGCCGGCACGATCAGCGAGGTCATCGACCCGATCCAGCCCAGCCTCGCCATGATCACGAACTGCGGGATGGCGGACAGCTGGGCCGGCACCATGAAGATGACCATCAGCAGGGCGAACAGCGGGTTCTTGCCGGGGAAGGCGAACTTGGCGAAGACGAAGGCGGCCAGCGAGTCGAAGAAGAGGACCAGGAAGGTCACCGAGCCCGCGACCAGCAGGGAGTTCGCCATCGACCCGAAGAAGTCGATGTTGTCGAAGAGGCTGCGGGCGTTCTCCAGGAAGTGCGGACCCGGCAGCAGCTTCGGCGGGTAGGAGAAGATCTCCGACGTGGTGTGCGTCGACATGATCACGGCCCAGTAGAACGGGAAGGCCGAGAGCAGCAGACCGGCGACCAGGGCGGCGTGCAGGGCGAGTTGGCGGCCGCGGGTGCCCTTGACGGCCCTGGGGCGCGTCGTGCGGATGGATGCCATGGTGTGCGGCCTCCCTAGTCCTCGCCCCGGCGCTGCACCAGGCGCCAGTTGACGATCGAGAAGATGATGACGACGAGGAAGATGCCCCAGGCCACGGCGGCGCCGTACCCGAAGTCGTTGTTGTCGAAGGTCTGCTGGAAGAAGTAGAGGACCATGGTCTGCCCGGCGTGGCCGGGACCGCCCGCGAACGTGGAGTCGTTGGAGGTGGTCTGCAGCAGGACCTGCGGTTCGGAGAAGCTCTGCAGGCCGGTCACGGTCGACACGACGAGCACGAACAGCAGCACCGGCCGCATCATCGGCAGGGTGATCCGGAAGAAGGTCTGCACCGGTCCGGCGCCGTCCATGCGGGCGGCCTCGTACAGTTCGCCGGGGATCGTCTGGAGTCCGGCGAGGAAGATGATCGCGTTGTAGCCGGTCCACTGCCAGGTCATCAGCGTGGCGACGGCGACCTTGATGCCCCACGGGGTGTTCAGCCAGGCGATCTGGTCCATGCCCACGGCCCGCAGGAAGGCGTTCACCAGGCCGAAGTTGGTGGAGAACACCGAGCCGAAGATGATCGCGACGGCGACCACGGACGTCACGTTCGGCAGGAAGTAGGCGAAGCGGTAGAGGTTCTTGAAGCGCACCGCCGAGTTGAGCATCACGGCCGTCACCATCGCCAGGAAGATCATGGGGAGGGTGGCGAGCGCCCAGATGACGATCGTGTTCCCGACCGCGGTCCAGAAGTCGGTGTCGCTCAGCAGGTACCGGTACTGCGACAGACCGGCCCACTCCATCGGGCCGAGGCCGTCCCAGCGGTGCAGGGAGACGTAGAGCGAGAAGCCGACCGGGATCAGGCCGAAGCAGAGGAAGAGGAGGTAGAAGGGGGAGATGGCGGCGTACAGGTGCCAGTACCTGCGGATTCCGGTGCGGGGACCGGCCGTCGCGGGCCGTTCCACGGTCGTCGGGGGCTTGTCGAGGGCGGTGGCCGTCACAGACCCACCCCCAGGTGCCGGGCGATGCGGCGGCACTTGCTCATGGCGTCCTTCCAGGCCTGCTCGGGGTTCTTGCCGAGGACGCCGACGTTCTTGATCTCGTCCTTGAGGGGCTGCCCGAGCGCCACGTCGAACGGGCTGTTGTAGGCGACGGCGATCCGCTGCGCGGCGGGCCCGAAGATGTCCATCGTGACCTGGCCGCCGAAGAACGGGTCGGGCTCGCGCAGGGTCTTCAGGCCGTACGACGCCGGGGTCGAGGGGAAGAGTCCCGCGTCCGCGAACCCCTGGGCCTGGTTGTCCGCGTTCAGCATCCAGGTGATGATCCGGAACGCCTGCTCGGGCTCCCGGCACTCCTTGGTGACCGACAGGAAGGACCCGCCGTTGTTGGAGGGCCGTACCGGCATCTGGGCCACCCGCCACCGGCCCTTGGTCCTCGGGACGCCGGTCTTGATGTCGTTGGTGGCCCAGGAGGCGCTGAGCTGGCTGGGCAGCTTGCCGTCCTGGAGGGCGGAGAGCTGGTCGGGCGTGCCGCTGACCAGGTCCGAGACGATCCCCCGCCGTTTCGCCTCCACGGCCAGCGCCCAGGCGCGGCGGACGTGTTCCTGGTCGCCGATGAAGTGCCGGTCCTTGTCGACGTACCGCTTGCCGCCCTGCGTCACCACGTTCTCGAAGACCGAGTTGACGTCGGACAGCAGGCAGGTCCCCGGGATGCGTTTCCTGAGCTGCTCGCCGGCGGCGAAGAACTTCTCCCAGGTGTCCAGTCCGGCGGAGACGTCGTCGGGTTCGTAGGGCAGTCCGGCCTTGCGGAAGACCTCGTACTGGTAGAAGTGCGCGACCGGGCCGCAGTCGATGGGGAAGCCGACCATGGTGCCGTCGTCGGCGATGCCCTGGTCCCACTTCCAGGACAGGTACTGGTCGCGGTAGGTGTCCGCGCCCAGCGTGCGCAGGTCCACGAACTGGTTCGCGTTCGGCAGGTAGGACGCCATGTCCTCGCCCTTGAGGCCCGCGATGTCCGGGACGTGGGCCCGGCCGGTCATGGTGGTGAGGAGCTTGGACCGGTAGTACCCGCCGATCTTGATGGCCTGCAGGTCGACGTCGGCGCCGTAGCGGGTCCCGGCGTTCTTGACGACCGTGTCGCCGAGGCCGCCGTCCCAGTACCACAGGACCATGTTCCGGCCGGTGGAGCCGGTCGGAACGGCACAGCCGGATGCCAGGCCGCCGAGCGCCGTGGCGGCCGAACCGGCCAGGCCCGCGCGCAGCAGGCCTCTACGTGAGAGCCGCACAGCTCCCACCGCCTTTCGGGTCTTTCGGATCTGTTCGGAACGTTCGCGTGCAGCGTGGGGGAGTCGGGGGCGCGCGTGGGGGCCGCCGTGGGGTGTCAGGGCCGCGGTGCGGGGGGAGTGACGGGTGCGTGGCTCACGGGCGGGCCGGGGTCGGCCGGCAGCCGGTCGGTGAGGAAGCCGTAGGCGCGCCGCAGCTCGGGGTCGGTGACCGACCGCCACCAGCGGTCGACGCCGTACCAGCCGGGGGCCGCGAGCGCGCCGCCGTGGTGGCCGACCGACAGACCGGCGGCCAGGACCGCGAACCGCAGCCGTTCGGCGAGCGGCCAGCCGGCGAGCGAGGCGGTCACGAAGCTCGCCCCGAAGACGTCCCCGGCGCCCGTCGTGTCCAGGACGTCCACGGCCAGGGCCGGGACCTCCGCGAACTCGCCGGTGGTCTGGTCGACGGCCACCGCGCCGTCGCCGCCGCGGGTCACCACGGCCACCGGGACCAGTTCGGCGAGCGTGCCGAGGGCCGCGACCGCGCTGTCGGTGCGGGTGTAGGCCATCGCCTCGGTCTCGTTGGGGAGGAAGGCGTGGCACAGGGCGAGCTGGTCGAGGAGGTCGCGGGACCACCGCTGGGTGGGGTCCCAGCCGACGTCGGCGTGGATCCGGGTGCCGTTCGCGGCGGCCTTGGCGATCCACTCGCGGGGTTCGGCCTCCAGGTGGACGAGCGCCGTGCGGGCCGCGGGCGGATCACCCGTCAGGACGTCCTGCGAGTACGGCGGTTCGCCGCCGTGGGTGACCAGGGCCCGGTCCCGGCCGTGGGCGAGGGCGACGGTGACCGGCGTGGGCCAGCCCGTGGCGGTCCGGGACAGGGAGAGGCCGACGCCTTCCTGGCGGCCCAGCACCTCCCGGCAGTGCACGCCGTAGAAGTCGTCGCCGAAGACCGTGGCCAGTTCGGTGCGCAGGCCGAAACGGGATGCCGCCACCGCGAGGTTCGCGATGCCGCCGGGGCCGCAGCCCATGCCGGCCGTCCAGACCTCCTCGCCCGGTGCCGGCGGCTTCCCGAGGCCCGTGAGGACGAGGTCGTAGAAGAGGAGACCGGTCAGCAGCACGTCGGGTATGTCGTCGTCCACACGCCACCCTCTCGTCAAAACCCGTCAATTTCGATGACGGAATCGTGCGCTGCCGCGCGAGATTGGTCAATACACGAGCAGAACTGAGCATAGAAATGATTGAAGATGACGAGTACTGTTCCTCGCGTGCTGGCAGAACGACGACATCAACTCATCCTGCGGGCCCTGCGTTCGGGCGGTCCCGCGGCCGTGACCGACCTCTCCGAGCAGCTGGGCGTGAGCCCCGCGACCGTCCGGCGCGACCTGCTGAAGCTGGAGGAGGAAGGGCTCCTCACGCGGGTGCACGGCGGTGCCGTCGCCGACGAGGGCGACCAGCCCTTCGCCGAGGTCGCCGAGGTGCGGGTCACGCAGAAGGACGCCATAGCGGCCCGCGCCGCCGCCCTGGTCGCGGACGGCCAGTCGGTCCTCCTGGACATCGGCACCACCGCCTACCGGCTGGCCCGCCAGCTGCACGGCCGGCGCCTCACCGTGATCACCAGCAACCTGGTGGTCTACGAGGAGCTGGCCGACGACGAGGGCATCGAACTGGTGCTGCTCGGCGGCGTGGTGCGCCGCGAGTACCGCTCCCTGGTCGGCTTCCTCACCGAGGACAACCTGCGCCAGCTGCACGCCGACTGGCTCTTCCTCGGCACCAGCGGAGTGCGGCCCGGCGGCCAGGTGATGGACACGACGGTGGTCGAGGTGCCGGTCAAACGGGCGATGATCAAGGCGAGCGACAAGGCCGTCCTGCTCGCCGACGCCGCCAAGTTCCCGGGTACGGGCATGGCGAAGGTCTGCGGTCCCGAGGACCTGGACATGGTGGTGACCGACGCGCCGGTCGACCCGGTGACCCGGTCCGCCCTGGAGGAGGCCGGTGTCGACGTGGTCCTGGCAGGAAAGGCTCAAGCGTGAAACTGACGATTCTCGGCGGTGGCGGATTCCGCGTGCCGCTCGTGTACGGCGCGCTGCTGACGGACCGCGGCGAGGGCCGGGTCACCGAGGTCGTGCTGCACGACCTCGACGCCGGCCGGCTGTCCGCGGTCGCCCGGGTCCTGGCCGAACAGGCGGCCGGCGTCCCCGGCGCCCCCGCGGTGACCGCCACGACCGACCTCGACGAGGCCCTGCGCGGGGCCCGCTTCGTCTTCTCCGCGATCCGCGTCGGCGGCCTGGCGGGCCGGGCCGAGGACGAGCGGGTGGCGCTCGCCGAAGGCGTCCTCGGGCAGGAGACGGTCGGCGCGGGCGGGATCGCCTACGGACTGCGGACCGTCCCCGTCGCCGTCGACATCGCCCGCCGGGTGGCACGCCTGGCCCCCGAGGCCTGGGTCATCAACTTCACCAACCCCGCGGGACTGGTCACCGAGGCGATGTCCCGGCATCTCGGCGACCGCGTCATCGGCATCTGCGACTCGCCGGTCGGCCTCGGCCGCCGCATCGCCCGGGTGCTCGGCGCGAAGGACCCGGGCGAGGCCTGGATCGACTACGTCGGCCTCAACCACCTCGGCTGGGTCCGCGGCCTGCGCATCGCGGGCCGCGACGAACTCCCGCGCCTGCTGGCCGACCCCGGCCTGCTCGGCTCCTTCGAGGAGGGCAAGCTCTTCGGCGCCGACTGGCTGCGCTCCCTCGGCGCGATCCCCAACGAGTACCTGCACTACTACTACTTCAACCGCGAGGCCGTCCGCGCCTACCAGCAGGCCGAGAAGACCCGCGGCGCCTTCCTGCGCGACCAGCAGGCGCAGTTCTACGAGGCGGTCGCCGAGCCCGGCGCGAAGGCCCTCGACGTCTGGGACCGGACCCGTGCCGAGCGCGAGGCCACCTACATGGCCGAGAACCGGGAGACCGCGGGCGCGGGCGAGCGCGACGCCGACGACCTGTCCGGCGGCTACGAGAAGGTGGCCCTGGCGCTGATGCGGGCCATCGCCCGCGACGAACGCACCACCCTGATCCTCAACGTCCGCAACCGCTCCACCCTCTCCGCGCTCGACGGCGAGGCCGTCATCGAGGTGCCCTGCCTGGTCGACGCCAACGGCGCCCACCCGGTCGCCGTCGATCCGCTGCCCGCTCACGCCACCGGTCTCGTCTGCGCGGTCAAGGCCGTCGAGCGCGAGGTGCTGGCCGCGGCCGACTCGGGCTCCCGCGCGACGGCCGTGAAGGCGTTCGCGCTGCACCCGCTGGTCGACTCGGTGAACGTCGCCCGCCGGCTGCTGGAGGGGTACACCGAGGTCCATCCGGGGCTCGCGTATCTTAGGTGACCAGCCGTACGGAAAGCGCTTTCCACACCTCTTCTGGAGACTTCCATGCACGACGAACGCCGCCGGATCGAGGAGCGCGTTGCACGCCTCCACGACCAGCGCATCAAGCCCGCGGTGCACGCGGCCGCCGTTCCCTTCGAGGTGTCCGCCTGGCAGGCTCCCGGTGAGCCGGTGCCCTTCGAGGAGGCCGCGGCCGCCCCGTACGAGCCGTTCGCGACGGGCACCCCGTGGGGCCCGCCGTGGGGCACCACCTGGTTCCGGATGCACGGCCGGGTCCCCGAGGAGTTCGCGGGCCGCCGGGTCGAGGCCGTCATCGACCTCGGCTTCGTCGGCGACTGGCCCGGCAACCAGGCCGAGGCCCTGGTCCACCTCGCCGACGGGACCCCGCTCAAGGCGGTCAACCCGCTCAACCAGTACGTGCGGATCGCCGACCCCGCGACCGGCGGCGAGGTCGTCGACTACCTGGTCGAGGCCGCCTCCAACCCCGACATCCTGGCGAACGACTTCGCCGCGCCGACCCCGCTCGGCGACGTGCTGACCGCCGGCCACGAGCCGCTCTACACCTTCCGGCGCGCCGACATCGCCGTCCTGGACGAGGAGGTCTTCCACCTCGACCTCGACGTCCAGGTGCTGCGCGAGCTGATGCTGGAGCTGGGCGAGCACGACCCGCGCCGGCACGAGATCACGCACGCCCTCGACCACGCCATGGACCTGCTCGACCTGGACGACGTCGCCGGCTCCGCCGCCGCCGTCCGCGCGGCGCTGAAGCCCGCGCTGTCCAGGCCCGCGCACGCCAGCGCGCACCGCGTCTCCGGCGTCGGTCACGCGCACATCGACTCGGCCTGGCTGTGGCCGATCCGCGAGACCAAGCGCAAGACCGCCCGCACCTTCTCCAACGTCACCTCGCTGGCCGAGGAGTACGAGGAGTTCGTCTTCGCCTGCTCGCAGGCCCAGCAGTACGAGTGGGTGCGCGACAACCACCCGCGGGTCTGGGCGAGGATCCAGGAGTCCGTCAAGAAGGGCCAGTGGGCGCCGGTCGGCGGCATGTGGGTGGAGTCCGACGGCAACCTGCCCGGCGGCGAGGCGGTCGCCCGCCAGTTCGTGCACGGCAAGCGGTTCTTCATGGAGCACTTCGGCATCGAGACCAAGGGCGTGTGGCTGCCGGACTCCTTCGGCTACAACGCGGCCTACCCGCAGATCGCCAGGCTCGCCGGCAACGAGTGGTTCCTCACCCAGAAGATCTCCTGGAACCAGACCAACAAGTTCCCCCACCACACCTTCTGGTGGGAGGGCATCGACGGCACCCGCATCTTCACGCACTTCCCGCCCGTGGACACCTACAACGCCCGCTTCAGCGGCGAGGAGATGTCCCGCGCGGTCCGCAACTACGCCGAGAAGGGCGGCGCCACCCGCTCGCTGGCCCCCTTCGGCTGGGGCGACGGCGGCGGCGGCCCGACCCGCGAGATCATGGAGCGGGCCCGCCGGCTGAAGGACCTGGAGGGCTCCCCGCGCGTCGAGATCGAGCACCCGGACGCCTTCTTCGCCAAGGCCCGCGCCGAGTACGAGGACGCGCCGGTCTGGGTCGGCGAGCTGTACCTGGAGCTGCACCGCGCCACCTACACCTCGCAGGCCCGCACCAAGCAGGGCAACCGGCGCAGCGAGCACCGGCTGCGCGAGGCCGAGCTGTGGGCCACCACGGCGGCCCTGCACGCGCCGGGCTACCGCTACCCGCACGAGAGGCTCGACCGGCTCTGGAAGACGGTCCTGCTCCACCAGTTCCACGACATCCTGCCGGGCTCCTCGATCGCCTGGGTGCACCGCGAGGCGGAGGCCGAGTACGCCCGGGTCGCCGCGGAACTGGAGACGCTGACCGCCGAGGCGCTGGCGGCGCTCGGCGACGGCCCGGCCCGGGTCTTCAACACCAGCCCCCACGACCGCGCCGAGGTCGTCCGGGACGCCGCGGGCACACCGGTGTACGTCGAGGTCCCCGCGAACGGCAGCGCCCCGCTGACCGCCGCCGCCGAGGCGCCGCGTCCGGTGACGGCCGAGGGCAGGGTCCTCGACAACGGACTCGTCCGCGTCGAGGTCGCCGAGGACGGCACCCTGTCGTCGGTGTACGACCACCGGGCCGGCCGCGAGGTCCTCGCCGGCCAGGGCAACCTGCTGCGCCTGCACACCGACCTGCCCAACTACTGGGACGCCTGGGACGTCGACAAGCACTACAAGAACCGCTACACGGACCTGCTGGACCCCTCCGGGATCACGGTCGCCGAGGCCGACCCGCTGATCGGCTCGATCCGCGTCACCCGCCCCTTCGGCAACGGCTCGACGATCGTCCAGACGATCACGGTCCGGGCCGGCAGCCCGCGGGTCGACTTCGAGACGGACATCGACTGGCACGAGGCGGAGAAGTTCCTCAAGGCCGGGTTCCCCGTGGACATCCGCGCCGCGCACTCCTCCGCGGAGATCCAGTTCGGCCACGTCCAGCGGCCCACGCACCCCAACACCAGCTGGGAGGCGGCCCGGTTCGAGGTCTCCGGCCACCGCTGGGTGCACCTCGCCGAGCCCGGCTACGGCGTCGCCGTCGTCAACGACTCGACGTACGGCCACGACGTCTCCCGCACGGTCCGCGAGGACGGCGGAACGACCACCACGGTCCGCCTCTCCCTGGTCCGTGCCCCGCGCGTCCCGGACCCGGGCGCCGACCAGGGCCGGCACCGCATCACCTACTCGCTGCTGCCCGGCGCGAGCATCGGGGACGCGGTCGCCGCGGGCTACGCCCTCAACCTCCCGCTCCGGGTGGCCGAAGCGGCGGGCGCCCCGGAACCGGTCGTCTCCGTCCTCGGCGAGGGCGTGACCGTCGAGGCGGTCAAGCTCGCCGACGACGGCTCCGGCGACGTCGTGGTCCGGCTCTACGAGTCCCGCGGCGGCCGCGCCCGGGGCGTGCTGCGCACCGGCTTCCCGCTCGCGGGCGCCCAGGTCACCGACCTGCTGGAGCGCCCCCTGGAGGACGCCACGGCCCACGACGGCACGGTGCCCGTGGAGCTGCGCCCGTTCCAGATCCTCACCCTGCGGCTGCGGAGGGGCTGACCCCATGGCCGTGCCACCCTGGTTCACCGACGCCAAGCTGGGGATCTTCGTGCACTGGGGCATCTACGCCGTCGACGGGGTCCAGGAGTCCTGGTCCTTCTACGACGGCGTCGTGCCGCACGAGCGGTACATGTCCCAGCTGGAACGGTTCACCGGCGCCCGCTACGACCCGAGGGCGTGGGCGGACCTGTTCGCCCGCGCCGGCGCCCGGTACGCCGTGCTGACGAGCCGTCACCACGACGGGGTCGCCCTGTGGGACACCGCGTACGGCTCCCTGAATCTCGGCAGGGACTACCTCGGGCCCTACGCCGAGGCCCTGCGAGAGAGGGACCTGAAGGTCGGCCTCTACTACTCGCACTCCGACTGGAACCACCCCGACTACGCCTCCACGCGCAAGCCGGGCCGCCCGCCGGAGCAGGAGGACAACCGCTACTCGGAGGCGGCGGCCGGGCACGAGGACCCGGCCGCCTGGGAACGCTTCCTCGCCTACCGCGACGGTCAGGTGACGGAACTGGCCGCGCGGATCCGGCCGGACCTGATGTGGTTCGACGGGGAGTGGGAGCGCAGCGGGGAGCAGTGGCGGATCCCCCGACTGGCCGCGCTGATCAGGTCCTACGTCCCCGACGTCGTCTTCAACGCGCGGATGCTCGAAGAGGGCGACTACGCCACGCCCGAGCAGGGCGCGCCGGTCGTGCCGCCCGACGGCCCGTGGGAGCTGTGCCTGACGATCAACGACTCGTGGGGGTACCAGCACCATGATCACAACCACAAGTCCCTGGCCCAGCTGATCCGGTACTTCACCGAGACCATCGGCGGCGGCGGAAACCTGCTGCTCGACGTCGGCCCGACGGAGGACGGCACCGTCCCGCCGCCGCAGGCGGAGCGGCTGGAGGGGCTGGGGGAGTGGATCCGGCGGCACGCCGAGGCGGTGTACGGCACCGGGCGCGGGCTGCCGGCCGGGCACCACTACGGGCCCAGCACCCTCTCGGCCGACCGGCGCACCCTCTACCTCGTCCTGTTCGACGCCCCGCGGGCCGAGATCGGCGTCCGGGGCCTGGCGACGGCGGTCCGCGGGGTCACCGTGCTCGGCACCGGGACCGCACTCGGCCACCGGGTGGTCGGCGGACTGCACGAGGCGGTCGGGGTGCTGTGGATCGACCCGCCGGCGGCGGCCGACCTCGACCCGTACGCCACGGTCCTCGCCGTCGAGCTGGACGGGGAGCTGGCCCTGTACCGGGGATCGGGCCGGTTCTGACGGGAAGGACGTCACTGTCGACAAGACCCCACCGGCCACCCTCGTCCGGCCCCGGCCGCGTCGACGGTGGCCCGGCGCCCATGTGATCACCTACGGGGACCTCACCGCCGAACCGGAGCGGATCCCCCGCGAACTGTGCGCGTACCTCGGCGTCCCGTGGGAGAGCGGCATGCTCGACCACGGCAGGAAGGACCACGGCACGTTCAGGCCGCGCGCCGAGCCGACCCGCCGGCCGGACTCCCGCCCCGGCCGGCGGGGATGGCGAGGGCGTGGGGGTACCCGGTCCAGGGCACCCCCACGCCTCCCGCCTCGTCTCCGCTCAGCCGGTGAAGCCGGCCGTGATCGAGGTGAACTGCCAGGTGTTCTGGCTGATCCCGGAGCAGTTGCTCACCACGCCGCCGCCCGCGCAGCCGCGGTCGCGGTTCACGGCCCAGAAAGCGAGCCGGGCGATGTGGTGCGTGTTGCCCCAGTCGCGGATCTGCGTCCAGATCGCCGGGGTCGTGGTCTCCTGCTGGTCGGACAGGCCGTTCATGCCGGAGATCCCGATGTGCGCGTAGGCCGTCGCGTCGTCCCACCCGAAGGTGGACTTCAGCTTGGTCTTCAGCCCCTCGGCCGCCGCCACGGTGTTGCCGTACATGTCGGCGCCGCCGCCGAAGTCGAACGGCATGATGGTGAAGACGTCGATGTTCGTGCCGAGCGACTGCGCCTGCTCGATGAGCCGGTTGCCGTAGTACGTCGGCCCGGTGGTGGACGTGCCGAAGGTGACGATGGTCCGCAGGCCGGGGTTGTTGGCCTTGACCGTCCTCAGGGCGGTCAGGATCTTCGCCTGCACGGCCTCGTTCTCGAACTCGTCCGTGTTCTCGATGTCCATGTCGACGGACTTGAGCCCGTAGGCGTCGATCACCTTCTGGATCGCTCCGGCCAGCGCGCTCGCCGAGGAGCAGTTGGCGCCGAGCTTGCTGCCCTGCCAGCCGCCGAACGACGGGGTGACGTCACCGCCGCCCGCCCGGATCTGGTTGATCGCGCTCTGGTCGGCGCCGCCGGTCAGCGGCCGGCTGCCGTCCCAGGCGGGCGTGCAGCCGCCCGAGTCGAGCATGAAGGCCATGGTGAAGTTCTTGATGCCGGTCGCGCTCATCACGGTGGACGGGCTCGGCGGGTCGCCCCAGCCCTCGTACAGGTAGGGTGCGGCCTGCTTGAACCCGGTGCCGCCGCCGGTGCCGGCGTCGGTCGTGACGCTCACCGCGTTGGAGGCGGCCGAGACGTTGCCCGCCGCGTCACGGGCCTTCACGGTGAAGGT
Source organism: Streptomyces sp. NPDC101237 (assembly GCF_044767465.1). Classification (NCBI taxonomy): domain Bacteria; kingdom Bacillati; phylum Actinomycetota; class Actinomycetes; order Kitasatosporales; family Streptomycetaceae; genus Streptomyces; species Streptomyces sp. NPDC101237. The sequence goes on along the minus strand of NZ_JBIWNY010000040.1, from coordinate 35,610 downwards.
GTACGCCGTGCTCGCGGACAGCCCGCCGACCGTCGCGGACGTGCCGGAGACGCTCGTCGCCAGGGTCGACCCGCGGTAGACGTCGTAGGCCGTCACCCCGACGTTGTCCGTCGCGGCCGACCACGACAGGGACACGCTCGACGAGGTCTTCCCGGTGGCGGCGAGGTTCGCCGGCGCGGTGGGCGCCTGGGTGTCGGAGCCGCCGCCGCCGGGCCCGTCGAGACTGATGTCGTCTGCGTAGTAGGTGCCCTGCGCGTACCAGCCGTGCACGTAGATCTGGGCGCTGGTCTGCGAGGCCCCGGTGGTGAAGGAGACGCTCAGCTGGCTGTACTGGGACGGCGAGCTGGTCCAGGTGGAGGCGCCGCCGGTGACCCCGAGGTAGACGTAGGAGCCGCGCACCCAGCCGCTGAGCGAGTACGTGGTGTTGGGCTGCACGGCGACGGTCTGGGTGCACTGGGCGGTGTCGCTGGAACTGACGGCCCCCGCGAGGGCCTTGGACCCGCCGTGCACCGGCGAGGACACGACCGAGCCCAGGTTTCCGGTGCAGGACCAGGGTGACAGGCTGCTCGACTCGAAGCCGGGGTTGGTGAGGACGTTGGCCGCCTGTGCGGTACCGGGAAGCGCGATGGCTCCGGCGAGCGCGAGGGTGGCGGAGCCGAGCAGTGCGAGGAACCGACGTCTGGGACGTCCGAGTGAGTTGCGCACGCGATCTCCCTGCGGGAATGGGGGTGTTCGGGAGTTGCACGGAGGTGCGAGGACAGTGCGAAAGGGGTGCGCAATAAAAATGGTATGGACCAATCGAGCTGTCAAGGATGCGGGCGTCGATTGGTCCGTACCGATGGGACGACGTAGCAGGCGCCCGAGCCTCCCGCGCGGGGCAGCCGTGCGGGCGCGGGCGACCGCGACGCGTCCGGCGTCCGGCTAGAGCGGCAGTACGGCGGCCGCGGCCTCGACCGTCTCCACCTCGACGGGCACCGACGGCGCCAGCACCACGTCGGCCTCCTCCCGTGCGGCCGGCACGGACGGCAGGACCGGACGCGGCCCCGACACCACCGCGTAGTCCTGTCCGAGGAACGGCGGCTCGATCGCCCCCGGGTCCTCACCCAGCGCCAACTGCACCGCCGCCCAAGGCGCGTTGACGCCACAGAGCGAGAGCTGGTGCAGGCCGCCGGCGGGCCGGGTGTTGACGTCGAGCAGCACCGGCTCGTCGCCGTACATCCGGAACTGGATGTTGGACAGGTAGTGCAGTCCGAAGCCCTCGGCGATCAGCCGGGCCGGCTTCAGCCAGCTCTCGTCCAGGGTGAAACCACGGCGGCGGCCGTTCTTCGTGCGGCCCACCGCCATCCGGACCCGGTTGTCGGGACCGGTGAGGCAGTCCACCGACACCTCCGGCTCCTCCAGCCGCGGCATCACCAGCCAGTCCACCGGCTCGTCGGCCCGGCGCAGCGCGTCGAGCACCAGGTCGAGCTGGACGTAGGGCCCGGGGAACCCGTTGAGGTGCACGAGCGAGAAGGGCGCGCGCGTGATCACCCGGAACCCGACACCGCCCGCACCGGCGGCCGGCTTGAAGCAGGCCTTGTGGCCGTCCGCCTCCAGCGCCTCGACCGCGGCGACCAGTTCGTCCGCCGTGCGGACCCGCCACCACGGCGGCACCGGGACCCCGACCGCGCCGACCGCCTCGTAGGCGGTCGCCTTGTCCTCGAAGACGGCGGTCGCCTCCCGCGTCGGCGCCAGCAGCGCCGTACCGGCCGCCTCGAAGTCGGACCGGTGGGCGACGATCGCCGACTGGTGCAGCCGGGGCACGAAGACATCGATGCCACGACGCCGGCACTGGTCGAGCGCGTACTCGACGTACCCGGCCGGGGACAGGCCCTCCGGCTCCAGGTCGGCGGTGTCGGCGGCGGCCAGCACGGGGGAGTCGGCGTCACCGTGCGTCGCATGGATCTCGACCGCCCGGTCGCTGGGATTTCTCCGCAGCTGATCCATGAAGAACACGTTCTCCGCGTACGTGCGGTTGAGCCAGACGCGTACGCGAGAGAGCATGCAGGCCGCCTTTCGGGCATTTTCGGGCAGGACTCAGGGGCCCGTGCCCGGGCAGGGTGGTTGGAGGGTCACCAAACCGCCCTGGACGAAGGGAATTTCGTGGCGGTGGTGTTGGAGGGATCATACGGCTTTCAAGGGGCCCCGCGTGCAACGCCCGTGTTACGGATTCCCCGGGACCGTCCACACGCGTTTTCCCGCGCCGTCCACGGCGGTTTCCTTGACGGACGGCCGCCGACCGGCGACCCGTCGCGGACCGGCCGCCCGAAGACCGCGGGAGGACCGCCGAAAGACCGGCGACAGGCCGACAGGTCCCCTTGTTCCGCCGCCCCGTCATGTGCTGAGGTGGGTGGCGACGACATGATCGGAAGGGGTACGGGGTGGAGTCCACGGCCGGTGCCGGACAGTTGCTGGCCATCAGCGACCTGCACATCTCGTACCCGGAGAACCGCGAGCTCGTCGAGAAGATGCGCCCTGGGACGGACCACGACTGGCTGATCGTGGCCGGTGACGTCGCGGAGACCGTCGCCGACATCCGCTGGGTGCTGGAGACCTTCGCCGGCCGCTTCGCCAAGGTGCTGTGGGCCCCCGGCAACCACGACCTGTGGACCCACCCCAAGGACCCGGTCACCCTGCGCGGCGTCGCCCGCTACGAACACCTCGTCGCCCTCTGCCGGGAACTCGGCGTGGTCAGCCCCGAGGACCCCTATCCCGTCTGGGAGGGCCAGGGCGGACCGGCCGTGGTCGCCCCGCTCTTCCTCCTGTACGACTACTCCTTCCTGCCGGCCGGCTGCACGACCAAGGAGGAGGGCCTCGCCTACGCGCACGGCACCGGCATCGTCTGCAACGACGAGTACCTGCTGCACCCCGACCCCTACCCGACCCGCGAGGACTGGTGCCGGGCCCGGGTCGAGGCCACCGAGCGCCGGCTCGCCGAGCTGCCCGAGGACCTGCCGACCGTGCTGGCGGCCCACTACCCGCTGGACCGGCACCCCATGGACGTCCTGTGGTACCCCGAGTTCGCCATGTGGTGCGGCACCACCCGCACCGCGGACTGGCACCGCCGGTTCCGTGTCGACACCATGGTCTACGGTCATCTGCACATCCCCCGGACCACCTTCCACGACGGCGTCCGGTTCGAAGAGGTCTCCGTGGGATACCCCCGCGAGTGGCGCAAGCGACCCCAGCCGCCGGGCACGCTGCGCCGCATTCTGCCGATGGAGGTCAAGACCGGTGATCGAGGAGCTGCTCCCGGAGTCGGTGGTGGCCGTGGAGATGCTCGGTGACGAGGCGATCCGCGAAGCCCCCCTCTACCCCGAGGAGGCGGCGCTCGTCGCCCGTGCCGTGCCCAAGCGCCGCCGTGAGTTCTCCGCCGTGCGCGCCTGCGCCCGGCGCGCCATGGAGAAGCTCGGGGTCCCGCCGCAGCCCGTCCTGACCGGCGAGCGCGGCGCACCGCGCTGGCCGGACGGGCTGGCCGGCAGCATGACCCACTGCGAGGGCTACTGCGCCGCCGCCCTGGTCCGCGCCACCGATCTGGCCTCCCTCGGCATCGACGCCGAACCGCACGCCCCGCTGCCCGAGGGCGTCGCGGAGGCCGTCCTGCTGCCCTCGGAGCAGCAGCGGCTCGGCCGGCTCGCGGCCGAGCGGCCCGACGTGCACTGGGACCGGCTGCTGTTCAGCGCCAAGGAGTCCGTCTACAAGGCGTGGTTCCCCCTCACCGGGATGTGGCTGGACTTCATGGAGGCCGACATCGAGCTGGCCGCGGAGCCCGGCGGGCGGCGGCACGGCACGCTGCGCGCCCGCCTGCTGGTCCCCGGCCCCGAGGTCGGCGGGCAGCGGCTGCAGGTCTTCGAGGGCCGCTGGAGCGTGGGAAGCTCCCTGCTGACCTCGGCCGTGGTCGTGCCGCACCCCTGACGTCGGCCCCGGGCACGCCGTGCCGGCTCAGGTGGGCGGGCACCAGTCGTGCAGGAGGCGGAAGAACGCCTCCTCGTTGCCGGCGAGCCCGGCGCGGTCCAGGGCCTGCTCCGCCTCGGCCAGCACGGCGGGCGGGACCAGGAACGGGCGCGGGGTGGTGTCCGGCGGGCCGTCGAAGGCGGCGCGGACGGTGTGCAGCAGTCGCAGGTAGGCCTGGACGGCGGTGCGCTCACGGTCGGTCAGTACGGCGGTGGGCATGGCTCGGCTCTCCCCGTCGGTCGTCACGGTCCCGCGCCCGGACGGCGCGGCCCGCACCGCGTGTGCGGTGCGCACCCACCAGCTTGCCGCCCGCCACTGACAACGCCTCGCCGCTCCGCCTCGGTTCGCCCGCTCAGCCGACTGTGGACCGCCGTCGCCCACCGCGCTGAGGGAACGTATCCTCGCCCGTGCGGCAACGGAATCCGGCCCTGAAGGGCTCACTTGCCCGGATAGCCCAGCGAGGCCTCGATGCGTCCCGCCACGTCGTGCCGCCGCACCGGACCGCGCAGGGCCGAACCCACGAGCCAGGTCCGGCATTTGCTGGCCAGCAGCAGTCCGAAGGTCTCCGCGTCCTGCTCCTCGGCCTGGTCGAATCGGGTGCGGGCGGCCATCCGCCGGACGGCGGCCTGGACCGCGGCCCGGTCGGTGCCCGCACCGCCGCCGGTCCCCTCGTCCACGAGCCGAGCCGCCACCGCGATCCCGTCGACGTCGTGGCCGTGGTGGTCGGCGTGCATGTGCCACAGCTCGTGGCCGAGGATCACCAACTGATGGTCGGGCGCGGTGCGTTCCTCGACCACCACCAGGTCCCGGTCGGTCAGGTCGAGCCACAGGCCGCTGGCCGTGCCGGGCGGGAAGACGGCCGTACGGAAGAGGACCGGGCGGCCGCGGCGGCGGCTCATCGCATCGCACAGCGCCCGGTACAGCTCCTGCGGCGCGCTGGGCGCGGGCAGGGTCAGCTCCCCGACCAGCTCGCCGCTCAGCCGGCGCATGTCCCTGCCGATGGCCATGTCTTCGTGGTTCTCCTGTTCCCTCTCGGCTCACGACTCGGGTCGCTTGACGCTCTCCAGGAGCATGTCCAGCCATTCCGCGACCTTGTCGCGGTGCTGGTCGGTGGGGAGCTGGGCGGCCCGCCAGGCGATCCCGCGCACCCCGTGGTCCTGCAGCAGCCGCTCCAGCGGGTCCGCCGCGGCCTCGGCCGCCGCCCGCTCCCGGTCGGCGAGCTTCTGCAGCAGCTCCTGCTCGACGCGCTGCAGGGCACCGGCCAGCGCCTCCGGGTCCGCGGCGGTGAGGAACCCGGCGTGCACCCGGAAGAACCGCTGGAGGGCGTCGCAGTGCTCCATGGTGGGCCGCCGGTCGCCGTTGAGCAGGGCACCGGCCTGCTGCCGGGACATGCCGGCGCCGTCGGCGATCTCCTGCTGGGTGTGCTTGCGGCCGTTGGGCTTGAGGCGGGTGCGGCGCAGCAGGTCCAGGCGTTGCAGGAAGCGTTCCTGCACGTCGGGTTCGCCCGCCGGCCGGCCGCCGAGCAGGGCCTTGACCACGGGCTCGGGGACCCCGCACGCGTAGGAGAGCCGTCCGATGTCGAAGACCTCGGCGTACGCCACGCCGAGCCGGTCGGCGAGCGCGGTGACGCGGGAGACGACGGCCGGCAGCTGGGCGGTCGCCGTGGCGCCCGGATCCTCGTAGCCATCCGTCACCGACAGAACTCCTACGTCTCTCAGAGGGATCAGAGGCCTCGCTCGTGCGGTCGCCGGGGACCGCCCGGCGTGAACCTCCCGGAGATTATCGGTTCGTTCGAACTCACATCCAGGTGTCGCCACAACTGTGGCCAATTTCGGCCGTCAACAGGCATGAAATGCCACGATAGTTGACATGCCTCTGGGTGGGGCAGCAGGATCACATCGCCGCGAGAAGGCCGCATAGGCAAGAGGGGTGACCTCCCGATGGCATATCAGGCAGGTGGGCGGCGACCGGCGCCGCGACCCGTCCCCGAGAGTCTTGAGGCCCAGGCATATCTGCAGGACTACGCGCTGCTGCTGGACGCGCTTCCCTTCCCGTCCCTGGTGGTGGACCACCGCTGGGACGTGGTGCTGGCCAACGACGCGTTCGAGACACTTTTCGGGGCGGTCGCCCCGCATCCCACCGCCATGCCGGGGGACAACTTCCTCCGGTTCGTCCTGTTCCACCCGGATGCCGGTACGGTCCTCGGCGCGCACGAGTCGGGCTGGTGCCTGCCGATGCTGGCCCAGTTCAAGACCACGCTGGAGCGGTACGGCCACGACCACGAACTCCAGTCGGTCCGCCGGGACATCGCCCTGGACCCGATCATGGAGGCGGCCTACCGGCACGGCCTGCCGCACTGGCTGCGCGCGGTCGGCGAGGAAGGCGCCCGGCTCGACGGCGCCGTCCGGCCGGTGCTGCACCCGGACCCGCTGCTCGGCGCCACCGAGTGCCGGGTGGTCGGCGAGACCCCGAGAACCCTTGAGGACATGGGCTACGCGCGTTACACCCTGGTGCTGCGCTCCGTGCCCCGGCCCGCCGCCCCGCGCCGCTCCCGCCGCCCCGGCGGCCTCGGTGCCCATCTGACCGTCGTGCCCGCCACCGACGCCTGACCCGGCACCGCCGGCGTTCAGGTCGCCGACGGCGCCGGGCCGGACGCCTCCTCCGGCTCCGGCCCGCCCCTCACCCGCCCCGCGTGCGGCGGCCGGCGCCTCACTCCGCGGCCACCGCCAGGACGAGCGGCACGCCCCGGCAGGGCACCAGCCGCAGCGCGCCGAACAGCCCCGGACGGCCGCTCTCCAGCACGGCGGCGAAGTCCGGGCCCCTGGTCAGGGAACCGGCCAGATGCGCCGGATCCGCGGACGCGGCCACCCGGCCGCGCGCGTTGACCAGCCGGGCGGGGCCGGGCAGCGTCCGCAGCAGCGGCAGCGCGGCCGCCTCGAAGTGCCGCAGGTACACGTCGGCGGCGGCCACGCCCAGGAAACGGCCCGCCCGTTCCACCGGGGCCGACAGGGTCAGGCTGTACTCGTCCGAGCAGAGGTAGTCGACGTACGGCCCGGCCACCGCCCGCCGCCCGGTGTCCCGGGGCAGCGTGAACCAGTCCCAGTGCGTGTAGTCGGAGTAGGCCGAGGTGCGCGGGTCGAGGTCGAGCAGCAGCGGTCGTACGTCCCCGGCGGCGTCGCTCTGCCACCACTCCAGCCAGGCCGGGACGTCGGCCAGCAGTCCCGGGGCCGCCACGAAGCCGACGCCGGAGACCAACTCCTGCCGGGTCAGGCGCAGATGGAGCCCGGGGCGCAGGGCCGCGAGGTCCGCGGTCACCGGCCGGCGGCCCTGGTCCGCGACCCGGGCCAGCAGCGCGGCGGTGTCGGCGCGGGTCTGGGCGACGGCGTCGAAGACCGCCTCCAGGGCGTGACCGACCCGTTCGGCCACGTACTGCTCGGCGGTGTCCGCTGTGGTGGCCACGGAGGTGAAGGGGACGGTGCCGCGGCTCATGCTGCCCTCCGGCGGACGGGGGAGCGGGCGCGGCGCCGCTACAGGGTCAGCCGCAGGGCGATGAGCCGCGCAGTCGAGTCCCGCACGCACCGCTCGGCCAGCTCCCTGGCCGATGCGTCCGCCCCATCCTGCACCGCCGAGATCACGGACCGGTGACGGTCCGCCACCTCTTCACGATATTCGTCGTCGCCGAGCACAAGGCACAGCAGCGCCCCCATCTCCGTCTGGAGCGCGACCTGTTCGCGGGTGAGCCGGGCCGACTGGGCGGCCGCGGCCAGTTCCACCTGGAAGCGGCCGTACAGCCGGCAGCGGGCCGAGGCGTCCCCGGCCCCGCGCAGCTCCGCGGTGGTCCGGCGGAGCTGGTCCAGGTCGGGGTCCTCGGTGCGCCGGGCGGCGAGGTGCGCGGCGGTGCCGGACAGGGCCGCCCAGTGGTCGCCGAGATCGCGCAGTTCCTCGGGGCTCCAGCCGCGCAGCCGCTCCAGGAGCCGGTCCCGGCCCGGGGTGTCGGGCAGGGCGACGAAGCTGCCGCCGCCGCGGCCCCGGCGGGTGACGACCAGCCCCTGCTGGCGCAGCGCCATCAAGGCCTCCCGCAGGGTCACCGTGGACACCCCGAGCTGTCCGGCCAGTTCGGTCTCGCCGGGCAGCTGCTCCCCGTCGGCGAGCAGGCCGAGTTCGATGGCGTCGCCGATCCGGCGTACCACCGCGTCCACCCGGGCGCTGCTGTCCACCGGGGCGAAGACGGCCTTTCGGGCGCCGCCGTCCGTCTGCTGCTGTTCCACGGGCCACCACCCTATGCGTTGACCCAAGCTTTACCTCGGAAGGGTCTTGAGCTTTGAACTATGACTTCATATCTTTCCGATCATCACGGTCAACGCAAGAGCGCGTCAGAAAGGTTCCCGCCCATGCAGGCCAGCGCGATCCGGTTGCGGGATCTGCGGAAGTCGTTCGGCGGCACCAGCGCCGTGGCAGGGGTCGACCTGGACATCCGCGACGGCGAGTTCTTCTCGATGCTCGGCCCCTCCGGTTCCGGCAAGACCACCGTCCTGCGCCTGATCGCCGGATTCGAGACCCCGACCTCGGGCGCGGTCGAACTCGCCGGACAGGACGTCACCCGCCGCGCCCCCTTCGAACGGGACGTGCACACCGTCTTCCAGGACTACGCCCTGTTCCCGCACATGAACGTCGAGCAGAACGTCGCCTACTCCCTCAGGGTCCGCAAAGTCCCCAAGGCCGAACGCCTGGTCCGGGCCCGGAAGGCGCTCGCCGAGGTCCGCCTCGACGGCTTCGGCGCCCGCCGCCCCGCCCAGCTCTCCGGCGGCCAGCGCCAGCGGGTCGCCCTCGCCCGCGCCCTCGTCGGACGCCCCCGCGTCCTGCTCCTCGACGAACCCCTCGGCGCCCTCGACCTCAAGCTGCGCGAGCAGATGCAGCTCGAACTCAAGTCGCTGCAGCGCGAGGTGGGCATCACCTTCGTCTTCGTCACCCACGACCAGGAGGAGGCCCTGACGATGAGCGACCGCGTCGCCGTCTTCCACCAGGGCCGTATCGAACAGGTCGGCACCCCGGCCGAGATCTACGAACGCCCCGCCACCGCCTTCGTCGCCTCCTTCGTCGGCACCTCCAACCTGCTCACCGGCGAGGCCGCCGTGCGCGTGCTCGGCGAGAGCGGCACCCACAGCGTCCGGCCCGAGAGGATCCGGGTGCTGAGGGAGGGCGCGGAGCCGGGCGGACCCGACCACGCCGACGCCGTGGGCACCGTCGCCGAGGTGGTCTACCTCGGCGACGCCACCCGCTTCCTGGTCGACCTGGACGGCGGCGGCCGGATGACCGCGCTCCAGCAGAACCTCGACACCTCCGCCGAGGACGTCGCCGCCTACCGCGGCACCCGCGTCCGGCTGCGCTGGCAGCGCCGGCACACCGTCCACGTCCCCGGCTGACCCGCCGTCCCGCACCACCGTCCCCCGCCCCCTGGCACCTCTGGCATCCCTGGAGTTCGTCGTGCGCCTCATCCGTCCCCGCGCCGCGGCCGCCGTCGCCGCGCTGCTGCTGGCCGCCACCGCCTGCGGCTCCTCCGGCTCCGGCTCCTCCTCCGGACTCAACCCGCCCGACCTCGAACCCCTCGCGAAGCTCGGGAAGGGCGAGGGCGCGGTCAACCTGATCGCCTGGGCCGGCTACGTCGAGGACGGCTCCGACGACCCCAAGGCCGACTGGGTCAGCGACTTCGAGAAGCAGACCGGATGCCAGGTCCACTCCAAGGTCGCCGCCAGCTCCGACGAGATGGTCAAACTGATGAAGACGGGCCAGTACGACGCCGTCTCCGCGTCCGGCGACGCCTCGCTGCGCCTGATCGCCTCCGGCGACGCCGCCCCCGTCAACACCAAGCTCGTACCGAACTACAAGGACGTCTTCAGCGGCCTGAAGAACGGCGCCTGGAACTCCGTCAAGGGCCGGATGTACGGCATCCCGCACGGCCGCGGCGCCAACCTCCTGATGTACAACACGCAGAAGGTCAGCCCCGCGCCCACCTCCTGGTCCGCGGTCTTCGACGACGCGGCGAAGTACCGGGGCCATGTCACCGCCTACGACTCGCCGATCTACATCGCCGACGCGGCCCTGTACCTCAAGGCCGCCCAACCCGAGTTGAAGATCGAGAACCCCTACGCGCTGGACCAGAAGCAGTTCGACGCGGCCGTCGCCCTGCTCAAGAAGCAGAACGCGGACATCGGCGAGTACTGGAGCGACTACCTCAAGGAGATCTCCGCCTTCAAGAGCGGCGACTCCGTGATCGGCACCAGCTGGCAGGTGATCGCCAACCTCACCGCGGGGGAGGGCGCGAAGGTCAGGGCCTTCGTGCCCCGGGAGGGATCCACCGGCTGGTCCGACACCTGGATGGTCTCCGCCAAGGCCAAGCACCCGACCTGCGCCTACAAGTGGCTCGACTGGATCGTCTCGCCGAAGGTCAACGCCGAGGTCGCCGAGTACTTCGGCGAGGCCCCGGCCAACTCCAAGGCCTGCGACCTGACCAGCGACAAGAGCTTCTGCGCGACCTACCACGCGGCCGACGAGAACTACTGGAAGAACATCGCCTTCTGGAACACGCCCATCGAGCAGTGCCTGGACGGCCGCACCGACGTCAAGTGCGTCCCGTACGCGAAATGGGTGCAGGCCTGGACCGAGATCAAGGGCTGAGCCATGACCGTGCTCACCCGGACCGCGGGGGCGCTGCACCGGCGCCCCCGGCTCCGCCTCGCCCTGCTGCTGACCGCCCCGCTGCTGTGGCTCGCCGTCCTCTACCTGGGCTCGCTCGCGGTGCTGTTCGTCTCCGCGTTCTGGACGACGGACTCCTTCACCTCCGAGGTGGTGAAGGTCTGGTCGGCCGACAACTTCCACCAGCTGTTCACCACGCCGGTGTACCGGCAGGTGGTCCTGCGCAGCGTCGGCGTCGCCCTCGCGGTGACCGTCCTGTGCGCCGTGATCGCCTTCCCGGTCGCCTTCTACACCGCCCGGGTGGCGAGCCCGCGGCTGCGCCCGCTCCTGGTGGTCGCCATCCTCACCCCGCTGTGGGCGAGTTACCTGGTCAAGGTGTACGCCTGGCGGCTGATCCTGTCCGAGGGCGGGCTCGCCGACTGGCTGCTGAAACCGCTGGGGCTGAGCGGGCCCGGCTACGGCCTGCCGGCCACCGTGCTGGCCCTGACCTACCTGTGGCTGCCGTACATGATCCTGCCGGTCCACACCGCGCTGGAACAGCTGCCGGGCAACCTGCTCGACGCCTCCGCCGACCTGGGAGCCCGCGCCGGCCGGACGTTCCGGTCCGTGGTGCTGCCCATGGTGCTGCCGTCCGTCGCCGCCGGGTCGGTCTTCACCTTCTCGCTCAGTCTCGGTGACTACATCACCGTGCAGATCGTCGGCGGCAAGACCCAGCTCATCGGCAACCTCGTCTACGCCAACATCGAACTCAACCTGCCCCTGGCCGCCGCCCTCGCCACCGTCCCGGTCGTCGTCATCGTGCTGTACCTGTTCGCGATGCGCCGCACGGGCGCGCTGAGCAGCCTGTAGAGGAGCCCGCCGTGCAACTCTCCCGTTCCGCGCGGATCGCGGTGCGCGTCGCCGCCGGTCTCGGCTTCGCGGTGATCTACGTGCCGCTGCTGCTGGTCCTGGTCAACTCCCTGAACCCGGACCGCAGCGCGAGCTGGCCGCCGCCCGGCCTGACCACCCGCTGGTGGACGGCCGCCTGGCACAGCTCGGGCGCCCGCGAGGCCCTGTGGACCTCGGTGCGGGCCGGACTCGGCGCCACCGCGATCGCCCTGGTCCTCGGCACCCTGATCGCCTTCGCGGTCGCCCGCCACCGCTTCTTCGGCCGGGGTGCCCTCTCCTTCGTGGTCGTCCTGCCGATCGCGCTGCCCGGCATCGTCACCGGCATCGCCCTCAACTCGGCCTTCAGCACCGTCCTCGCGCCGCTCGGCGTCGGACTCGGCCTGTTCACCGTGGTCGTCGGGCACGCCACCTTCTGCGTGGTGATCGTCTTCAACAACGTCGCCGCCCGGCTGCGCCGCGCCTCCGGCAGCTACGAGGAGGCGGCGGCCGACCTCGGCGCCGACACCTTCCGCGCCTTCGCCGACGTCACCTTCCCACTGGTGCGCTCGGCGCTGCTCGCGGGCGGGCTGCTCGCCTTCGCGCTCTCCTTCGACGAGATCGTGGTCACCACCTTCACGGCCGGCCCCGGCGTCCAGACCCTGCCGCTGTGGATCTACGACAACATGACCCGGCCCCAGCAGGCGCCGGTGGTGAACGTGGTGGCGGCCGTGCTCGTGCTGCTGTCGGTGCTCCCGATCTACCTCGCGCAGCGGCTGTCGGCCGACACGGCGACCGGCAGCCGCGTCTGACCCCGGCTCCGCCGGCCCGCGATCCGGGCTCCCCGGCTTACGCAAGCTGCTTGCGTAAATTGCGCTACCCTTGCGCTCATGACACGACGACTTGCGGAAGTAGCCAAGAAGGTCGGGGTCAGCGAGGCCACGGTCAGCCGGGTGCTCAACGGCAAGCCCGGGGTCTCCGAGGCCACCCGGCAGGCGGTGCTCTCGGCCCTGGACGTCCTCGGCTACGAACGCCCCACCCAGTTGCGCGGCGAGCGTGCCCGGCTCGTCGGTCTGGTCCTGCCGGAGCTGCAGAACCCGATCTTCCCAGCCTTCGCCGAGGTCATCGGCGGCGCGCTCGCGCAGCTCGGGCTCACCCCGGTGCTGTGCACCCAGACCAAGGGCGGGGTCTCCGAGGCGGACTACGTGGAGCTGCTGCTCCAGCAGCAGGTCTCCGGCGTGGTGTTCGCCGGCGGTCTGTACGCCCAGGCCGACGCGCCCCACGACCACTACCGGCTGCTCGCCGACCGCAACATCCCGGTGGTGCTGGTCAACGCGGCCATCGAGCACCTCGGTTTCCCGGCCGTGTCCTGCGACGACGCGGTGGCGGTGGAGCAGGCCTGGCGGCACCTCGCCTCCCTCGGGCACGAGCGCATCGGCCTGGTCCTCGGCCCCGGCGACCACGTGCCCTCCGCCCGCAAGCTCGCCGCCGCGCGGGCCATCGCCGAGGTTCCCGAGGAGAACGTGGCCCGCGCGATCTTCTCCATCGAGGGCGGTCACGCGGCCGCGTCCCGGCTGATCGACCGGGGTGTCACCGGCATCATCTGCGCCAGCGACCCGCTCGCGCTCGGCGCGATCCGGGCGGCTCGCCGCAAGGGGTACGAGGTGCCCTCACGCATCTCCGTCGTCGGGTACGACGACTCGGCCTTCATGAACTGCACCGAACCTCCGCTCACCACCGTCCGCCAGCCCATCGAGGCCATGGGCCGCGCGGCCGTCGAACTGCTGAACGTGCAGATCGGCGGCACCGCCGTGCCGCCGGAGGAGCTCCTGTTCGAACCGGAACTGGTGGTCCGCGGTTCCACAGCGCAAGCGCCCAAGGTCTGATTCACAACAGAACCGAGCCGCTGCCAATCCTCTGTCGAATAATTACAGATTCTGCGCGACATCTTGCGCACGGCTGTCGCCGGTGCTTGAGTGTGCGGCGCCCACCGGTCCCGGTGCGGCGCCCACTGCTCCTGTTCTGGGGGGTCCACCGATGTCCAGCACCGGGTTCCGCCGTGCTCTCGTCGCGACAGCCGTCTGCTCGTCCCTCGCGCTCTCGGCCTCGGCCTGCGGGTCGGGTGACGACGACGCGGCAAGCGGCAAGACACGCATCACCGTCAACTGCGAGCCGCCGAAGAGCGCCAAGGTCGACCGTTCGTTCTTCGATCAGGACACGGCCGACTTCGAGAAGAAGAACCCGGACATCGACGTCGTCATGCACGACGCGTTCCCGTGCCAGGACCCCAAGACCTTCGACGCCAAGCTCGCCGGCGGCCAGATGGAGGACGTGTTCTACACGTACTTCACCGACGCCAAGCACGTCGTGGACATCAACCAGGCCGCCGACCTCACGCCGTACCTCAAGGACCTCAAGAGCTACGACACCATCCAGAAGCAGCTGCGGGACATCTACACCGTGGACGGCAAGGTCTACGGCATCCCGCGCACCGGCTACAGCATGGGCCTGATCTACAACCGCGCGCTCTTCCAGAAGGCCGGCCTCGACCCCGACAAGCCGCCGGCGACCTGGGAAGAGGTCCGCGCCGACGCCAAGAAGATCGCCGCGCTCGGCAACGGCACCGTCGGCTACGCCGACTACAGCGCGCAGAACCAGGGCGGCTGGCACTTCACCGCCGAGCTGTACTCCCAGGGCGGCGACGTCGTCTCCGGCGACGGCAAGAAGGCGACCGTCGACACCCCGCAGGGCCACGCCGTCCTGCAGAACCTGCACGACATGCGGTGGACCGACAACTCGATGGGCAGCAAGCAGCTCCTCATCATCAACGACGTCCAGCAGATGATGGGTTCCGGCAAGCTCGGCATGTACCTCTCCGCCCCGGACAACATCCCGATCCTGGTCAAGGAGAAGGGCGGCAACTACAAGGACCTCGCCCTCGCCCCGATGCCCGGCGGCCAGGGCACGCTCATCGGCGGCGACGGCTACATGTTCAACAAGAAGGACACCCCGGCACAGATCAAGGCCGGCCTCAAGTGGCTCGACTCCATGTTCCTCACCCCCGGTGACGGCTTCCTCGGCGACTACGCCCGCGCCAAGAAGAACAACGCGCCCGTCGGCCTGCCCGAGCCGCGGCTGTTCACCGGCGCCGCCGACGCCAAGGACCAGGAGGTCAAGAAGGCCAACGCGAACGTCCCGGTGGAGAACTACCAGGCCTTCCTGGACGGCAACCATTCCCTCCAGATGAAGATCGAGCCGCCCAACGCCCAGCAGATCTACTCGGTCCTCGACGCCACGGTCTCCGCCGTCCTCACCAAGAAGGACGCCGACATCGACCAGCTCCTCAAGGACGCCAACGAGAAGATCGACGGCATCCTGGCCCGGGGCTGACCGCGATGACCAAGACGGCCGAGCGCCGGCCCGCCCCCGTGGCGGCCGGCGCCCGTCGGGCCCCGGCGCCGCCCCCGGCTGGGGACGGGGGGCGGCGCCGGCTCCTCGACCAGGCCCGTGCCTACGGATTCCTGCTCGGCGGACTGATCTGTTTCGCCCTCTTCTCCTGGTACCCGGCGATCCGCGCGGTCGTGATCGCCTTCCAGAAGTACACGCCCGGCTCGTCCCCGGAATGGGTCGGCACCGCCAACTTCACCCGGGTCCTGCACGACCCTGAGTTCTCGGCGGCCTGGCGCAACACCCTCACCTTCACGGTGCTGGCGCTGCTCATCGGCTTCGCCGTGCCCTTCGTGCTCGCCCTCGTCCTGAACGAACTGCGGCACGCCAAGGCGTTCTTCCGGGTCGTGGTCTACCTGCCGGTGATGATCCCGCCGGTGGTCAGCGCCCTGCTGTGGAAGTGGTTCTACGACCCGGGGGCCGGCCTCGCCAACGAGACCCTGCGCGCCCTGCACCTGCCCACCTCGAACTGGTCCAACGGTGCCGACACCGCGCTGGTCTCCCTGGTCATCGTGGCCACCTGGGCCAACATGGGAGGCACCGTCCTGATCTACCTGGCCGCCCTGCAGTCCATCCCCGGCGAACTCTACGAGGCCGCCGAACTGGACGGCGCGAGCCTGCTGCAACGCGTCCGGCACGTGACGATCCCGCAGACCCGCTTCGTCATCCTGATGCTGATGCTCCTTCAGATCATCGCGACGATGCAGGTGTTCACCGAACCGTTCGTCATCACCGGCGGCGGCCCGGAGAGCGCCACGGTGACCGTTCTCTACCTGATCTACAAGTACGCGTTCCTCTACAACGACTTCGGCGGCGCCTGCGCCCTCAGCGTCATGCTCCTGGTGCTGCTCGGTGTCTTCTCCGCCGGCTACCTGCGGCTGACCCGCTCCGGGGAGGACGGATGAGCAGCGCCACCCGGACCCTGATCTCACCGGCGACCCTGGCCCGCCCGCGCGGGAAGGCGGTCTACTGGTCCGTCTTCACCGGTGTCGTCCTCCTCTTCGCGATCGCCTTCCTCTTCCCCGTGTACTGGATGGTCACCGGCGCGATGAAGTCCCCGGACGAGGTCGCCCAGACCCCGCCCACCCTGATCCCGACACACCTGCGCATGTCCGGGTACACCGATGCCTGGGACCTGATGCAGCTGCCCGAGCACCTGTGGAACACGGTGGTCCAGGCGGCCGGTGCGTGGGCCTTCCAGCTGGTGTTCTGCACGGCCGCGGCCTACGCCCTGTCGAAGCTGAAGCCCGCCTTCGGCAACGTGATCCTCGGCGGGATCCTGGCCACCTTGATGGTCCCGGCGCAGGCCCTGGTGGTGCCGAAGTACCTGACCGTCGCCGACCTGCCGTTCCTGCACACCAGCCTGCTCAACGACCCGCTCGGCATCTGGCTGCCGGCCGTCGCCAACGCCTTCAACCTCTATCTCCTCAAACGGTTCTTCGACCAGCTGCCGCGTGACGTGCTGGAGGCCGCCGAGATCGACGGCGCCGGAAAGCTGCGCATCCTGTGGTCGGTGGTGCTGCCCATGTCCCGCCCGGTGCTCGGGGTGGTGTCGATCTTCGCCCTGGTCGCGGTGTGGCAGGACTTCCTGTGGCCGCTGATGGTCTTCTCCGACACCGACAAGCAGCCCATCAGCGTCGCCCTGGTCCAGCTGTCACAGAACATCCAGCTCACCGTGCTCATCGCCGCCATGGTGATCGCCAGCATTCCGATGGTCGCGCTGTTCCTCGTCTTCCAGCGGCACATCATCGCCGGGATCAGCGCGGGCAGCACCAAGGGCTGACGCCCTTCCTCCGACAGAAAGGCACGCACAGTGGGACAGCCCAGCCATGCCCAGAAGGACCTCGACTGGTGGCGCTCGGCCGTCATCTACCAGGTGTACGTCCGCAGTTTCGCGGACGGCGACGGCGACGGCACCGGCGACCTCGCGGGCGTCCGCGCCAAGCTGCCGTACCTCGCCGAACTGGGCGTCAACGCGCTCTGGTTCAACCCCTGGTACCTGTCGCCGCTCAAGGACGGCGGCTACGACGTCGCCGACTACCGGGCCATCGACCCGGCGTTCGGCACCCTGGCCGAGGCCGAGAAGCTCATCGCGGAAGCGGAGGAGCTGGGCATCCGGACGATCGTGGACATCGTCCCCAACCACGTCTCCGACCAGCACCCGTGGTTCAGGGCCGCGCTGGCCGCGGGGCCCGGCAGCCCCGAGCGCGAACTCTTCCACTTCCGCCCCGGACGCGGCGCGAACGGCGAACTCCCGCCCAACGACTGGCCGTCGCAGTTCCTCGGCTCCACCGAACCGGTGTGGACCCGGCTGCCCGACGGCGAGTGGTACCTGCACCTGTTCACTCCCGAGCAGCCCGACCTCAACTGGGCGCACCCGGCCGTCCGCCAGGAGCACGAGGACATCCTGCGGTTCTGGTTCGAGCGCGGTGTCGCCGGCGTCCGCATCGACTCCGCCGCGCTGCTCGCCAAGGACCCGGACCTGCCGGACCTCGCCACCGATCCGCAGCCGCACCCCTTCGTCGACCGTGACGACCTGCACGACGTCTACCGAGCCTGGCGCGCGGTCGCCGACGCCTACGGCGGCGTCTTCGTCGGCGAGGTCTGGCTCCCCGACGCCGAGCGCTTCGCCCGCTACCTGCGCCCCGACGAACTGCACACCGCCTTCAACTTCTCCTTCCTGTCGTGCCCCTGGGACGCGGGCCGGCTGCGGGACTCGATCGACACCACCCTCGCCGAGCACGCCCCGGTCGGCGCGCCCGCCACCTGGGTGCTGTGCAACCACGACGTGACCCGCACGGTCACCCGCTACGGCCGCGAGGACACCGCCTTCGACTTCGCGAGCAAGGCCTTCGGCACCCCGACCGACCTGGAGCTGGGCACCCGCAGGGCCCGGGCCGCCGCACTGCTCTCCCTGGCGCTGCCCGGCGCGGTCTACGTCTACCAGGGCGAGGAACTGGGGCTGCCCGAGGCCGAGATCCCGGCTGACCGCATCCAGGACCCGATGTACTTCCGGTCGGGCGGCACCGATCCCGGCCGGGACGGCTGCCGGGTGCCGATGCCCTGGGCCGCCGATCTGCCGTACGCCGGGTTCGGGTCGCGCGAGGAGCCCTGGCTGCCGCAGCCGGCCGGCTGGGCCGCCTACGCGGCCGACCGCCAGCGGGAGGACCCCGACTCGATGCTCAGCCTCTACCGCCGCGCCATCGCCGCCCGCCCCCTGTTCGGTGACGGCCCGCTGACCTGGCTGCCCGCTCCCGAGGGCGTCCTCGCCTTCAGCCGCGCCCAGGGCGCGGTCTGCGTGGTCAACCTCGGGCCCGAGCCCGCCGGACTCCCTGCCCACACCCGGCTCCTGCTCACCAGCGGCCCGCTGGACGACGAGGGCCGGCTGCCCCGGGACACGGCGGCCTGGCTGACGGTCTGACCCGCCGGCGCCGCCCGTGCCGTCCCCGCTCCCTCCCCCCACACCGAAGGGATCAGCACATGCCCCGCACCCCTGCCCGTACCGCCAGGAGCATGCCAGCCGTGGCGGCCGCGGTGGCCCTCGCCGCCGGCATGCTCGTCGCGGTGGCGCCCGCCGCCCACGCGGCGGCGGGCGCGAGCCTGCCCTTCACCTCCGTCGAGGCGGAGACGGCCACCACCACCGGCACCCGGATCGGCCCGGACTACACCCAGGGCACCCTCGCCTCCGAGGCCTCCGGACGCCAGGCCGTGCGCCTCACCTCCGGACAGCGGGTCGAGTTCACCGCGCCGCGGGCGGCCAACGCCGTGAACGTCTCCTACAGCGTCCCGGACGGCCAGACCGGCACGCTCAACGTGTACGTCAACGGGGTCAAGCTGGCCAGGACCCTCGCCGTCACCTCCAAGTACTCCTACGTCGACACCGGCTGGATCGCCGGCGCCAAGCAGCACCACTTCTTCGACAACGCGCGCCTGCTGCTGGGCCAGAACGTCCAGGCCGGTGACAAGGTCGCCTTCGAGTCCACCGGCACCCAGGTCACCGTCGACGTCGCCGACTTCGAGCAGGTGGCCGCGGCCGCCACGCAGCCCGCCGGATCCGTCTCGGTCACCTCCAAGGGCGCCGATCCCAGCGGCAACGGCGACTCCACCCAGGCCTTCCGGGACGCCGTCGCCGCCGCCCAGGGCGGGACCGTGTGGATCCCGCCGGGCGACTACCGGCTGACGTCCTCCCTGAGCGGCGTGCAGAACGTCACCCTGCTGGGCGCCGGCAGCTGGTACTCGGTCGTGCACACCTCGCGGTTCATCGACCAGTCCAGCTCCTCGGGGAACGTCCACATCAACAACTTCGCGGTCCTCGGCGAGGTCACCGAGCGGGTCGACTCCAGCCCGGACAACTTCGTCAACGGATCGCTCGGGCCGAACAGTTCGGTCTCCGGGATGTGGATCCAGCACCTCAAGTGCGGGTTCTGGCTGACCGGCGACAACGACAACCTGGTGGTCGAGAACAACCGCGTCCTCGACACCACCGCCGACGGCCTCAACCTCAACGGCACCGCCCACGGCGTCCAGGTCCGCAACAACTTCCTGCGCAACCAGGGCGACGACTCGCTCGCCATGTGGTCGCTGTACTCGCCCGACACCGACTCCGGCTTCACCTCCAACACCATCTCCCAGCCGAACCTGGCCAACGGCATCGCCGTCTACGGCGGCACCGACATCTCCGTGAAGAACAACCTGATCTCCGACACCAACGCGCTGGGCAGCGGCATCGCCATCTCCAACCAGAAGTTCGCCGACCCGTTCTCGCCGCTGTCCGGGACGATCACCGTCGACGGCAACACCCTGGTCCGCACGGGCGCCGTCAACCCCAACTGGAACCACCCGATGGGCGCGCTGCGCGTCGACTCCTACGACAGCGCCATCAACGCCACGGTCAACATCACCAACACCACGATCACCGACAGCCCCTACAGCGCCTTCGAGTTCGTCTCCGGCGGCGGGCAGGGCCACCCGGTACGGAACGTCAACGTGACCGGCGCGACCGTGCGCAACGCCGGGACGGTCGTCGTGCAGGCCGAGGCGCAGGGCGCCGCCGTCTTCCGCGACGTCACCGCCTCCGGCGTCGGCGCGGCCGGCGTCTACAACTGCCCCTACCCGTCGAACTCCGGGACCTTCGCGCTCACCGACGGCGGCGGCAACTCCGGCTGGTCCAGCACCTGGTCGGACTGCTCCAGCTGGCCGCGGCCCGGCAGCGGCAACCCCGATCCCGACCCGAGCCGCAACCTCGCCAAGGGCCGCCCGGCGACCGCCACCGGCTCGCAGGACGTGTACACGCCGGGCCAGGCGGTCGACGGGGACGCCAACAGCTACTGGGAGTCGGCCAACAACGCCTTCCCCCAGTCGCTGACCGTCGACCTCGGCTCCGCCTACGCGGCCCGCCGGGTGGTGCTGAAGCTGCCGCCGTCCTCCGCATGGGGCGCGCGCACCCAGACCGTCACCGTGCAGGGCAGCACCGACGGCTCGTCGTACGCGACCGTGGTGGGCTCCACCGGCTACCGGTTCGACCCGGCCACCGGCAACGCGGTCACCGTCGCCCTGCCCTCCGGCACCAGCCTGCGCTACCTGCGGCTGGCCGTCACCGCCAACAGCGGCTGGCCGGCCGCGCAGTTCAGCGAGGTCGAGGCGTATCTGACGTCGTGACGCCCACCGCCGGGGGAGTCCCGCGTTCCGCCGCCCGGACCGACGCCGCGGTCCGGGCGGCGGCCACCGCGCCCCGCGGCTCACAGATCCAGCACCAGGCGCGCCCCGCGGCACCGTGACACACAGATGAGCATGGTCTCGCCGGCCGCCCGCTCCTGTGCGGAGAGGACCGAGTCCCGGTGGTCCGGTTCGCCTTCCAGGACGTCCGTCTCGCACGTACCGCAGGTGCCCTCGGCGCAGGAGTAGAGCACCTCGACCCCGGCGGCCCGCACGGTGTCGAGCACCGAGACCCCGGACGCCACGGTCAGGCTGCGGCCGCTGCGCCCGAGCACGACCTCGAACGCGCCGTCCGTACCGGCCGCGCCGTCCGGCCGGTCCCTCGGCCGGAACCGCTCCGTGCGCAGCACGCCCGCCGGGCAGCGCTCCTCCGCCGCGTCCAGCAGCGGGCCCGGACCGCAGCAGTACACGAGGGTGCCGTCCGGAACGGCGTCCAGGACCGGACCGAGATCCAGCAGCCCGGTCTCGTCCCGCGGGGCGACGGTGACCCGCCGGCCGCCGTACCGGGCCAGTTCGGCGGTGAACGCCATCGACCGCCGGGTCCGGCCGCCGTACAGCAGGCTCCACTCGGCGCCCGCGGCCTCGGCGGCGGCCAGCATCGGCAGGATCGGCGTGATGCCGATGCCGCCGGCGACGAACCGGTAGCGGGGCGCGGGCTCCAGCCGGAAGCGGTTGCGCGGGCCGCGCACCCGCACCCGGTCCCCGACGCCCAGCCTGTCGTGGACGAAGGCGGATCCGCCCCGCCCGCCCGGCTCCCGCAGCACCGCGATCCGCCATCCGGCACGGTCCCCGGGATCCCCGCACAGCGAGAACTGCCGCTCCAGGCCGGGCCCGAGCACGAGATCGACATGGGCCCCGGGCTCCCAGCCCGGCAGGTGCGCGCCGAGCGGGTGCCGAAGGGTGAGGGCGACGACGCCTTCGGCCGCCGGCACCCGTTCCGCGACGACCAGTTCGGCCTCGTACGGGCTCACGCGGTGCGCTCCGGCGGCCGGTGTCCCTCGGGATGGCCGAGCATCCACTCCCACATGCCGACCGGATCCGGCGCGGTGTGCTCGGCTCCGCAGTGACAGGTGCCGTGCAGCACGTCGGTGCCCGGCAGCCAGTCGACGCGGTAGACCTCACCGCCGGCCGGTGTGCTCACAGCGACCTCTCCACGGGCTTGTCGCCCTCCTCGACCAGCCGGGCGAGGATGCGGCGGGCGGCGAGGCCGCCGGTGTCGATGTTGATGCTCAGCTCCTGGTAGCCGGACCGCTCCGAACCCAGCGCGCGCTGCAGGAGGTTGAGGGCGTCCACGTCCTGCATGACGACCGCGTGGTTGCTGTCCCGCAGGAAGCCGGTGACCTCGTCGTCACCGGTCGCCCAGTCCCGGGAGACCATCCAGAAGTCGTACACCCGGCCCTCGGCGGACGGGGTGATGGCGTAGGTGATCTCGGTGTGGAAGCCGTTCGGATCGCTGCCGTCGGCCTCGGGCAGCACGCCGGCCGGCGCGATCCTGCTGTGCAGCAGATACAGGCAGGGCGCGTGGTACTCGATGTCCTGCCAGCGGGTGATCCGGCCCTCGATCCCGGTCGAACGGGCGTAGAACGGCGGGCACTCGGCGTCGTCCATGCGCCGGCTGACCCGTACGATCCCGGCGCGCTCGTCCACCTCCGTGGTGATCGGCGTCTCGGCGACCTCCGGAGAGCCGATGGAGCCGCCGTGCAGGTAGGTCTCGTGGGAGAGGTCGAGGAGGTTGTCGACGAGGAGGCCGTGGTCGGCGTCGACGGGCTCCATGCCGCGCACGGTCGTCCAGCCCGCGGCGTCCAGGTGCCGGGCCCGCGGCACGGTGTCCGGATCCGCCAGGCCCGGGTCGCCGATCCACACCCACACCAGGGAGTCCGTCTCGACCACCGGGTAGGAGGCGACGCGGGCGGTGCGCGGGACGCGCTTCTGTCCCGGCACGTACACGCACGCTCCGGTCCGGTCGTACGTGAACCCGTGGTAACCGCAGACGATCCGGTCACCGTCGAGCCCGCTCGCCGACAGCGGGTACCGCCGGTGCACGCACCGGTCGGCCAGCGCCACGGCCGCGCCGTCCTCCTCGGCCCGGTAGAACACGAGCGGCTCCCCGAGGACGGTCCGCCCGAGCAGCTCCCGGCCGACCTCGTGACGGTAGGCGGCGACGTACCACTGGTTCCTGGCGAAGGCGGTGATGTGCGGCATGCGTGCGGCTCCCGTCCGTCTGCGGTGGTGGCATCGTCCGGAAGACCGGCGCGGCGCGGCAACGCGACTTCCGCCCGGCGGAAGGCCGGGCGGGAAACGGTCACCGGACCGTGCGGCGCGCCTCGTGCTACTGTGTCCCGTTTGCAGCGTTGCCGTGCCGGTGACCCGTTCGCGGTCCCGGCCGGCGGCCCCGTTCCCGCCGCGCCTTCCTCGGTACGGTCCCTTCGGAGGAAGACTTTCTGTGAGCGAATCGACACGTGCCGGCGCCCCCCGGCAGGACGAGCCGTCCGGTCAGCCGGACCCCGGCGCGGCCGCGACCCCGGCGCCGTCCTTCGCCGGGCTGGGGCTGCCGCCCGAGATCCTGCGGACGCTCGACGGACACGGCGTGACCGTGCCCTTCCCCATCCAGGCGGCGGCACTGCCGAACGCGCTCGCGGGACGGGACGTCCTGGGCCGCGGCCGCACGGGATCCGGCAAGACGCTCGCCTTCGGGCTGGGGATGCTCGCCCGGACCGCCGGGCGGCGCGCGCAGCCCAGGGAGCCGCTGGCCCTGGTCCTGGTGCCCACCAGGGAACTGGCCCAGCAGGTCGGCGAGGCGCTCACCCCCTACGCCGAGGCGCTGCGGCTGCGGGTGGCGACCGTGGTGGGCGGGGTGTCCGCCGGACGGCAGGCCGCCGCGCTGCGGGACGGCGCCGAGATCGTCGTCGCCACCCCCGGCCGGCTGCACGACCTCGTGGGCCGCAAGGACTGCCGCCTGGGACGGGTGCGCATCACCGTGGTGGACGAGGCCGACCAGATGTGCGACATGGGATTCCTGCCGCAGGTCACCGAACTCCTCGACCAGGTCCGGCCCGACGGGCAGCGCATGCTGTTCTCCGCGACCCTCGACCGCGACGTCGACCAGCTGGTCCGGGACTACCTGCGCGACCCCGCCGTGCACTCCGTGGACCCCGCCGCCGGCGCGGTCACGGCCGTCGACCACCACGTCTTCGTCGTGCACGGCCCCGACCGGTACGCCGTGATCACGGAGATCGCCGCCCGCGACGGACGCGTCCTGCTGTTCGCGGACACCAGACACGGTGTGGACCTGCTCACCAAGCACCTGCGGTCCAGCGGCGTGGCTGCCGCCGCCCTGCACAGCGCGAAGCCCCAGCCGCAGCGCACCAGGACGCTGGCCCAGTTCAGGAGCGGCCAGATCACCGCGCTGGTCGCCACCAACGTGGCCGCACGCGGTCTGCACGTGGACGACCTCGACCTCGTGGTCAACGCCGACCCGGCCACCGACCCGAAGGACTACCTGCACCGCGCGGGCCGCACCGCGCGGGCCGGCCGCTCCGGCACCGTCGTGACACTCGTCCTGTCGGCACAGCGCCGCGAGACGAGCCAGGTCATGGCCGACGCCGGCGTCACCGCCAAGGTCAGCAAGGTGCGGTCGGGCGAGGCGGAGCTGAGCCGGATCACCGGCGCCAGGACCCCGTCGGGCAAGCCTCTCGACGGCGGCCCCGCGGCCCCCCGCCCCAAGAACCACAACGCGCCGTTCCGGGGCCTGGGCACCACCAAGGACCCCCGGGGCGGCTCGGGAGGGAAGCCGTCCCGCAGGGGCGGCGAGGCCCGCAAGCTCGCCGAGGCCCGCGAGGCGGCCCGGATCCGCCGGGGCGGCTGAGCCCGCCTTCCCGGTCGGATCCCGACTCCGGGGATCCGGCCGGCCCGCGGCGGCGTTCCGTGGCGAGCCGATCACGCCTGGTGGCGGCGCGGTCTTGATCAAGGTGACCGTCGTTGGTTCACTAGTCGGTTGTGGAGAGCATGCTGGCGGCACTCATCGCGGTGGCGGGGACGCTGCTCGGCGTCGTCGTGACGAACAGACAGCAGAACAGACGTGCCGACCGGAGCGAGAAGACCGCCGCCGCCGAACGGCTGCGCCAGGAGAGAGTCACCGCCTGCGCCGACTTCGCCCGTACGGTCATGGAGTTCAGGTCGTCCCAGTACCGGCGCTGGCGGCGCCGTCAGTCCGCGTACGACTCACCTTCCTACGAAGAGGCCCGCTACGAGTCCCATCAGCGCAGAGCGGAGGCCTGGTACGCGCTCTACCGACTCCGACTCGTCTCGGGCGAACGCCAGTTGGTGGAGCTGGGCAACACGGCCATGACCCTCGCCACCCGCATCGACGAGGCGAACGACCTGGAGGAGCTGAAGGACATCGGCTCCAGGACCCGGATCGCGGTGGAGGAGTTCATCGACGCGGCCTCGCTCCGCGTCGTGTGATCCGTCGGCGGAGTGAATCCCGGCTCTTCGGCCGTGCCGGGGGAGCGCGGTCGGTAGCCTGGACCAACTCCTGGGCGAGGACGGGGGATCGACACCGTGGCAGGGCAGGGCAAGAGCGGCGGCGCGGGCTGGGAGGACGAGCCCGAGCCGGAGAAGGGCGATGTCAGGTTCGGTGCCGAGGGCGAGGTGCAGCAGTTCGACGGGACCCGGTGGACCGTCTTCAGCGGCCTGCCCGGCGACGACACCGGAAGCGCCATGAGGGAGGATCCGGAGACCGATTCCGTGACGCCGCCGTCCGGCAGTGACTGAGGAGCCCGGCGCACCGCCGCCGACGGCACCGGACGACGTGCCGCGGCGGATCCGCGATCCCAAGGCCCGCCGCGCGCTGGAGCAGTGGCTGGCCCGGACCGGCACCGTGCTGTCGTACGCGGGCTGGGAGGATGCCGGGAACTCCGGCGCGCAGGTCCTGGCGGTGTACGCGCAACGACGTGACGGCGGCCGGCACACCGACGCCCGCAAGCTCGTCCTCAAGGTGCTGCCGCCCCGCGCCCAGACCGTCCGTGAACCCCAGCGGCACGCGCGTGCGGAGGAATTGTCCACGCCGTACTTCGTCGAGCGCCGCCTCACCCGCCTGCTGCCCGACTACCCTGCCCTGCCTCTCGGTGACAACGGCTGGATCATGTTCCAGGAGATCGCGGGCGGCAGCCTCACCGACCACCGGCCGCTGTCGGCCCTCCTGGAGTCCGAGAGCCTCGGAGGTCCCGAGGCCGCCGCGCTCTGCCGGCAGGTCGTCGAGTCGGTCCTGAACGAATGGAACACCCCGCAGACCCTGAGCTTTCACCGCGGAACCGCTTCCGAGGTCCTCACCGGTCTGCTCGGCCCCCGTATCGAGCCGGGCGGCACGCTGCACACCTGGGCCGCGCACGATCCGGGCCTGCTGGAGCGTCCCCGCAGGTTCCTCGCGCTGCCCGGTGAGGGCCGGCCCTTCCCCAATCCCTTCGCGCTGGTGACCGACGACCGGACGGCCGGCGACGAGATCCTGTCGCTGCTGGCGGGGCTGGGCCACGGCGATCTGCACCCGGGCAACGTGGTCTGCCGCCGTCGCCCCGGGCTGGCCGCGGACGCCCACCGGTTCATCGACCTGTCGAGATTCGGCGAGGACGTCCCCCTCGTGTGCGACCCCGCCCACTTCGTCCTCTCCGTCGTGGCCTCACAGCTGGCCGGGGAGCGGGCCCCGGAGGTACGGACCGACCTCGCCCGGTATCTCGTCGACCCGGACGGATGGCCGGGCGACCAGGTACGCGTCGGACTTCGCCGGGTGATCGACTCGATCCACGGGGCAGAGAAGCGCTGGGTCGAGAACAACCGCCGCGGTCTGTACGCGGAATGGCGCAGCCACCGCCTCCTGGCCCAGCTCGCCTGTGCCCTGGTCTTCACCGGGCGCGCCCGGCTGCGCCCGGAGGACAGGCAGTGGTTCTTCGAACTGGCCGCCCGCGCGGCCGAGGCCTACCTAGCGCTCCGCGACGAGCGGACCACCGGACGGCCGGACGCACCGGCCTCGCCCGCCATCGCGGACCCCGGTCACCTCGACGCGAGGCCGGGCCCGCCGGCCGTGTTCTGGCGGACGGCCCGCCCCACCGCCCCGCTCGGCTACCACGTGCCCCGAGACCGGGAACTGGACGCCGTCGGCCGGCTCCTCACTCCGGGCGGCCGTCCTGTGATCATCACCGGGCCGCCCGGCACCGGCAAGTCTCAACTGGCCCTCGAACATCTGGACCGGCAGGGCGGCGCGTACGACTTCGTCGCGTGGCTGCCGGCCCAGCGCGAGGAACTGCTGTCCCAGGTGTTCTCCGACATGGCACGGCTCTGCGGCGTCGAGGCCGAGGCCGCCTCCGGACCCGACGCCGTCATCGAGGCTCTGGGCCGGATGGGCAGCTGGCTGGTCGTCTTCGACGACGCCGACCGGCCCTCGGCCCTGCGCCGCCACCTTCCACGCCCCGGAACGCGCTTCACGGTACTGATCACCTCCCGCAACCCGTCCTGGTCCCAGCTCGGGTCCCAGCACCGGCTCGGTGACTTCGACCGTGACCAGTCCACCCTGCTGCTCACCCGCAGGGCCGAGCAGCTCTCCGCCCGCGACGCCGACCGGGTCGCCGCCGCGCTGGGCGATCTCCCGCTCGCCGTGGACCAGGCCGCGCAGCAGCTGGAGGGATCGCCGATGAGCGTGGACCGGTACCTCGCGCTCGTCGCGGAGCACGCCAAGGACACGCTGGCGCACGGGCTCGACGAGGACGTGTACCCGGCCTCGCTGGCCGCGGTCGTGCGGATCGCCGTCGACAGGCTCGAGGAACGGGATCCCTTCTCGGCCCGACTCGTCCGGCTGCTGGCCTGCTTCGCGACCGCCCCGCTGCCCTTCTCCCTCCTCGACGAGGCCACCGAGCTGCCGCCCGCCCTGCGCGACGAGTCCGCGCGCGCACCCGGCCGGCTGGCGGACCTGGTGAAGGCCGCCTCCCGGGTCGGTCTCGTACAGGTCGAACGCGGTGACCTCCACATGCACCGGCTGTTCCGCAGGCTCGTCCGCGAGGAATGGGCACCCGAGGTGGAGACGGACCGTTCGTGGGCACGGAAGGTGCTGTCGGCGACCGATCCGGGCGATCCCAGGGACCCGAGCACCTGGCGGACGTACGGCCTTCTGCTGCCGCACGTCCTCGAACTCGACCTCGCCACCGCCCCGGAGCCCGCGTGCCACCGGATGTTCCTGCGGACGATCCACTTCCTCACTGTCAGCGGCGACGCCCGGACCGCCAAGGACCTCGTGTCCGCCGCGGCCGGACACTGGCGCACCGAGTACGGCGACGACGCGGACGTCACGGTGGCCGCGACCGAACACCTGGCCCGCTGCTGTGTCCAACTCGGCGACCACGGTGCGGCGGTGGAACTCGACCGGCGAGTCCTCGGCCACCGCACCCGCCGGTTCGGCCCCGGGCATCCCGAGACCCTCACCGCCGAGCACAATCTCGCCGCGGACCTCATCACCCTCGCCGTGCACACCGGCGGGCCGCACAGCGACGCAGGTGCCGACGCCCTGCGGCTGCAGCAGGAGGTGGTCGACCGCCGTACCGGGCTTCTCGGCGCGGACCACCGGGACACCCTGCTGTCGCTGTACAACCTGGCCCTCGCCCTGCGCGGCGCCGGCCGGGCCGCCGAGGCCCGGGACGTCCACCGCGCCGCCTACACCGGACTGGCACGCATCCTCGGCGACGACCACCCCGAAACCCTGCGGGCGGCCCACGGGTACGCCCTCGAGCTCACCGACACCGGGTCGCTCACGGAGGGCAGGGACCTGCACGAGGAGACCTACCGGCGTCGCCGGACGGTCCTCGGCCCGCACCACCCCGACGTGCTGCAGTCCGCCTACAGCTGTGCACGGGCCGCAGGTGCCCAAGGTGACAGCGCGGCAGCCCTCGCCATGCTGCGGGACGCCCACGGCCGAGCCGTGACCGTTCTGGGCCAGGACCATCCCGAAACCCTGCGCTACGCCCACTGGTTGGCGGTGGGGCTGCGTCGTGCGGGCGAAGGCGAGGACGCCGCCCGGCTGATCGAGGACACCTACCGGCGACGCCTGCGCCGACTGGGCGAAGGACATCTCGACACCCTGCGTACGGCGTCGGTGCACGCCGCGGAACTGCGCCGCGCCGGTGACCTCGACGCGGCCCGTGAGCTGGAGCGCGAGACCCGGAGCCGGTTGCGGGTGCTGGTCT
Organism: Streptomyces sp. NPDC101237; assembly: GCF_044767465.1. Lineage (NCBI taxonomy): Bacteria > Bacillati > Actinomycetota > Actinomycetes > Kitasatosporales > Streptomycetaceae > Streptomyces > Streptomyces sp. NPDC101237. The sequence goes on along the minus strand of NZ_JBIWNY010000040.1, from coordinate 6,673 downwards.
CCGGCAGCACCTGAACCGGGCGGACGCGCAGCGGTGCCCCGCGGACCGCCGGTGCCAGGTCAGCTCTCGGCCCCGAACTCGCGCGCGGTGCGGACGGCTTCGACCAGAGCGTCAGCGGCCGAGGACCCTACCGAACCGGACAGCAGCTCCCCGAACCGGACGTCTCCCAAGGACGCCGCCACGTCGGCGAGTTCGAACAGAGCCGTGGTCGCGACCGGAGTCTGCGGTCCGCACTCCAGACCTGCCGTGAAGCCGCGCAGCGCGAGGCCGAAGGCGGCCTCCGGATTCCCCGCGAGCCGCTCCCGCTCGCTGAGCGCGGACAGGGCACGGGCCTGGCCGTCGTGGTCCTCGATCGCCTCGAAGGTCTCCAGGGCCTGCCGGAGCCAGGACACCGCACCGGTCACGTCCCCCTCGGCGGCCGCCAGCAGCCCGAGCTGCTGGCGGGAACGGCCCGCGCCGTACCGGTCCCCGCACTCACCGGCGACGGCGAGGGCGCGCCCGTACAGCTCCCGGGCGCGGTCGCGGTCGCCCGTTCCCTGAGCCAGTACTCCCAGCTGGTGGTAGACGGTGCCCACCGCCGCGCGGTCGCCCGCCAGGGACAGGAAGGCCAGCGCCCGTTCGTAGTGGGCGCGGGCCTGCTCGGGTTCGCCGGCGTCGTCGGCGATCATGCCCAGCAGATGCTCACCTGCGGCACTCGCGGTCACGTCGCCCAGTTCGTCGGCGATGCCCATGCCACGTCGGCACAGGGCCGTCGCCTCCAGAACCCGGTCCTGTTCTCGCATGAGCAGCGCCAACTGGAGGTAGCCGGAGACCATCGCGGTACGGTCGCCGAGCTGTTCGTGCGTGGTGAGCGCGCGCCGGTAGTGGCCGTCGGCCACGTCCAGCCGCCCATGGCTGTGCTCCAGCACGCCGAGCTGGTGAAGGGCGGCGGCGGTGCCCGCCACGCTCTCGTCGTCCGGGCGGGAGGTCTCCAGAGCGAGGACCGCCTCGTAGTGCTCCCGGGCCTCCACCGTGTCCCCCAGGGAGATCGCCACGCTGCCCAGATAGTGCCGGGCACGCTTCATCTCCGCCACGTCGTCGATCCCGCTGAAGGTGACGAGCGCTCGCTCGTACCGCTCCTTGGCCTCCGCGTACTCGCCCATCGCCTCCTGAAGCGTGCCCAGTTCGAGATCGGCGGTGGCGGCCGACTCCACGGCTCCGGCCCGGGTGAAGAGGTCGAGCACCCGTTCCCGGTGGGCCCTGGCCTCGGTGAGACGCCCGGTGTCCTGTGCCGCGCAGGCCAGCGCGTCGTACAGTACGGCGGCGGCGTGATCCGTCAGTGGCGTCCAGGTCAGCGACTCCCGCGCCAGGCGTTCCACCTCGGCGTGGGCGGCGACGGGACGCAGCCGGTCGACCAGCGCCACCGTCGTCGCGAACGCCTCGTCGGTCAGGCCCGCCTCCCGGAAGTGGTACCTGGCCTCGGTCAGATCGGCCACGATCCGGGCGGTGTCGCCCTCGCGCCGACGGACGTCCAGCCACTGACGTGCGGCCCGCTCGTGGCAGGCGGAGAGCAGTTCCGGGGATGCGGCCCCCGTGAGCAGCTCGGCCAGCCAGGGGCAGACGAAGTAGGACGGTCCGGTGCCCTCGCCGGTGGTGGACGACAGCAGGCCCCCGCTCTCCAGCACCGCGATCGTCTCGCGCACCGGAGCTGTTCCGGCTTCCGGGAAGGGCGCGAGGTCGTCCGGGTGCACGGCACGGCGGTGGACCGAGAGCGAGACGAGTGCCGTGTGCTGGGCGGGGGTGAGCTGTCCCAGCAGCCGGTCCGTACCGCAGAGGTGGGCCAGCAGCCGGCGCGTCGAGCGGATCGCGGCGCCCAGCCCTCCGGAACGGGCCGCGGCGAGCGACCGGCCCTCGGCGGCCAGCCGGTCGGCGAGCGGGGCGGCCAGCCCGGGAAGGACCGGTTCGGCACCGCGCACCAGCGCGTCCAGGTGGCCCAGGCCGGCGGGATGGCCGCCGATCCCGGCGAGGATCCGCCGCACGGCGTCGCCGGGGAACCGGCTCAGTCCGGGCAGCCTGCCGATGAGAAGCCTCGACTCGGCCGGTGACAGGGGGCCGAGGTGAAAGGTCGGCGTCGGGCCGCCGCCGGGCGCCGGCAGATGCAGCCGGTGCCGACTGGTGACGATCAGCCGACACCGGTCCGGCTGCCCGCTCCAGTCGGTCAGCTGCCGGGCGAGCACGGGGTCGGTGCACCGGGCGTGGTGTCCGCCGGGTACCGGTTCGCTCTCGACGTCGTCGACGACCACGATCACCGGCGGCGCGCCCGGCCGGACGGCGGCCACGCGCCGGCGGGCCGCCGTCAGGGCGGCCGCGTCCGCCGCGCCCCTGATCCGCACCACGTTCTCGACGGGTACGGCGAGACGTTGGAGGAACTGGGTGACGAGCGTCGACTTGCCCACCCCGGCGAGTCCGTGGACGACCAGTCCCGCACGGTCGTCCTCCCAGCCGCGCAGCAGATGACGCAGCACTTGACGACGGGCCACCGGCTGCACCTCCCGCGGTGGGGCGGAGGAGACCGGCGGACCACTGCGGGCGACGGTGTCCGGGGACGGGCCGGGAGGGGGGTCCGCGGGCAGCGGCTGCGCGTCGAGGAACAGGGCCGGGGTCGGCCACTCACACAGATCCGCGCCCTCCCGGTCCTCCCGGCGCCGGGACTCCAGCCGGTGCCGGGCCGCGGCGACGGCGTCGAGGATTACCGCCACGTCCGGGAGACCGTCCCGGACCCGCGACCGGCCGAGGACGGAGTACACCTCGGCGCAGAAGTCGGCCGCGTACCTGTCGCTCACCGCGGCGGTCATGGCCAGGACGGATCCGGCGCCTGCCGCGACCAGTCCGGCGGCGAGCCCGGCGAGCCGCTCCTCCGCCGCGGCCGGGGCCGCGCCGTCCTGGGAGCGTCCGGCCCCCGTGGAGCAGCCGGCCAGCACCACGAGCCGGGGTGCGCCGACGGCCGGGAAGGCGTCGGCCAGGTCCTGTGCGGTGACCGCGTGGACACGGCCCCGGTCGTCCTCCAGCAGCAGCGCGTCGGCTCGCGCATGACATGACAGATGCAGGATGTCGCAGGGCCGGCGCCGGAGCGCCCGGCGGATCTCGGCCAGCGTGCCGGGCCCGTCGACCGTCTCCACGTCGACGAGACGCTGCCGGATGCCCGCCTCGAAGGCGCCGACGATACGCCGTGCGTCGGCCTCCAGATCGAGTGCGGGGCCGTCCGGATCGTCCAGCGGATCCGCGAAGGCGGCCAGGATCCGCAGGCCGTTCGACCCGGCCGGTCCGCGAGCGGGCCGCGGGTCGGCGGTCGGCGACCGGTAGAGCCGGACCCGGGGCGACAGCGCGAGCGGAGCCGGCGTGCCGGGCAGCAGCAGCGTCTCCCACGGGATCCCATGGAACTCCGGTACGGGCACGGCGAATCCGATCCACACCGGCCGGCCTGGACCGCCGCCGTCCAGCGCGCGTACGACGGCCTCGGCGGCCGGACCGCCGAGGAACGCCTCCCCGAGGGCGATGCCCAGCGCGTGCACGGCGTACCGTGACGCGGCGGACGCCGGCGCGGTCGCGTTGGTGACCGGGTCGAACCTGGTCAGTGACGGGTGTCCCACCCGGGACCTGGCCAGCCGCCACAGCCGCTCCTCCACGGCGCGCGTGAGACCGCGATGCTTCCGGGTCACCGCGAGTTCGCCGTCGACCGACACGGCGGTCTCCGTGCGGGTCACGGTCACCAGGACGGAGACCGGTCGCTCGACGGGGGCCTGGGCGGGCTCGGACTTCACTGCCATCCTTCCGTCGGGCGTTCAGGGCGAGGCCGCCGGGGTGCCGTACGTGCGGCCCGGCCGCGTTCAGGCGGTTGCGGGCGGCGTCATCCCGGTCGTTACGGAACCGCGGGAGTGATAGCGGTCGGCGGCCGCGGGGCGGCCCAGGTCCTGGAAACAGTCGCCGATGACGCGGTAGGTGTCGGCGCGGTCACGTGTCTCGTCGGTGCGGCGGAACAGGGCCAGCGCCTCGCGTGCCTTGGCCAGCCCCGCCAGCGGACGGCCGCGTCCGCGGTCGAGGGCGGCGAGCCGGGTCAGGCACTGTGCCTGACCCACTACGCGGGCCAGCTGTCTGTTGAAGTCCAGCGCGGTCCGCACGTGTTCCTCGGCGATGTCGAGCGAGCCCTGGCGTTCGGCGCAGATGCCCAGGTGCTGGTGGGAGCGTGCAATCTCCTCGAGGGCGCCGCGGGCGGTGGCGATACGCAGTGCCGCGTCGAACTCGACGTGCGCTTGGTCGAGTTCACCGGAGACGACGTGCAGGGTGCCGACCTGGTTGCGGATCTCCATCTCCTGGATCTCGTCGCCGGTCTCCCGGCACAGTGCCGCGGCGGTACGGCAGTGCGCCATCGCTCCGGCCACGTCCTGGGCATCCTGCGCGACGTAGGCCAGGCTGCGCAGACAGGCGACGACGGCCCCGGTGTCCTCGGCCCGTTCGAAGGCGGCGAGCGCCTCCTCGTAACCGGCGCGGGCGCGCGCCGCGTTGCCGCGGTTCTCGTCCAGCATGGCCAGCTGGTAGCGGGACGCGGCGGCGTCCCGGTCCCGGCCGAGTTCCCGGAACACCTCGAAGGCCCGGCGGTAGCGGGACTCGGTGTCGGCGAAGTCGCCGAGTTCGTGCAGCACCGAGCCGAGCTGGTGCTCGGCGAAGGCGATCCCCAGGAGATCGCCGGCCGTGTCGCTCACCGTCAGCGCACGCTCCAGGTGGTCCCGCGCCTCGGCCATCAGCCCCCGGTCGCGAGCCACCAGGCCGAGCTGCCGATGGGCCTGTGCCGCCTGTGCGGAGCCGGGTTCGACCCAGTCCAGCACCCGCCCGCACAGCTGTTCCTCGGCGGTCCAGTGGCCCACCGCGTGCAGCAGCCGGCACACGGGCTGTGCCAGCTCGGCGGCTTGCGCGGTCTGCCCGCACGCCTCGTGGTGGGCGATCGCCTCGAACCCGGCACGGATACGCTCCCGTTGGGTGAGCGACGCCTGGTCGAGGACGCCGGCCCAGTGGATCGCGGCCCGTCGGTGGGCGGCGCGCGCCGACGGACCGTCGAGCCGGACCAGTTCGGCCGCGGTCCAGCGGTGCACCGACCACAACCGCTCCCCGTCCCGTCCCTCGCCGTCGGGAGCCAGGAGGCCCGCGGAGACCAGCTCGTCGAGAGCGTGCGAGACGTCTTCGGCGTCCGTGAAGGCCCGTCGGGGTACCGGCGAGCGGTGGACCGCCGCGTACGTGAGCAGGGTGCGGGAGCCGGGGGCGAGGGTGGCCAGGAGCTCGTCGAGCAGGGTGTCGGCAGCGGTGATCCGCAACGCCTCCCGCAGGGCGCTGCGGGTACGTCCGGCGACCCGGGCCCGGGTCGCCTCGACTCCGGCGGTCAGGCGGCGAAGCCTGAGCTCCAGGTCGGCATCGGTGACGGAGGTCCGGCTGAGCAGGGCGTCCAGGTAGCCGTAGGACCGGGGGTGGCCGCCCACCGCCTCCTTGAACCGGTTCCATTCGCTCCGCGGCAGTCGCCGGGTCTGTGGCAGCCTGAGACGGAGCAGGTCCGTCTCGGCGGGCGTCAGCGGCGGCAGGGCCAGATGCGGCAGCCGTCCCGCGTCCCGCCGGGCGGCCGGGAGCGGATGCCGCGAGGTGACGAGTACGGGGATTCGCGGGGCGAGTTCCGCCCAGGTGTCCAGGAACTCGCCGAGTTCCCTGTCGGCGAATCCCGGGGCCGCGCCCGCGTCGGAGGCGAGGTTGGCCTCGAACTCGTCCAGCACCAGCACGGGCCCCGCGGTGTCGTGGCCGGCGGCCGCGCCTACGAGGTCCCGCAGCCGGTGCGGCCAGGGGCGTGAGGCGTCGGTGAGGAGGCCGGTCTGGTCCGCGGAGCCGGGCAGCGCGGCCGCGACGGCGTGCAGGATCTCCTCGACGTCCGTCCTGCCGCGCACCAGCGCGACGGGCCGGCCGGCCGCGTGGAAGCGCAGCAGTTCACCGACGAAGGCGGACTTGCCGCCTCCGCCGAGGCCGTGGACGACCAGCCCCGTCCCGTCGTCCGCCAAGGCGCGTGCGGCCAGGCGCAGTTGGGGACGGCGGCCCACGAACGTGCCGAGTGGCAGGGCGAGCGGCGTCCGTGCGGCGAGGACGGTGGCCGGGCGGCCGCCGTCTGGCCCCTGAACATGGGCTGGTCGGGACGGTCCGTTCCCCGCGTGGGGTCCGGAAGCCGTGCGGGCGGCGGTGTACAGCACCGGAATGTGCCATTCGGGAAGGGCGGCGTCACCACCCGCCTGACACCGGATCTCCTCGCGGGCGACCCGCGCTCGGTGCAGGGCGTCCAACGGGCTGGTCCCGGAGGCGAGGCCGGTGTAGAAGGCCGCGGTCAGCTCGCCCGCGTAGGTGTCCCGGACGGGCGCCGACATGGCGAGGACCGCGGACAGGCCGAAGGCGGCCAACTGCTCCGCCATGCCGGGCAGGAACGAGGTGCCGCCACCGTCCTCGCGCGGCAGTCGTCGCGCGGAGGCGGTGGAGCAGCCGGCCAGGACCAGCAGCGGCGGGGGGGCCCCCCCCCCCCGCCCCCCCGGGGCGCGTCGCCCGGGGGCACCCCCGGGGGGCCCGCCGCCACGGCTGATCCCGCGTGGTGGACCGGCGGCGGGGGCGCGCGGTG
>NZ_JBIWNY010000039.1:0-66490 GCF_044767465.1 Streptomyces sp. NPDC101237 | reverse complement strand
GGCCGGCGGCCCGGGGGGGGTGTTGGGTACCGCTCGCGGGGGCGCGGGGGGCGCCTGGGGGCGCCCGGGGGGGCCGGGCGGCGCGGGCCGGGCCCACCTCCTCGTCTCCGCCGCCCCCCGTTCCGGATAATGATCGTCCTGTTGTCAGTGGGGACCGGTACGCTCGAAAGCACGATGACAGAGGACCTCTCACCGGCCGAGCGGTATGCGGCGGCCCGCAGGCGGGCCGCCGAGCAGGCCACCGCGCTCGCGTCCTTCCGCGAGATGTACGAATTCGGCCTCGACCCCTTCCAGATCGAGGCCTGCCAGGCACTCGAAGCCGGCAAGGGCGTCCTGGTGGCCGCCCCCACCGGCTCCGGCAAGACGATCGTCGGCGAGTTCGCCGTCCACCTCGCCCTGGAGCAGGGCAAGAAGTGCTTCTACACGACACCCATCAAGGCGCTGTCGAACCAGAAGTACGCCGACCTGTGCCGCCGCTACGGCGCGGACAAGGTCGGCCTGCTCACCGGCGACAACAGCGTCAACTCCGACGCCCCCGTGGTCGTGATGACCACCGAGGTGCTGCGGAACATGCTGTACGCGGGCTCCCAGACCCTCCTCGGCCTCGGCTACGTGGTCATGGACGAGGTGCACTACCTCTCCGACCGCTTCCGCGGCGCCGTCTGGGAAGAGGTGATCATCCACCTGCCGGAGTCCGTGACCCTGGTGTCCCTGTCGGCGACCGTGTCCAACGCCGAGGAGTTCGGCGACTGGCTGGACACCGTCCGCGGCGACACCGAGGTCATCGTCTCCGAACACCGCCCCGTCCCGCTCTTCCAGCACGTGCTCGCCGGGCGCCGGATGTACGACCTCTTCGAGGAGGGCGAGGGCCAGAAGAAGGCCGTCAACCCCGACCTCACCCGGCTGGCCCGGATGGAGGCGAGCCGGCCCTCCTACCAGGACCGCAGGCGCGGCCGTGCGATGCGGGAGGCCGACCGGGAGCGGGAGCGGCGGCAGCGGTCCCGGGTGTGGACACCGGGGCGCCCCGAGGTCATCGAACGCCTCGACTCCGAGGGCCTGCTGCCCGCCATCACCTTCATCTTCAGCCGTGCCGCGTGCGAGGCCGCCGTCCAGCAGTGCCTGTACGCGGGCCTGCGGCTCAACGACGACGAGGCCCGCGAACAGGTGCGCACCCTCGTGGAGGAGCGCACCTCGTCGATCCCGCGCGAGGACCTGCACGTCCTCGGCTACTACGAGTGGCTGGAGGGCCTGGAGCGCGGCATCGCCGCCCACCACGCGGGCATGCTCCCGACCTTCAAGGAAGTCGTCGAGGAGCTCTTCGTCCGCGGCCTGGTCAAGGCCGTGTTCGCCACCGAGACCCTCGCGCTCGGCATCAACATGCCCGCGCGGTCGGTGGTGCTGGAGAAGCTCGTCAAGTGGAACGGCGAGCAGCACGCCGACATCACGCCCGGCGAGTACACCCAGCTGACCGGCCGGGCCGGCCGGCGCGGCATCGACGTCGAGGGCCACGCCGTGGTGCTGTGGCAGCGGGGGTTCAGCCCCGACCACCTCGCCGGGCTCGCGGGCACCCGCACCTATCCGCTGCGCTCCAGCTTCAAGCCGTCGTACAACATGGCGGTCAACCTGGTCGAGCAGTTCGGGCGGCACCGGTCGCGGGAACTGCTGGAGACCTCCTTCGCGCAGTTCCAGGCCGACAAGTCGGTGGTCGGCATCTCCCGGCAGGTGCAGCGCAACGAGGAAGGGCTCGAAGGCTACAAGGAGTCCATGACCTGCCACCTCGGCGACTTCGAGGAGTACGCGCGGCTGCGGCGCGAGCTGAAGGACCGGGAGACCGAACTCGTCCGGCAGGGCGCGGCCGAGCGGCGCGCCGAGGCGGCGGTCGCGCTGGAGAAGCTCAAGCCGGGCGACGTCATCCACGTGCCCACCGGCAAGTACGCCGGTCTCGCGCTGGTCCTCGACCCCGGGCTGCCCGCCGGGCGGTCCAACGGCCACCGGGGCTTCGAGCACCACGACGGTCCGCGCCCGCTGGTGCTGACCGCCGAACGGCAGGTCAAGCGGCTGGCGGCGATGGACTTCCCGGTGCCCGTCGAGGCGTTGGAGCGGATGCGGATCCCCAAGTCCTTCAACCCCCGCTCCCCGCAGTCCCGTCGGGACCTGGCGTCCGCGCTGCGCACCAAGGCCGGACACATCCCGCCGGAGCGGGCCCGCAAGAAGCGGTCGCAGGCCGCGGACGACCGGGAGATCTCACGGCTGCGGACCGCGATCCGCGCGCACCCCTGCCACGGCTGCAACGACCGCGAGGACCACGCCCGTTGGGCCGAGCGGTACCACCGGCTGATGCGCGACACCTCGCAGCTGGAGCGCCGGATCGAGGGCCGGACCAACACCATCGCCCGTACCTTCGACCGGATCGTGGCGCTGCTGACCGAACTGGACTACCTGCGCGGCGACGAGGTCACCGAGCACGGGAAGCGGCTGGCCCGGCTGTACGGCGAACTCGACCTGCTCGCCAGCGAATGCCTGCGCGCCGGCGTCTGGGAGGGGCTGAGCCCCGCCGAACTGGCCGCGTGCGTCTCGGCGCTGGTGTTCGAGGCGCGGGTCGGGGACGACGCGATGGCTCCCAAGGTGCCCTCGGGGAAGGCGAAGGCCGCGCTCGGCGAGATGGTGCGGATCTGGGGCCGTCTGGACGCGCTGGAGGAGGAGTTCCGGATCAACCAGACCGAGGGCGTCGGCCAGCGGGAGCCGGACCTCGGCTTCGCCTGGGCCGTGTACATGTGGGCCTCGGGGACCGGCCTCGACGAGGTGCTGCGGGAGGCGGAGATGCCGGCCGGGGACTTCGTGCGGTGGTGCAAGCAGGTCATCGACGTGCTCGGGCAGATCGCGGCGGCTTCTCCCACGGACGGCTCGACCGTGGGGAAGAACGCGCGGAAGGCCGTCGACCTGGTGCTGCGCGGGGTGGTGGCCTACTCGTCGGTGGGGTGACCTGTCCGGGTGCGGGTGCGGGTGCGGGTGCGGGTGCGCTGTGGCTGGTCGCGCGGTTCCACCCCCGGCCTCCGGCCGGGGGTGCCCCCAGCGCCCCTGGGCGGGACGCCTCAGCCGGCGTTCACGTACTGACGCCAGCCCCCGTGGCGGGTGATGTCCTCGGCGTCGGACAACGCGCTCGGTTCACACAGGAAGCCGGGCACCGCCGTACCGTCCGCCAACTGCACCCTGCCCAGGGTCATGGGGCGGGGCAGGCCGGCCAGCAGACGTCCCAGGCCTTCGGGCGGGAGGTGCCACACTTCCGCTTCGACCTCGGCCCCGCCCTCGCCCACGTACACCAGACCCGGCTTCGGCGGCCGCGTCTCCAGCGCGTACAGGCGGTACGCCGGTGCCGTGGCCGTCGTGCGGTCCAGGACCGCGCCCAGGGACAGGAGCTGCGGGTTCAGCGGCTGTCCTGTCAGGTGGGCGCCGACCACCGCCAGGCTCACCCGGGGCTCCAGGTCGCGGGCCACGGCCGCCAGGCGGTCGTCGGTGAAGGCCGGGCCGATCAGCATCACGCCGAACGGCAGGCCGTTCACCTCGCCCGCCGGTACCGCCACCGCCGCCAGACCGAAGAGGTTCGTGGAGTTGGTGAAGCGGCCCAGGCGGGCGTTCTCGCCCACCGGGTCGGCGGCGACCTCGGCCAGGGTGGGGTGGCCGGGAGCGGTGGGGAGCAGCAGGGCGTCCGCGTCGGCCAGTTCGGCGAGGGCGCGGGCCCGCAGCACGGACAGGCGGTCCTGGTCGGCGAAGAGGCGGTGCGCCGGGATGCCACGGGCCCGGGAGACGATGCCGCTCACCGTGGGATCCAGACCGTCACCGCCGGCGGCGAGCAGCTCGTCGACGAACCGGCCGACCGCCGTGTAGCGCTCGGCCACGAACGCGCCCTCGTAGAGCATCGCCGCGGCCTCGCTGAACGGGGTCAGGTCGATCGGGCGGACCGAGGCGCCGGAAGCGGCGAGACGGCCCACCGCCTCCTGGTACGCCCGCGCCCATCCGTCGTCCAGGTCGCCGAGCAGGCCGAGCGGCGCGACCGCGATCCGCCAGGGACCCGGGGCCCGCGGGGGCACGGGCGGCGGCGCGCAGCCGGGCGGGGCCGTCAGGTGGCGCAGTGCCTGCTCGGCCTCGGGCAGCGTGCGCGCGAACACCGACACGCAGTCGAGGGAGGCGCAGGCCGGGACCACGCCGGTGGTCGGGACCAGCCCGCGGGTCGGTTTGAGGCCGACGACGCCGTTGAGGGCCGCCGGGATCCGGCCCGAACCCGCCGTGTCCGTGCCGAGGGCCAGGTCGACGATCCCGAGGGCCACCGCGACGGCCGAGCCCGAGCTGGAGCCGCCGCTGATCCGGGACGGGTCGACCGCGTTGCGGACCGCGCCGTAGGGGGAGCGGGTGCCGACCAGGCCCGTCGCGAACTGGTCGAGGTTGGTGGTGCCGAGGACGAGTGCGCCGGCCGCGCGCAGCCGGGCCACCGCGGACGCGTCGGCCGCCGGCTCGTACGCGTACGCCGGGCAGCCCGCCGTGGTCGGCAGTCCCCGTACGTCGATGTTGCCCTTGACGGCGAGCAGCCGTCCGGCGAGCGGCAGGTGCTCGCCCGCGGCGACCCGCTCGTCGATCGCCCGGGCCTCCGCCTCGGCCTGCTCGGGCGGCCGCAGGTCGATCCAGATCTCGGGCCGGTCGACCGCTTCGATGCGCGCGTAGGCGGCGCGGGTCCGGGAGACGGTGTAGGACATGGTCGGTCGCTCCTGTCGGTCAGTTCGCGGTCGGCGCCAGGACGAGCAGTGCCGTCCCCGCCTCCACCTGGTCGCCCGGCCGCGCCAGGATCTCCGTCACCACACCGGCGACCGGCGCGTGCACCCTGGACTCCATCTTCATCGCCTCCAGCGCGAGGAGGGGCTGGCCGGCGCTCACCTCGTCGCCGGGCGCCACGTTCAGCTGCCACACGGAGGCCGCGAACTCGGCCTCGATCAGACGGCCGCCGGGCGGGACGGACACCTCGGCCGCCGCGGCGGAGCCGGGCGCCGTCGCGGCCGCGGCCCGCGCGAACTCGCCGGCCGCCTCCCAGGCGTCGCGCTCGGCGGCGAACGCCCGCTGCTGACGTGCCCTGAAGTCCGCGACGGAGTCCGCGTGTTCGGCGAGGAAGTCCTGGTAGGCGGCGAGCGAGAACGTGCCCTCCTCGACGCGCGGCACGAACCGGCCGGAGGTGATGTCGGCCCGCAGCTCCAGGAGTTCGTCCGCGGACACCGGATACCACCTGATCCGGTCGAAGAACCGCAGCAGCCACGGCGAGCCCGGCCGGAACGCCCCGCGCTGCTGCCAGCCCGACCACACCTGGGTGGTACGGCCCACGAACTGGTAGCCGCCGGGGCCCTCCATGCCGTAGACGCACAGGTAGGCGCCGCCGATGCCGACGGAGTTCTCGGCGGTCCAGGTGCGGGCCGGGTTGTACTTGGTGGTGACCAGGCGGTGGCGCGGGTCCAGCGGGGTGGCGACCGGTGCGCCCAGGTACACGTCGCCGAGGCCGAGGACCAGGTACTCCGCGTCGAAGACCGTGCGGTACACGTCGTCGACCGAGTCCAGGCCGTTGATCCGGCGGATGAACTCGATGTTCCACGGGCACCAGGGCGCGTCGTCGCGGACGCCCGCCGTGTAGCGGGCGATCGCCTCGCGGGTCGCCGGGTCGTCCCAGGACAGCGGGAGGTGGATTGTGCGGGAGGGCACCACCAGTTCGTCGGTGGGCGGCAGGGCCGGGACGATCTCCCGTACCGCGGACAGGAGTCCGGCCTGGGTGAGCCGGGCCGGGTCGGTCCGGATCTGGAGCGAGCGGATCCCCGGCGTCAGGTCCGTGACCCCGGGCAGGTCCGCCGCCGCGACCGCCTCCATCAGCGCGTGGACCCGCATCCGCAGCGCCAGGTCCAGCTGCATCGGACCGAACTCGACCAGCAGGTTGTCGTCGCCGCTGCGCCGGTAGGTCACGTCCCCGTCGCGGGCGAGGACACCCCCGTCGGCGATCTCGGGGCGGGGCGCGCCCGTCACGTCGACCGGGACGAAGCGGACCGTGTCGCCGGGCCTGAGCTGGCCCAGTTTCCAGCGTTCGCCGCTGAGGACGGTCGCCGGACAGACGAACCCGCCGAGCGAGGGACCGTCGGGGCCGAGCAGGACGGGCATGTCGCCGGTGTAGTCGACGGCGCCGACGGAGTACGGGGTGTCGTGGATGTTGGAGGGGTGCAGGCCCGCCTCGCCGCCGTCGGCGCGGGCCCAGCGCGGCTTCGGGCCGACCAGCCGGACTCCGGTGCGGGCCGAGTTGAAGTGCACCTTCCACTCGGCGGCGTAGAAGTCGCGGATGTCGTCCTCGGTGAAGAACTCGGGCGCGGCGTGCGGGCCTTCGACGGCCGCCAGGTGCCAGTCGGCGGTGAAGCGGGGGCGGTCGGCGACGGGTGTGCCGTCGGTGACGGTACCGCCGTGCAGGACGTCGCCGGTCCGCAGCGCCCGGCCGCCGTGGCCGCCGAACCGGCCCAGCGTGAAGGTGCTCGCGCTGCCCAGGAAGTCCGGCACGTCCAGGCCGCCGCCCGCGAACAGGACGTAGGTGCGCAGCCCGTGGGCGGTGGGGGCGCCGATCTCCAGGAGACCGCCGGCCGGTACCGTGACCGGCTCCCACTGGGCCACCGGGGATCCGTCCAGCGTCACCGGGGCCGGGGCGCCGGTCACGCAGACGGTCGTCGGGTGGCTGAAGCGCAGTGCCGGGCCCGCGAGGGTGCATTCGAGGCCGGGTGCGCCCTGCGGGTTCCCGAGCGCCCGGTTGCCGAGCCGGAAGGAGCGGTCGTCCATCGGCCCGCACGGGGGCACCCCGACCTGCCAGTGGCCGGTGCGGCCCGGCCAGTCCTGGACGGTGGTGAGCGTCCCGGCGGTGACGACCTCGATCCGCGGGGTGGGGTCGGTGACCGTGGCGAGGGTCGCGGTGGAGTGGGCGGCGGCGCGGAAGGCCGGTTCGGCCAGGGCGGCGCGCACCAGGCCCAGGTTGGTCTCGATGCCGTCGACACGGGTCCGGGCCAGGGCTTCGTCCAGCCTGCGCAGGGCCGTGGCGCGGTCGGGGCCGTGGGCGATCACCTTCGCGAGCATCGGGTCGTACGACGTCGTCACCTCGGTGCCGGTCTCCACCCAGCCGTCGACGCGCACGCCCTCGGGGAACTCCACCCGGGTCAGCAGGCCGGCGCCGGGCCGGTGGCCGCGGGAGGGGTCCTCGGCGTAGACGCGGGCCTCCACGGCGTGGCCGCGCGGTGCGCCGGGCTCCCGTACGACGTCGGTCTCGCCCCGGGCCAGGCGCAGCATCCAGGCGACCAGGTCGACGCCGTGGATCTCCTCGGTGACCGGGTGTTCCACCTGGAGCCGGGTGTTGACCTCCAGGAAGTAGGCCTCCTCGTGTGCCGCGTCGTACACGAACTCGACCGTGCCCGCGGAGCGGTAGCCCACGGCCGCACACAGGTCGCGTGCGGAGGCGGCCAGCCGTGCGCGCACCCGGGGCGGCAGGCCGGGGGCCGGGGCCTCCTCGACGACCTTCTGGTTGCGGCGCTGCAGGGAGCAGTCCCGGTCGCCGAGGGTGACCACCCGGCCGGTGCCGTCGCCGAAGACCTGCACCTCGACATGGCGGGCGTGCTCGACCAGGCGTTCCAGGAAGACCCCGGCCGAGGAGAAGGAGGCGGCGGCCACGCGCTGCACCCGGTCCCAGGCGTCGGTCAGTTCGGCGGCGGACCGGCATGCCGACATGCCGATCCCGCCACCGCCGCCGGTCGCCTTGAGCATCACGGGATAGCCGATGACCGACGCCTCGCGCAGTGCCTCGGGCAGGCCGGAGAGGAGCCCGGTGCCGGGCGCCAGGGGCACGCCGGCCGCCCGCGCCGCCGCCCGCGCCGTGTGCTTGGCGCCGAACAGCTCCAGATGCTCGGGGGCCGGGCCGACGAACACGACCCCGGCCGCCTCGCAGCGCCGGGCGAACTCGGCGTCCTCGGACAGGAAGCCGTATCCGGGGTGGATCGCGCCCGCCCCGGTGTCCTTCGCGGCCCGGAGGACCAGGTCGGCGTCGAGGTAGGACTCACGCGCCGGGGCCGGGCCGAGGCGGACCGCCTCGTCGGCGAGGCGCACGTGGGGTGCCGAGCGGTCGGGGTCGGAGTGCACGGCGACCGTGCGCAGGCCCAGTTCGCGGGCGGTGCGGATGATCCGGACGGCTATCTCGCCGCGGTTGGCGACCAGCAGGGTGTCGAAGCTCATCCGGCGGCCCCGATCGTCATCTCGACCGCGGTCGGTGCGAAGCCGTTGCACGGGTTGTTGATCTGCGGGCAGTTGGAGACCAGGACGAGGACGTCCCGTTCGGCGCGCAGCGTCAGCTTCCGGCCGGGGGCCGAGAGGCCGTCGACGATGCCGAGGGTGCCGTCCGGCTCGACCGGCACGTTCATGAACCAGTTGACGTTGGAGACCAGGTCGCGTTTGCCGAGGCCGTGCTTGGCTCCCTCCGCCAGGAAGTTGTCCACGCAGGCGTGCTGCGACCAGGTGTGGTGTCCGTAGCGCAGGGTGTTGGACTCCTTGGAGCAGGCGCCGCCGACCGTGTCGTGCCGGCCGACCTCGTCGGCGGTCACGGTCATCAGCGGGGTGTGCTCGTTGGAGAGCAGCACGCTGTGCGCGGTGAGGAAGAGGGAGCCCTGGGCGTGCACCGTGTCGGGGGCGCTGTAGCGGACGGCCGTGTCGTGGGCGTCGTAGACGAGGAAGTCGACGGCCTGGTTGCCGTGCAGGTCGGTGATGGTCAGGGTCTCGCCGGCGCGGACGACGGCGGACCAGGCGGCGCGGGCGGGGACGACGGTCGTGGTGGTCATGCGAGCCCCTTCGAGGCGAGGTGCCCGGCGGTGTTGAGGAAGGCGCGGCGGCCCTCCGGGGTGGCCTCCCACAGCGGGTCGCCGGGCGGCGTCGGGGCGGCGCGCCAGGCCAGGACCTCGAGGGCCGTGCTGACGTAGCCGGGGCGCGGGTCGGCCGGGTGCGGGACGTTCGCGATCAGTACCGTCAGGTCCTGCTCGGCGCGGAGCGTGACGCTGCCGCCGGGGCCGGCCGAGCCGGTGAAGTCCAGCGTGCCCTCGTCGCGTACCGCCACGCCCTGGAAGAACGACAGGGAGGGCGGCAGGTCCCGCGGTTCCAGGCCGTTCTTCGCCGCCGCCAGCTTGAACAGCTCGCGGCCGGCCGGGGAGGGCGACTGCGGGGTGCCGTCGCCGTAGCGGGCGGTGTTGCGGACCAGGGTGGAGGTGCCGCACAGCGCGTCGTGCCGCCCTGAGGTGTCCGCGATCACCGAGGCCAGCACCCGGCCCTGGTCGGACAGGAGCAGCACGCCCTCGCCGAGGTAGGCGTTCCACTGGACCTTGACCGTGTCGGCCACGTTCAGCCGCTCCCAGGGGCGGTCGGCGACGTACAGCAGGAGGTGCGCGCAGGCGTCGCCGTGCGGGTCGGTCAGGCGCAGCTCGGTGCCGCGGGCCAGGACCCGGTGGGTGTAGCCGCCGCCCGCCACCGTCTCGGCCCACACCAGGTGGCCCGCCTCGCAGGGCGGGTCGGGCCAGTCGGCGGCCGGTACCACCGGCATGGCATCGGCGCGGGTGCCCTCCTGGGCGCGGGCGTGCGCCCGCGCTCCGTGCGTGGTCGCTGTCGCCATCGCTGACCTCCGGCTCGGTGGCTCGTGGGTGACTCGGGGGTGTTTCTGTCGCCCGACAGAAATTAGGCGCGGGCCGGGTCGGCGGCATTGCCCCGGTGTTCCGGCCCGGTTACCGAGGGCTCACCGGGGGAGCGCGGCCCGGCCGCCGGGCGCGCGGTGATCGCCGGGCGGCGCCGTGTGCGAGGATCGAACGCATGGGGACGAGCAGCGGCCGCCGGGTCGGCCGGCCGCGGGCCGCGCAGCGCCCGGACAGCGGTCTGGACCCGCGGGCCGAACTGCTGACGGCCGCGGCCGAGTTGTTCACCACCCGCGGCTACGCCGCGACCACCACCCGGGCGGTCGCCGAGCGGGCGGGCATGCGGCAGGCGTCGATGTACCACTACGTCTCGGGCAAGGAGGAACTCCTCGCCGAGCTGCTGGAGTCCACCGTCATGCCGTCGCTGGCGCGCGCCCGTGAACTGCTCGCCGACGACGCGACCCCGGCAGAGGAGCGGCTGCGCGCCCTGTGCCGGGCCGACGTGGAGCTGCTGTGCGCCGGGCCGCACAACCTGGGCGCGCTCTACCTGCTGCCCGAGGTGCGCGCCGAGCGGTTCGCGGCCTTCCGCGCCGTACGGTCCGAACTCAAGGCCGCCTACCGGGAGTTGATCGCCGCGACGGCGGCCGGCGGCGGCCTCGCCGCGGGGGAGCTGGCCCTGCGGACCGATCTCGTCTTCGGTCTGATCGAGGGGGTCATCCTGATCCGCCGCTCCGAACCGGAGCGTCCTGTCGGCGAGTTCGCCCGCGCCACGGCCGACGCGGCGCTGCGCATCGCCGGAGTCTGAGCCGGGCGCGTCGGTCCGCGGAACGGCGCGTCGGAACCCGCCGGGGTTTCGGTCCGGAGCGCCGCTTCACCCGCCACGGTGAGTCACGTCCGCACGCGTGTGCGCCGTCACGGAACGTGTGCGCATGCATGCCGTGCGTGCAAAACGACCGAGGCTACTCCAGTCCTCCTGGCGATTTCAGGTGCTCGCCGAATTAGACACGGCGTTGATCCGGTCGGACTAAGCTCGCCCGCGGCGCACCGAGTTGAGGTGAATTCGTGCGCCCGTTCCCAAACATACGGAAGATCCCGACTGCTCCATGAACCTTCCCCCCACGCATTCCCCCGACACCCAGCCGACTCGTCTCAGAAGGCATACATGGTGAGTGTGCAATCGCCTCCCAATGGCCGTGAACTTCCTCTGGCGCGGGTGCTGTTGCTGCCCGCCATACTGATGGCCGCGGCGACCGCCGCAGCCGTCCTCCTGGTGGCGGAGCCCGCCCGGACCGCCGTCGGCGTGTGCGGTGCCGTCGGCACGCTGCTGGTGCTCGCGACGGCGGCGGAAGCGGTGCGCCGCGGCCGCAGGCTCCGGGACGCCGAGGCCGAGCACGCCCGTCACCGCGCGTATCTGGAACAGCGCCTCACCACGTACGACGAGGAGATCGACCGCCTCGGCACGGAGGTGTTCCCGACCGCGCTCCACCGGCTGAAGGCAGGCGAGTCCCCCAAAGAGGTGATCCGCCAGGTCTTCGACCTCGACGCCCGGCTGCGCCACGCCCCCGAGTCGCAGCGCCGGCTCATCCGCACCATGCTCGACATCGTCGACGAGGAGGACCTCCAGCGTGACTCGCTGGAGCGCTCGTTCGTCAGCGTCGCCCGCCGCGTCCAGGCCATCGTCCACCAGCAGGCCCACGAACTGCGGGAGATGGAGGAGGACCACGGCCGCAACCCCGAGGTCTTCGACGACCTGCTGCGCATCGACCACGGCACCGCGCTGATCGGACGCCTCGCCGACTCGGTCTCCGTGCTCGGCGGCGGCCGGCCCGGCCGCCAGTGGCCCAACCCCGTCGCCCTCTACAGCGTGCTGCGCGGCGCCATGTCCCGGATCCTCGAGTACCGGCGCATCGAGCTGCACTCCATCTGCCAGGTCAACATCAAGGGCACCTCGGTCGAACCGCTCATCCACGCCGCGGCCGAACTCCTCGACAACGCCACCCGCTACTCGCCGCCCTCCACCAAGGTGCACGTCACCGCCGTCGAGGTGCAGTCCGGCGTGTGCATCGAGATCGAGGACGCCGGCGTCAGCCTCAACGAGGAGGCCCGCGGCCGCATCGAGGGCATGCTGGAGAAGGCCAAGCAGGGCAAGGACATCCAGGTGCTCGGCGAGAACCCGCGCCTTGGCCTCTCCGTCGTCGGCCGGCTGTGCACGACGTACGACATGGACGTCTCGCTGCGCGCCTCGGCGTACGGCGGTGTCCGGGCCGTCCTCATCGTGCCCAGCGACATGATGACCACCGACCCGGCCCCCGGCATCGCCCACGGCATCGGCGCCACCGGCATCCCCAAGCCCGAACTCGGCGCCCTCGAAGGCCCCAAGCGGCCCCCCAAGAAGCGCCGCCCCACCAGTCCCCGCATCCCCGCCGGGATCTCCATGGAGGACGACGTCCCCGAGGTCACCGAGTGGACCGCCGGCGGTCTGCCGCAGCGACGCAGCCGGATGAAGACCCCGCTCACCCAGCGGTACGCCGAACAGGCCGCCATCGAGCGGGCCGAGCGCGAGGGCAACCCGACCGTCTGGTCGCAGCGCAAGGAGCCCGAGCCGGAACCGGCGCCGGAGCGCCCGGCGCCCGGACTCTGGGTCGAGGCCTTCTGGGAGGGCCTGAAGAAGAACAACCCGGGCGTCCACCCCACGGACTTCACCCGCAACCCCACCAAGTACGTGCACCTGATCAACGATCCGGCCGGCACCGAAGCCGACGACCAGGGGGACCTCAAGTGATCCAGCAGCGCGGCAACTTCGACTGGATGCTCAAGCAGCTCGCCGACGGGGTGCCGGGCGTCGAGATGATCGTCGTCCTCTCCGCCGACGGACTGCGCATCGCCCGGCACGGCGGCGACCCCGACGCCGCCGACCGCCTCGCCGCGGCCTGCGCGGGCGTGCAGAGCCTGGCCACCGCCGTCGCCCAGGAACTCCCCATCAGCAACGGCGACATGAACCTGGTCCTGATCGAGATCGACAGAGGTTACTTCTACCTCATGTCCGCCGGCGCCAACGCGTACCTCGCGGTGCTCGCCGACGTGACCTGCGAACCCGGGCGGATGAGCGAGATGATGCGCGACCTGGTCGTCCGCATCGGCACCCACCTGACCAGTCCGCCCCGTCGGAACGGGCAGACCGTATGACTCCTCCGCAACGCAAACGGCGGCAGGGAAGGGCGGAACACCAGCCGCCACCGGTGCCGCCCGCACCGCCGGCCCCCGGGGGAGGCGGCGAGGACGACGACAACAAGAACCCCGAACGGCTCTACGTCATCAGCGGAGCCGACGGTGCGCGGGCCGAACTCGACCTGGTCACCCTGATCGTGGCGCGCGCCGACCCGCCGCCGTCGGTCACGCCGGAGCAGGCGGTGCTCCTGCGGCTCACCCTCGCCCCGCTCTCCGTCGCCGAGCTCTCGGCCTACCTCAACCTGCCGTTCAGCGCGATGACGGCACTGATCACCGAGCTGATCACGGCCGAACTGGTGCAGGCGCGGGCCCCGATCGTCCGCCAGGCGCTCCCCGACCGTTCACTCCTCGAAGCGGTGATGCATGGACTTCAAAAGCTCTGAGACGATCCCCGGCCCCCGCACCGAGGACCAACTGCCGCACACCGCCCAGGCCGCCGTGAAGATCGTGATCGTCGGCGGCTTCGGAGTCGGCAAGACCACCATGGTCGGTTCCGTCAGCGAGATTCGTCCGCTGACCACGGAGGAGACCATGACCCAGGCCGGCGTCGGGGTCGACGACAACTACGGCTCCGACTCGAAGACCGCCACCACCGTGGCCATGGACTTCGGCCGCATCAGCATCACCGACCAGCTGGTCCTCTACCTCTTCGGCACCCCCGGCCAGGAGCGGTTCTGGTTCCTGTGGAACGGACTGTTCGAGGGCGCCCTCGGCGCGGTCGTGCTCATCGACACCCGGCGCCTGGAAGTCAGCTTCGACGTCATGGGACGCCTGGAGGAACGCGGCGTGCCGTTCGTCGTCGCCGTCAACTCCTTCCCGGACGGCCCCCGTTATCCCATCGAGGAGCTGCGCACCGCGCTGGACCTGCCTCCCGACGTCCCCATCGTGGAGTGCGACGCCCGACGCCGGGCCTCCAGCCGGGACGTGCTGATGACCCTGGTGCGCTTCCTGCACTCGCTCGCCATGTCCGGCGCGCTCACCTGACACCCCCTTCGGAGCGATCACTGTGACGCCTGAATCCCCCTCCCAGGCCGGCACCGGCACCGGTCCGGTCCCGCCGCCCGCCTGCCCGGCGCACGACCGTGGCCCCGGCGGACTGCAACGGCTCTACGGCGCCGACGCCGACCACCTGGGCGAGCTGTACGAGAAACTGCGCACGGAGCACGGCGCCGTGGCCCCCGTGCTGCTCCACGACGACGTACCGATCTGGGCGGTCCTCGGACTCACCGAGAACCTCCAGATGGTCCGCACCCCCGCCGTGTACACCCGCGACAGCCGGATCTGGACCCCGCTGCGCGAGGGCATGGTCAGACCCGACCACCCGCTCATGCCGCACATCGCCTGGCAGCCGATCTGCTCGCACGCCGAGGGCGACGAACACCTGCGGCTGCGGGCGGCGGTCCAGGGCGCCATGACCACCATCGACCACCGCAGCATCCGCCGCCTCATCGGCCGCTACACCCAGCTGCTGGTCAACGAGTTCTGCGAGCAGGGCCACGCGGAACTGGTCTCCCAGTACTCCGAGCACCTGCCGATGGCCGTCATGTGCGAACTGCTCGGCATGGCCGAGGAGTACAACGACCGGATCGTGGAGGCCACCCGGGACGCGCTCAAGGGCACCGAGACC
Organism: Streptomyces sp. NPDC101237; assembly: GCF_044767465.1. NCBI lineage: Bacteria > Bacillati > Actinomycetota > Actinomycetes > Kitasatosporales > Streptomycetaceae > Streptomyces > Streptomyces sp. NPDC101237. The sequence goes on along the minus strand of NZ_JBIWNY010000039.1, from coordinate 51,919 downwards.
GCGATCGCCAGCAACGCGTACGTCATGGACTGCCTGACCAGGCTCACCGCCCGCCGCCGGGCCCGTCCCGAGGACGACTTCGCCAGCCACCTCGTCACCCACCCGGCCGGCCTCAACGACGACGAGGTCGCCCAGCACCTGCGGGTCGTCCTCTACGCCGCCTACGAGACCACCGCCAACCTCCTCGCCAACGCGCTGCGGATGGTCCTCACCGAGCCGGGCTTCCGTGCCCAGCTCAACGGCGGCCAGATGACGGTGCCGGAGGCGATCGAGCAGTCCCTGTGGGACGAGCCGCCGTTCAGCACGGTCTTCGCCTACTTCGCCAAGCAGGACACCGAACTCGGCGGCCAGCGCATCCGCAAGGGCGACGGCCTGCTGTACGCGCCCGCGCCGGGCAACGTGGACCCGCGGGTCCGCCCCGACCTGAAGGCCAACATGCAGGGCAACCGCTCGCACCTCGCCTTCGGCGGCGGCCCGCACGAATGCCCCGGCCAGGACATCGGCCGTGCCATCGCCGACGTCGGCGTGGACCAGCTGCTGACCCGGCTGTCCGACATCCAGCTCGACTGCGACGAGGACGACCTGCGCTGGCGGGCCTCGATCGCCTCCCGGCACCTGGTGGAGCTGCCGGTGCGCTTCGACCCGAAGCCCAAGCAGGACGTGACGCTCATGCCGAGCCCGGCACTGGTCCCGCCGCAGCGCACCGACTGGCACTCCGTCCCGCTCCGCCCGGCGGCACCCGCGACCGTACCCGCGCAGGCACCCGAGTCCCGGCCCCGCCCTCAGCCCGCGGCACCCCCGCCGGCCGCGGCCCCGGAACCCGCCCGGCCCCAGGGCATCTGGCCGCGGCTGCGCCGCTGGTGGCTCGGCCGCTAGCGGCCGAGCCCGCCCGCCCAGTCCTCGTACGACTCCCAGGCCCGCAGCGTCCGTCCGCTGCGCAGCCGGTGCTCGGCCCCCGTGACCGGGTCGGTGAACTCCAGCCGCCGCGCCAGCAGTTGCAGTGGCCGCCGGAAGTCACCGGCCGGCACGGGGCCGGTCACCACGGGATACAGCGGGTCGCCGAGGATCGGCACGCCCAGCGCGCTCATGTGGACGCGCAGTTGATGGGTCTGGCCGGTCAGCGGGGTGAGCCGGTAGCGGCCCAGGTCTCCGCTGCGGTCGATCAGTTCCACCACGGTCTCCGCGTTGGGCTCGCCCTCGACCTCCCGGGCCGCCGGCACACCGCGCTCCTTGAGGATCCGGCTGCGCACGGTCCGGGGAAGAACGAGCGAGGGGTCGTACGGCGCGATCGCCTCGTACTCCTTGCGCACCCGCCGCTCGGCGAACAGCCGCTGGTAGGCCCCTCGTTCCTCGGGCCGCACGGTGAGCAGGACGAGCCCGGCCGTGAGCCGGTCCAGCCGGTGCGCGGCTCCGAGCGCGGGGATCCCCAGCTCCTGCCGCAACCGGGCGAGGACGGTCTCGGTGACGTGGCTGCCGCGCGGGGTGGTGGCGAGGAAGTGCGGTTTGTCGGCGACGACCAGGTGGGCGTCGCGGTGGACGACGTCGAGGGCGAAGGGGACGGGTACCTCGGCGGGCAGGTCGCGGTGGAACCAGAGCCAGAGACCGGGGGAGTAGGGGGCGCCGGCGGCGACCGGCTCTCCGTCCGTGCCCACGACGAGCCCCGACGCCAGCATCGCCTCGACGGCTCCGGGGGCGGCCCCGGAGAGCCGTGCGACCAGGTACGCGCCGACGGTCTCCCACTCCGCCGTGAACGGCAGCCGCACCCGGACGGGATCCACCCCGTGGCGCTGGGGGAGGGGGGAGGGCGGAATGCTCGTCTTGCGTCTCATCGCAGCCCAGGGTATGCGCGGAGCACCCCTCCCGGACGCGCGGGACGGCGCCGACATGCGGCGCCGCCGCCCGGGCCGCGCCCGGGCCGCCGCAACCGCGGCCGGCCGGCTACGCCACGGCCTCCGGTACGGCGACCGCGCTCGGGGCCTTTGCCCGCGCGAAGCGCCAGAGGCCTCCCGCCACCACCGTGGCGGTCAGGAACAGCACCGTGAACCACCGGAAGTACCAGTGCCCGCCGCTCGGGTCGTACACCGCCTCCCGCGGCCACGCCAGGTTCACGCTCATCGCCAGCCCGTACAGCAGCGCGGCCGCGTTGACCGGCACCCCCCATCGCCCCAGCGAGAACAGCGGCGCCCCGGTCTCGTCCGCCCCCGCGGCCCCGAACTGCCCGCGCAGCCGGCGCACGAGCAGCGGTCCTGTGACCATCGCGTAGGCGAGGTAGAGCATCACGATGCACGTGGTGCCGATCGCGAGGAACGCGTCCGGCGAGGCGAAGTCGAGCAGCAGCAGCGCGGCGGCCAGGACGCCCACCACCACGGCCGGCGCGCCCGGCATGCCCGTCCGGGGATTCACCCGGGCCAGCCGGCCGGCGAACGGCAGCTGTCCGTCGCGCGCCATGGAGAACAGCATGCGCGAGGCCGCCGTCTGGATCGCGAGCGTCGCCACCGCGACGGCCACCACCACGTCGGCCAGCAGCACCCGGCCCACGCCGTCGCCGAGGCTGCTGGTCAGGACGTAGCTGAGGCCGTCCACCGCGAGCCGCCCGTCGGTCAGACCTGGCGCGGCCAGCAGACCGCCGAGGACGACCAGACCGCCCAGCAGCCCCGCCGACCCGAGCGCCGTGAGGATGGTGCGCGGAGCCGTGCGCCGCGGCTGGTGCGTCTCCTCGCTCATCTCACCGGCGCTGTCGAAGCCGATCATCACGTACGCGGCCGTGAACGAGCCGACCAGCAGCGCGCCCAGCAGGCCTCCCTCGGCGGACGTCCCGGTGTGGAAGGTGATGCCGGGGGAGCGCTTGGAGTGGGTCAGCAGCAGTACGACGATCAGGACGGCGCCGATGATCTCGGCCGTCACCCCGACCCGGTTGATCAGGGACATCACCCGGTTGTCCAGGAGGTTCACCAGGGTGGTCAGGCCCAGCAGGACGACGCCGAGGACGGCGGCGTTGGCGGCGCCGTCCGCGGACGTCGGCGCCGGGTCGGTGCCCACGAGCTGGAAGCCGGACCAGAGCGCGGGCAGCACCGTCTGCAGGGCCAGCGCGGCCGCCGCGACCACCACCACCTGTCCGATCACCATGATCCAGCCGGCGAACCAGCCGAAGGACGGGTTCGACAGCCGTGAGGACCACTGGTAGATCGCGCCGGAGATCGGGTAGCGCGCGGCGAGTTCGGCGAAGCAGGCGGCCACCAGCAGCTGGCCCGCCAGCACGGCCGGCCAGGCCCAGAAGAAGACGGGGCCGCCGAACGCGTAGCCGAAGGCGAAGAACTGGAAGACGGTCGTCAGGACGGAGATGAAGGAGAACCCGGCGGCGAACGAGGCGTACCTGCCGAGGCTGCGGTGCAGTTCCTGGCGGTAGCCGAACTCCTCCAGGGAGCGGTCGTCGGGCTCCGTGAGGGAGCGGTCGTCGGTGGTCGTCACGGCGGCACCTGCCTGTCAGGGCGGATTTCCTGTCGGGCGACAGAAATTAGGGACGCGCTGTTTCGGAGGCGTCACACCGGCGTGTCCGGGGCGGGCCCAAGTCCTCACGCCCTTGCGTGACCGCTCCAGACGCGATACATCGTGTGTATTGACCTCGGTGCGGGATACGCGATATGTTCGGCAACGGATATTCGGAAGCGAGGTGATCGGTGTGGCGGTGAAGCGGCGCAAGCTCGGCAATCCGCTGGCGCTCGTCGTGCTGACGACCCTCCTGCAGGGGCCGATGCACCCCTACGAGATCGCGCAGACCATGCGCCGCCAGGGCAAGGACACCAGCACCCGGATCAACTACGGCTCGCTCTACACGGTCATGCGGAACCTGGAGAAGCACGGCTTCGTCGAGGTGGCCGACGTGGAGCGGCAGGGCAACCGCCCGGAGCGCACGGTCTACGGCATCACCGACGCCGGACGCGAGGAGACGGTCCACTGGCTGTCCGACCTCGTCGCGGTCCCGGTCAAGGAGTACCCGATCTTCGAGACGGCGCTCTCGCTGCTGGGCGCCCTGCCGCCCGACGAGGTCCAGCGCCTGCTGGAGGAACGGCTCGGCACCCTGGAGGTCGAGGTCACCGGCGGCCGTGCCGTGCTGGAGAAGCTGCGCGAGACACTGCCCCGGCTCTTCGTCGTCGAGGTCGAATACCACCTGCACATGATGGAAGCGCAGACCGCCTGGGTCCGCGGCTTCGTGCGGGAGATGCGGGACGGTTCGCTGCCTGGCGTCGAGGCCTGGCGCCGGTACCACGAGACCGGCGAGTTCCCGCCGGAGTTCACGGAGGCGGACCGGTAACAGAAACAGACCCCGGCGGAGCTGTTGCAGCAGCCCCGCCAGGGTCTCGAACCCCGAGCTGAACCCGCCGTGAGGCAGATCCGGGCGATCGAGGTGCGGCACACCCAGGATAGCCCGGCGCTCCTACGGCGGATCAGCTGTCATCCGCTCATTCAGGAGAGCCCTGTCATGAACACCCGTGCGCCCGCAGTGCAGGCGCGCCAGCTGATGAAGACCTATCCCGGTGACGTCACCGCGCTGAACGGCATGGACGTCACCGTCGAACCCGGCACCGTCTTCGGGCTCCTCGGACCCAACGGCGCCGGCAAGTCCACCACCGTCAAGATCCTCACCACGCTGGCCCGGCCCGACTCGGGCACCGCCACCGTGGCCGGCCACGACGTGCTGCGCCACCCGGACCGGGTGCGCCGGGCGATCGGGGTGGTCGCCCAGAACTCCGGCGCCGACCCGGTGGCCACCGGCCGCGAGAACCTCCTGCTCCAGGGCAGGCTCTACGGTCTGCGTGGCACCGCCCTGAACAGGCGGGTCGACGAACTGCTGGCCCGCTTCACCCTCGCCGACGCCGCCGGCCGCCCGGTCAAGGGCTACTCCGGCGGCATGCGCCGCCGCCTCGACGTGGCCCTCGGCCTGGTGCACCGCCCCGAGGTGCTCTTCCTCGACGAACCCACCACCGGCCTGGACCCCGAGGCCCGCACCGCGATGTGGGACGAGATCGGGCGGCTGGCCGGCGAGGAGGGCCTGACCATCCTGCTCACCACGCACTACCTGGAGGAGGCCGACCGGCTCGCCGAGCGGATCGCGATCGTCGACCGCGGCCGGACCGTGGTCGAGGGCACCCCCGACTCCCTCAAGGGCGAACTGCGCGGCGACGCCGTCCACGTGGAACTGCGCGAGGCGCCGGGCGAGGCCGGCCGCACCCTGCTCACCGGCGCCCTGACCGGGCTGGCCGGCGTGCACCAGGCGCTCTTCGACGGCCGCCGGATCAGCGCCCGCGCCGACGACGGGGCCGCCGCGATGCCGGCGCTGCTCGCCGCGCTGGAGCGGGCCGGGGTGACCGTGCTGGCCGCGACCGTCGCCCGTCCCTCGCTCGACGACGTCTACCTGCGCTACGCGGGCCGCCGTTACGCGGAGGCCGACGCCACCGAGGAACTGGCCCCCGCCGGAGGTGCCCGATGAGCAACGCCCTCACCCAGACCTGGTACATGACCCAGCGCCAGCTGGTGGTGTTCGCCCGCCAGCCCGCGTTCGCCGTCATCACCCTGATCCAGCCGGTGATCTGGCTGTTCCTGTTCGGCAACCTCTTCAAGAAGGTCGTCGAGCTGGGCGGCTTCGGCACCACCAGCTACCTCGACTACCTGGTGCCCGGCGTGGTCGCGATGAGCGCCCTCAGCTCCAACATGTGGGCGGGCATGGGCACCTTGGAGGAGATCCAGCGCGGCACCCTGAACCGCTTCCTGACCACGCCGGTCAGCCGGGCCGCGCTCATGAACGGCAACGTGGTGAACAACGGTCTGGTCACCGCCGGCCAGTCGCTGATCATCGTGCTGCTCGGCCTCCTGGGCGGCGCCGACTACCCGGGCGGGACCGGGGGAGTCGCCGTTCTGGTGGTGGCCTCCGTGCTGCTCGGCACCGTCTTCGGCGCGCTGTCCAACGCGCTGGGCATGCTGGTGCGCGAGCGGGAGTCGATCATCGGGATCAACACCTTCCTGCTGCTGCCGCTGACGTTCCTGTCCAGCGCCTTCATGGCGCCGTCCCAGATGCCCGGCTGGATGCGGCACACCGCCGACTTCAACCCGCTCAACTGGGCGATGGTGGCCGGGCGTTCGGCGATGTCGGCGGACCCGGACTGGGGTGCGGTGCTGAGCCGCGGCGGAGCCCTGCTCGCCCTGGCGGTCGTGGCCGTCTGGCTGTCGATCAGAACGTTCCGGTCCTACCAGCGGTCGGTGTGACCCGCGCCTGAGCGGCGGCACCCGCGGGCGCCGCCGCACACGCACCGAGGCCGCACGACCCGGTGGTCCGTGCGGCCTCGCGAGGTCTGGTCCTCAGGCGGCGGCGGCCCCGCCGCCCTCCTGCTCCGCCTCGATGCGGGCGTTCCAGTCGCGCTTGGAGGCCTGCCAGCCGTCCTCGTTGTGACCGAGGCGCCAGTAGCCGGAGACGGACAGGTCCTCGCGCGGGATCCCGTGCTCGACGCGGAGCAGGGACCGCAGGTCCTTCACGAAGCTCGCCTCGCCGTGGACGAAGGCGTGCAGCCGGCCCGCCGGGAACTCCAGCCCCCGTACGGCCTCCACCAGGGCCTCCCCGACCGGCCGGGCACCCCGGTGCAGCCAGACGACCTCCACGTCGGAGTCGATCTTCTGCTCCTCCTCGGGGCCGGAGACCTCGATGAAGGCGAAGGCCCTCGCCCCGGCGGGCAGCGACTCCAGGGCACGGGCGATCGCGGGCAGCGCGCTCTCGTCGCCGGCGAGCAGGTGCCAGTCCGCGTCGGGAGACGGGGCGTAGGCGCCGCCGGGGCCCATGAACCGCACGGTCTCACCGGGCTGGACACGGCAGGCCCAGGGGCCGGCCAGGCCCTCGTCCCCGTGCACGACGAAGTCCAGGCACAGCTCACGGTGTTCGGCGTCCCAGAAGCGCACCGTGTAGGTCCTCGTCACCGGCCAGTGCTCGCGCGGGAATTCGGCGCGGATCCGCTCCAGGTCGAAAGGTTCCGGGTAGGTGACGCCCGCGGGCCCGAAGAGGAGTTTCACGTAATGATCGGTGCAGGTGTCCGCCGCGAACCCGGCCAGGCCGTCACCGCCGAGAACGACGCGCTGCATGTGCGGGCTCAGCCGTTCGGTGCGCATCACCTGGGCGGAATGGGGTGTGCGCGGCTTACGTCCCGGGCGCTCTGCCATGACCGGCCTCCCTGCTCCATTGGTTAGGTTTACCTAAGTTAGCATCTCCTCGGTGGTCGACGCCCCTTCGGTGAACACGTGACGCACGGGTTTTGCCAGAACAATTCTCCGTCACTCACCCGCCGAGTGTCAGCAGCAGCCGTTGCAACGAGCCGCCCAGACCCCAGCGCGCCGACAGCGCGTCCAGCCGGGCGGGATCGCGCGGGGCCCTCGGCAGGGCGGTGTCGACGTCCGGCAACGGCACGTCACCGGCGACCCGGACCACCGCCGGGGCGACGGCCACGTACGGCCTCGCCTCGTCCAGCCGCTTGCGCTGCGAGGGAGTGAGCTTCGCCCCGGGGTCGTCGACGGCGGCCATGATCCCGGCCAGGTCGCCGAACTCGGCGAGCAGCTTGGCAGCCGTCTTCTCCCCGATGCCCGGCACCCCCGGCAGGCCGTCGCTCGGGTCGCCGCGCAGCAGCGCCAGATCCGCGTACCCGCCTCCGTCCACCGCGTACTTCTCCCGCAGCCACGCCTCGTCCGTCATCTGCAGCGTGCCGACACCCTTGAGCGGATACAGCACCCGCACCCCCCGCGCGTCGTCCACCAGCTGGTAGAGGTCGCGGTCGCCGGTGACGATGTCGACCGGGCCGTCGGCGCGCGCGGTGAACGTGCCGATCACGTCGTCCGCCTCGTAGCCGGCCACGCCGACCCGGGCGATGCCGAGCGCGTCCAGCACCTCCTCGATGACCGGCACCTGGGGGGAGAGGGTGTCCGGCACCTCCTCCTCGTCCGGGCCCGTCGCCCGCTCCTCGGCGACCCGGTGGGCCTTGTAGGAGGGGATGAGGTCGACCCGCCACTGCGGCCGCCAGTCGGCGTCCATGCAGGCCACCAGCCGGTCCGGACGGTGGTCCTTGACCAGCCGGTCGATGAAGTCCAGCAGTCCGCGCACGGCGTTCACCGGCGTGCCGTCCGGCGCCCTCACCGAGTCCGGGACGCCGAAGTAGGCGCGGAAGTACAGGGAGGCGGTGTCGAGAAGCATCAGTCGTGCGGTCACGCCTCGCATCATGCCGTACCGCACCGACAGCGGCGGGGCTCGTTGGGGCGGACGTGCCGGGGCCGAGTTGTGGAGACCTCGTGACCTGGGCCACTTGTCCGTTTGACCTGTGCGGAGGAGGGCAGGCGCGGCTTCTGTCCCATGCCCCAGGGGCGCCAGGCCCTGTGTTTCGAAGGCCTGAGGCCCCCGAGAGAGAGGTTCGCGTGTCACCCAGGCTAGAGACCGAGGACCTGTACAAGGTCTTCGGCAGACGACCGGACACCGCCGTGGAACGGCTCCGCCAGGGAGCCGACCGGGAGGAGCTGCGCGCCGACGGCACCACCGCCGCCGTGATCGACGCCTCCTTCCAGGTCGAGCCGGGCGAGATATTCGTCGTGATGGGCCTGTCCGGGTCCGGCAAGTCCACCCTGCTGCGCCTGCTCAACGGCCTGCTGGAACCGACCGCGGGACAGGTCCGTTTCGACGGCCAGGACCTCACCGCGCTCACCGACCGCGAACTGCGCGAACTGCGCTCCAGGAAGATCAGCATGGTCTTCCAGCACTTCGCGCTCTTCCCGCACCGCACCGTCCGTGACAACGCCGCCTACGGCCTGGCCGTGCAGGGCGTGCCCCGCGCCGAGCGCGTCCGCCGCGCCGACGAGGCGCTCGCCCTGTGCGGCCTGGCCGGGTGGGAGGACTCCTGGCCGGACGAGCTGTCCGGCGGCATGCAGCAGCGTGTCGGCCTGGCCCGCGCCCTGGCCACCGACGCCGACCTGCTCCTCATGGACGAGTCGTTCAGCGCGCTGGACCCGCTGATCCGCCGGGACATGCAGGACCAGCTGCTGGAGCTGCAGAAGACCCTGAAGAAGACCATCGTCTTCATCACCCACGACCTCAACGAGGCCATGCGCCTGGGTGACCGCATCGCCGTGATGCGCGACGGCCGGATCGTCCAGACCGGCACCGCCGAGGACATCCTGCTGCGGCCCGCCGACGACTACGTCGCCTCCTTCACCCAGGACGTCGACCGCTCCCGGGTGCTGACCGCCGCCGCCGTCATGGACACCGACGTGGCCGGCGACGAGGCGGACTGCGACTGCGGCACCGCGACCCCGGACACCCCGTTCACCGAACTGTGCGCGCTCAGCGCCCGGTTGCCCCACCCCGTCGCCGTCCTGGACCGGGACCACGCCGTCGTCGGCGTCGTACCGCAGGCGCGGTTGGTCGGTTTCCTCGCGGAGGACGCGGGCGAACCCGTCCTCTGCGACGGCGGGAAGAAGGTGACCGCCCGTGCCTAGGCTGCGTCTCGGCGACTGGGTCGACTCCGGCGTGAACTGGCTGGTCGCCCACATGTCCTGGCTCTTCGACGCGATCCGCGCGGTCGTCGAGGGCATGTACGACGGCATCGACGGCGTCCTCACCGCCCCCGCGCCCCTGCTGCTGGCGGGCATCCTGGCGGTCCTCGCGTGGTGGCTGCGCGGGCTGGCCGCGGGCGTCCTGGCCTTCGCCGGATTCGCGCTTGTGGACTCCCTCGACCTGTGGGACCGCGCCATGTCCACCCTGGCGCTGGTCCTGGTCGCCACGGTGATCGCCCTGGTCATCTCCGTGCCGCTGGGCATCTGGGCCGCCCGCTCCCGGGCCGTCAGCGCGGCCGTACGGCCGGTCCTGGACCTCCTCCAGACCATGCCGTCGATGGTCCTGCTGATCCCGGCCATCCTCTTCTTCGGCCTGGGCACCGCCGCCGGCGTGATCGCCACCCTGATCTTCGCCCTGGCGCCCGGCGTCCGCATGACCGAGCTGGGCATCCGCCAGGTCGACGCGGAACTCGTCGAGGCCGCCGAGGCGTTCGGCACCACACCGCGCGACACCCTGCTGCGCGTCCAGCTGCCGCTCGCGCTGCCGACCATCATGGCCGGCGTCAACCAGGTCATCATGCTGGGCCTTTCGATGGTCGTCATCGCCGGCATGGTCGGCACCGGCGGCCTCGGCGGCGCGGTCAACGAGGCCATCGGCCAGCTCGACATCGGCTTCGGCTTCGAGGCGGGCGTCGGCATCGTCGTCCTCGCCATCTACCTCGACCGCATGACCAGCGCACTCGGCACCCAGCTCTCCCCGCTCGGCCGCCGTGCCGCCGCCAAGGTCCGCCCCACTCCCTGGACCTACCGGCCCCGCCCGGCCGTCGCCGTCGTCGGCGTGGTCGTCCTGGCCCTGGTCGCGAGCGGTCTGGGCATCTTCGGCTCCTCGTCGGGCACCGCCCGCGCCTCCGCCTCCGACATCGGCCGGGGCAAGGAGATCAAGATCGGCTACATCCCCTGGGACGAGGGCATCGCCTCCACCTTCCTGTGGCAGGAGCTGCTGGAGGAACGCGGCTTCAAGGTCACCACCACCCAGTACGCCGCCGGTCCCCTCTACACCGGCCTCGCCACCGGCCAGCTCGACTTCGAGACCGACTCCTGGCTGCCCGTCACGCACGCCGAGTACTGGAAGAAGTACGGCAAGCAGCTCGACGACCTCGGCAAGTGGTACGGACCCACCTCGCTGGAGCTCACCGTCCCGTCGTACGTGAAGGACGTGAACTCGCTGGCCGACCTGAAGGACCACGCCCCGGAGTTCGGCGGGAAGGTCGTCGGCATCGAGCCGAGCGCCGGCATGATGGGCCTGCTCAAGTCCAAGGTCCTCAAGGAGTACGGCCTCGACGGCAGCTACCAGGTCGTCGACGGCTCCACGCCCGCCATGCTCGCCGAGCTCAAGCGGGCCTACGCGAAGCGGCAGCCCATCCTGGTCACCCTGTGGTCGCCGCACTGGGCCTACAGCGACTACGGCCTGAAGAAGCTGAAGGACCCGAAGGGCGCCTGGGGCTCCGGCGACGGCGTGCACACGCTGTCCCGCAAGGGCTTCTCCGGGGACAACCCCGAGGTCGGCGCCTGGCTCAAGGACTTCTCCATGACGGAGAAGCAGCTCACCGAGCTGGAGGCGGCGATCCAGAAGGCCGGCCAGGGCAAGGAGCAGGACGCGGTCCGCGCCTGGCTGAAGCAGAACCCCGGCCTCGTCGACAAGTGGGCGCCGATCCGGAAGTGAGCGGGGGCGGGCCGCCCCCGGGGCGAAGCCCTTCGTACACGGCCCGCCTCCCGCGAGGCCGGGGCAGGCGCGCGTCGCCGCCCCGGCCTCGGCCGTACCGCCCGCTCCACGGCCGCTCGTGTCGGACCGGGCGCGGGCGGCGGACCCGACCCGGTCGGCGAAGCGCCCCCGCCGACCGGGACGACACCGGCCCCAACGTCCGCGGCGACACCGGCCGCACCGTCCGCGGCGACACCGGCCGCACCGTCCGTGGCGACACCGTCCGCGGCCACACCGGCCGCACCGTGCCCGCCGCCGGGATCGGCCCGGTCCGAGGCGCCTGGCGGCGGCCGTACCGTCGACCGGCCACCGCGTCACCCGCGCCGCGGCGTCTCCCGCACGGTCGTCGTCGCCCCCGCCGCGGCGGCTCTCGCACGGTCGTCGTCGCCGCCCCCCGCCGGTCCGCGCACCCGGAGAAGCCGCCTCGGTCCCGGGACCGGCCGCCGCTCCCCATCCGCCGACGGCACCCGCGGACGGACCCTCGCCTACGAAAAGGATCCGGCCAACCACATAGCGCTAAGGCATTACCCAAGCCTCGTGGCCGAGCGGGCCGGAGCGCCCGACCGCGCGTGCGGCGCGCCCCCTGCTCCGTCGCCCCGCGCCCAGGACGCCCCGGACGGCACAGCGGTCCGCAGCGGCACCACGGCACCCACCGGCCACCACCGTCTCCGCCGCACCGGCGACCGCCAACTCCGCCCCGGTCCAGGGGACTTCAGCCGGTGGCAGGCGTACGCGGATCAGCGCCCCGCCCGGGGCGGGCCGGTCCCGGCGCAAGCGCGGGGAACATCGGGGCCCGCGCGCGCATTGAACCCTTCGGGCACCCCCTCGTCCCGATCGAGGGCCGACGCCTGCGTGACGACTTCGGCAGCTGGTCGCCCCGCGGCCACGACGCCGTTCCGGCCCGGCCGACCGGAACGCACCCGCGCACGCCCGGCGGCGGCCGTGCCCTCGCAGGCCGGCCGGCCACCCCGCTCACCGGCGCCGGCGCCTCCGCGGCCCTCCTGACCGGCGACTTCGTCCGGCGGGCGGAGACGGTGCCCGGCGGGCGCCGCCACTGGCGCGAACTGTGAGGGTCGCGCTCACCCGACGTGACGGGGATGTGACGCCCGCCTGAAACGGTTTGCCGAACATGCGTAGGGTGCAGACAAGCCGACAGAGGGAGCCCGGCCGAATCGGGGCACCCGGTGGACGGACCGACGAGCGAAGGAGGGAGCCGGAGCGATGGGCGACCACAAAGACCAGCAGCCCGTGCGGGTGGGCGCGGCAGTCCGGCGGCGTCGCCGCGCGCTGGAGCTCACCCTCGCCGTCGTGGCCGAGCGCAGCGGCCTGTCGGTGCCCTTCCTGAGCCAGATCGAGAACGACCGGGCGCGGCCCAGCCGCACCTCGCTGGAGAAGCTGGCCGACGCCCTGCGCACCACGGCCGTCGAACTCCTCGCCGCCGCCGACCCGGCGTGCAGCGTGGACGTCGTCCGCGCCGACGCCGCCGAGCCGGACTTCGCGCGCGCGGTGCGCTCCCTGGTGCGCGGCCACCACCAGCTGCACGCCTCGGAGTTCACCGGCGACCACGACGCGGGCCGCGAATTCCAGCACCGCAACGACGAGTTGATGTACGTCGCGGACGGAGCGGTGGAGGTCGAGGCCGAGGGCCGCGCCTATCGCCTGGGCCGCGGCGACACGCTCTACCTCACCGGTGGGGTCCGCCACCGGTGGCGGGCGACGGTCCCGGACACCCGGGTGATCGTGGTGGCGGTGGCGGAGCACATCGAGGCGGTCCAGGACCGACCCCGCTGATGCGTGTCGTCTCCCTGGTGCCCTCGCTCACCGAGGCGGTCGCCGAAACGCTGCCCGGAGTCGTCGTCGGGGCCACCGACTGGTGCACCCGTCCGGCCGATCTGTCCGCCGCCCGTGTCGGCGGTACCAAGAACCCCCGGCTGGAGCGGATCCTCGGCCTCGCCCCCGACCTGGTGATCGCCAACGAGGAGGAGAACCGCGCCCCCGACCTCGACGCGCTGCGGACGGCCGGGGCGCGGGTGCTGGTCACCGAGGTGCGAGGGGTGACGCAGGCCTTCGGCGAGCTGGACAGGGTGCTGACCGCGTGCGGGGCGCGCACCCGCCCGCGCTGGCTGGACGAGGCCGAGGAGGCCTGGTCGGCGCCGGTGCCCGAGTCCCGTGCGCGCGCGGTCGTGCCGATCTGGCGGCGGCCCTGGATGGTCCTCGGCCGGGACACCTTCGCGGGGGACGTCCTGAGGCGGCTGGGGGTCGGGAACCTGTACGACGCCCACCCCGAGCGGTACCCGCGCGTCCCCGTCGAGGAGCTGAACGCGGCCCGGCCCGGCCTGGTCGTCCTCCCGGACGAGCCCTACCGCTTCACCGCCGCCGACGGCCCCGAGGCGTTCCCCGGCCTGCCCTGCGCGCTCGTCAGCGGACGGCACCTGACGTGGTACGGACCGTCACTGGCGAAGGCGCCGCGGGTGCTGGACCGGGCGCTGCGAGCAGCCGCCCGCTGACGAGTCCGCGGACCGTGCCGGCGGCGGCCGCCAGCCAGCAGGCGACGAGCAGCGCGTACAGAACCGCCGCCAGCCCGTCGTAGACCGCGAGCCCGGTGTGCCGGCCCAGCGCGGCGGCGCCCGTGACGCAGGTCCCCACCGGGAAGGTGAACGCCCACCACGTCATGGCGAACCGCATGCCCTGCCGCCGTGCCCGGACCACGTGCGCGAGCGCCAGCGCCAGCCACAGCAGCGCGAACCCCATGACCGGAACGCCGTAGAGGACGGCGAGAAGGCCGAACCCGGCGGCGTACGGGGGCGGCACCACGCCGGGCGCGAGGTCCGCGAAGGCGCCGACCGCGGTCGTGGACTGCCCGAGCGGGCCCAGCACCAGGAAGACCGTGGGGGTGAGCGCGAGCGGCAGCGGGCCGCTGGTGACGAGCCGGGCGAAGACGAGCGTCAGCATCAGCAGCGTCGCCAGCAGACTCATTCCGAAGAGCGCGAAGCAGCCGTAGAGCAGGGTCGCGCGCGGCTGGCCCGGCGGCAGGTGGGGCACCAGCTTCGGGCCGAGCGCGGCCGACACCATCGGCGCGACCAGCGGCAGCAGCCACGCCGGGGTGGCCTGTCCGGGCTCGGCCCGGTGCCGTACGGCCAGCAGGTAGGGCACGGCGACGGCGGCCGCGAGCCCCACGGCCGTACCGGCGGCGAACAGCACCGCGTCCAGGGCCACCGCCGCCGGTTCGCCGATCCAGTCCCGTCCGAGGACGAGGGCTCCGCCGCCGACCGCGAGCAGGGCCATGGCGAGGCAGCCGTAGAAGGGCGCGACCGCCGGGTCGGCGAGGTGGGCGAGGGCCTGGTCGCGATGGTGGATCCAGTGCAGGGCGCGGGCGGCGAGCACGGCCAGCAGCTGCAGCAGGGACAGGGCCCAGACGGCGACGAACAGCTCGCGCGGGCCGTCGCCGGCGACGGCGGCGCCGCCGAGGGCCACGGCGGCGGTGCCCATGACGGAGGCGTACCAGTGGGGGCCGAGATGCCGGACTGCGGTGACCATGCCTCCACGGTCCCGCGGCTTCGCGCCGCCGACCAGGGAGTCCTTCTCTATGAGGACATAAGCTGGTCTTATGAGCGAGACGGACGGGACGGGGGACCGGGCGGCGGGCGGGACACTGGCGCACCGCGTCCCGGATCTCGGCGCGCTGGAACTGCTGCTGGCGGTGGCCCGGCTGGGCAGTCTCGGCGCCGCGGCCCGGGAGGTCGGCATCACCCAGCCGGCGGCCAGCAGCCGGATCCGCTCGATGGAACGGCAGCTGGGCGTGGCCCTCGTCGACCGCTCGCCGCGCGGCTCCCGGCTCACCGACGCGGGCGCGCTGGTGACCGACTGGGCGCGGCGGGTGGTGGAGGCGGCGGAGGCCTTCGACGTGGGGGCGCAGGCGCTGCGGGACCGGCGGGACTCGCGGCTGCGGGTGGCGGCGAGCATGACCATCGCCGAATACCTGCTGCCGGGCTGGCTGCTCGCGCTGCGGGCGCAGCGTCCCGGCACGGCGGTCTCGCTGCTGGCCGGGAACTCCGCGGCCGTGGCCGAGCGGCTGCTCAGGGACGAGGCGGACCTGGGCTTCGTGGAGGGGCTGACGGTTCCGCAGGGTCTGGACTCCACGGTGATAGCCCATGACCGTCTGATCGTGGTGGCGGCCCCGGCGCATCCGTGGGCCCGCCGCGGGCGCCGGGTGGCGGCCCGGGAACTGGCGGCCACCCCGCTGATCCTGCGGGAGCGCGGCTCGGGGACCCGCCAGGTCCTCGACGCGGCGCTGGGCGGCCTGGCCCGTCCGCTGATCGAGCTGTCGTCGACGACTGCGGTCAAGGCGGCGGCGGTCAGCGGCGCCGGCCCGGCGGTCCTGAGCGAACTGGCGGTGGGCGAGGAGCTGGCGATGCGCCGCCTGGTGAGCGTCCCGGTGGAGGGCGTCGCGCTCCGGCGCGACCTGCGGGCGGTCTGGCCGACGGGCCACCGCCCGGCGGGACCGGCCCGCGACCTCCTCACCCTGACCCGCGGCTGAGGGCGGCCCGCCGCGGGGGCGGGTCAGGCCGCGGCCGCGACCAGCGCCCGCATCACCCGCAGGTCCTCGCCCATCTCCGGATGCCACTGGACGCCGAGAACCCAGCCCCGGCCCTCGGGCAGCTCGATCGCCTCGACCGTGCCGTCCGCCGCGTGCGCCGAGGGCAGCAGCCCGGCGCCGAGGCGGTCGACCGCCTGGTGGTGGAAGGTGGGGACGTCGGTCTCCTCCGGGACGGTGGCCGCGTACCGGGTGCCGGGAACCGGCTTGACCCCGTGGTGTCCGAAGACGCCGGGCACCTCCGCGTGGCCGTCGATGTGCTGGACGAGCGTGCCGCCCAGGGCGACGTTCAGCAGCTGCATGCCCCGGCAGATCCCGAGCAGCGGGGTGCCCGCGGCCAGCGCCGCGTCGATCAGGGCCAGCTCCCAGGCGTCCCGGTCGCGCGCGGGGCGGCCGGTGCGCGGGTCGGGTGCGGCGCCGTAGCGGACCGGCTCCACGTCCGGGCCGCCCGCGATCACCAGGCCGTCCAGCCGGGCCACCGCCGCCGTCGCGTGGCGCGGGTCGTCCGGCGGCAGCAGCGCGGCCAGGCCGCCCGCCCGCTGGACCAGGCGCGGGTAGCCGGCCGGCAGCAAGGCCGCCTCCAGCTCCCAGACGCCCCAGCGGGTGCCGGCCTCCAGATAGGTGCTCACGCCGATCAGCGGCCGTCCGGCCATGGACCCTCCCCGGTCGTAAAGGTGCTCCCGCACACCTTTATACGCGCACGCGGCCGGGGCGCGCCGGTCGGCGGCCGGGCCGGCCGGGAAGGGCGGCGGTCAGGCCAGGAACCCCCGCAGCAGGGCCGCCGTCCCCGCGCAGTGCTCGCGCATCATCTCCCGGGCGCCGTCCGCGTCGCCGTCCAGGACCGCCTCGACCAGGGCGGTGTGCTGGCGCTGCGAGTGCTCCAAATTGCGCACCAGCAGCGGGATGCAGTCCAGGAGGTCGTTGACCCTCGCCCGCACGGCCGCGTACTGGGCGGTCAGCGACGGCGAGCCGCACAGCTCGGCGATCGTGAGGTGGAGCAGCGTGTCCAGGCGCCGGTAGTCCGCGAGCGGCGCCTCGTGGGTGCGGGCCAGCGCGTCGCGCAGCCGGTCCGCCTGCTCCTCGGACAGCCCGTGCGCCGAGCACAGCCCGGCCGCGCCCACCTCCAGGACCTCGCGGAAGCGCAGCACGTCCTCGATGTCGACCTCGGCGATCCGGCGCCGCAGCTCGTCCTCGCCGCCCGCGTCGGCGCGCGGCAGCACGAACGTGCCGCCGTAGCGCCCGCGCCGCGACTCCACCAGCCCCTGGTCCTGGAGCACCTTCAGCACCTCGCGCAGCGTGACCCGGCTGATCCCGAGCCGGTCCGCCAGCTCCCGCTCGGCGGGCAGCCGGCCGCCGCCCGGAACCAGGCCCAGCCGGACGACCTGGAGGATCTGCTCCAGCGCCTCCTCGAAGCCGTTGCCCGCCCGAACCGGCCGCAGGACCGGCGTCAACGGGTCGTCGAGGGTGCCGTCCGCATCCGGCGACATAGGGCCGTGCCCCCTTCCCAAGCAATGGTTCTCACCCATACCTTAGAACTCCCGGCCCGGCCGAAGCAGCGCGTTGAAGCCCAAGGAGTCCTCCCGTGGCAGACCGCACACCCCCGCTCAGCGTCGAGGAACTGCACACCCTCGTCGCGGGCGGCGAGATCGACACTGTCGTCCTGGCCTTCCCCGACATGCAAGGGCGACTGCAGGGAAAGCGGTTCGCGGCCCGCTTCTTCCTCGACGAGGTCCTGCGCCACGGCACCGAGGGCTGCAACTACCTGCTCGCCGTCGACACCGAGATGAACACCGTCGAGGGCTACGCCATGTCCTCCTGGGACCGCGGCTACGGCGACTTCGCCATGCACCCCGACCTCGCCACCCTCCGCCGCGTGCCCTGGAACCCGGGCACCGCGATGCTCATCGCCGACCTCGCCTGGAACGACGGCACCCCCGTCGTCGCCGCGCCCCGGCAGATCCTCCGCCGCCAGCTGGAACGCCTCGCCGAACTCGGCTGCACCGCACAGGTCGGTACGGAGCTGGAGTTCATCGTGTTCAAGGACACCTACGAGGCCGCCTGGGACGCGAACTACCGCGGACTGACCCCGGCCAACCAGTACAACATCGACTACTCGGTCCTCGGAACCGGCCGGATCGAGCCGCTGCTCCGCCGGATCCGGAACGACATGGCGGGCGCCGGACTGACCGTCGAGTCCGCCAAGGGCGAGTGCAACCCGGGCCAGCACGAGATCGTCTTCCGCTACGACGAGGCGCTGGTCACCTGCGACCAGCACGCGATCTACAAGACCGGCGCCAAGGAGATCGCCGCCCAGGAGGGCGTCTCCCTCACCTTCATGGCCAAGTACAACGAGCGGGAGGGCAACTCCTGCCACATCCACCTGTCGCTGGCCGACGCGGACGGCGCCAACGCCTTCGCCGCCGCGGACGGCATGTCCGAGCTGATGCGCCACTTCCTCGCCGGACAGCTGGCCGCCCTGCGGGACTTCTCGCTCCTGTACGCGCCCAACATCAACAGCTACAAGCGGTTCCAGCCGGGCTCCTTCGCCCCGACCGCCGTCGCCTGGGGCCACGACAACCGCACCTGCGCCCTCCGGGTCGTCGGCCACGGCCGCTCGCTGCGGTTCGAGAACCGGCTGCCCGGCGGCGACGTCAACCCGCACCTAGCCGTCGCCGGCCTGGTCGCGGCCGGCCTGTACGGCGTCGAGCACAAGCTCGAACTCCCCGAACCCTGCCCCGGCAACGCCTACGCCGCCGACTTCGCGCACGTCCCGACCACGCTCCGGGAGGCCGCCGAGCTGTGGGAGAACAGCCCCGTCGCACGGGCCGCCTTCGGCGACGAGGTCGTCGCCCACTACCGCAACATGGCCCGCGTCGAGCTGGCCGCCTACGACGCCGCGGTGACCGACTGGGAGCTGCGCCGCTCCTTCGAACGCATGTGAGGCACCACTTGTCGCACCAGTACGCACTCGACGTCCTCGACCCGGCCACGGCGGAGGTGATCGCGACCGTCCCCGGGGCCGTGGCGGAGGACGTCGACACCGCCGTACGACGGGGTGCCGAGGCCCAGCGGCGGTGGGCCGCGCTCGCACCCGGCGAACGGGCCAGGCTGCTGCGCCGGTTCGCCGTCGCGGTCGACGAACACCGCGAGGAACTGGCCCGGCTGGAGGTGAAGGAGGCCGGGCACACCATCGGCAACGCCCGCTGGGAGGCGGGCAACGTCCGCGACCTGCTCGACTACGCGGCCGGCGGTGTGGAACGGCTGACGGGACGCCAGATCCCGGTCCCCGGCGGCCTCGACATCACCCTCCTCGAACCCCTCGGGGTCGTCGCCGTCATCGCGCCCTGGAACTTCCCGATGCCGATCGCGGCCTGGGGCACCGCACCCGCCCTCGCGGCCGGCAACGCGGTCATCCTGAAACCCGCCGAGACCACCCCCCTCACCGCGCTCCGGCTCGCCGAACTCGCCCTGGCGGCAGGCCTTCCCGAGCACCTCTTCCAGGTGCTTCCCGGCCGCGGCGACATCACGGGCGAGGCCCTGGTCCGGCACCCCGGTGTCGCCAAGATCGTGTTCACCGGCTCCACCCGCGTCGGCAAGCGCATCATGGCGCTCTGCGCCGACCAGGTGAAACGCGTGACCCTCGAACTCGGCGGCAAGAGCCCCAACATCGTCTTCGCCGACGCCGACATCGAGGCCGCCGCGGCCGCCGCCCCCATGTCCTTCCTGGACAACTCAGGGCAGGACTGCTGCGCCCGCACCCGCGTCCTGGTGCAGCGCTCCGTCCACGACCGCTTCCTGGAACTCCTCGCCCCCGCCGTCGCGTCCGTCACCGTCGGCGACCCGGCCGACGAGAAGACCGACATGGGCCCGCTGATCTCCAGGTCCCAGCTGGACCGCGTCCGTTCGTACGTCGACGCCGAGGCGCCCGGCATCCGCGGCACGGCTCCCGACGGCCCCGGCTTCTGGTTCCCGCCGACCGTCCTCACCGGCGTCGACCCCCGGGCCCGCGTGGCCGTCGAGGAGGTCTTCGGCCCGGTCGCCGTCGTCATCCCCTTCGACGACGAGGCCGACGCGGTCCGCCTGGCCAACGACACCGACTACGGCCTCTCCGGCTCGCTGTGGACCCGGGACGTCGGCCGCGCGCTGCGCGTCTCCCAGGCCGTCAGGGCCGGCAACCTGTCCGTCAACTCCCATTCCAGCGTCCGCTACTGGACCCCCTTCGGCGGCTACAAGCAGTCGGGGATCGGCCGCGAACTCGGCCCGGACGCGCTCACCGCCTTCACCGAGACCAAGAACGTCTTCATCAGCACGGAGGGCCCCGCACAGTGACCGCATCCACCGAAGAGACCGTCTGCCGCCGACTCGTCGGCCGTACCGCCGTCATCACCGGAGCCGGCAGCGGCATCGGTCTCGCCACCGCGCGGCGGCTCGCCTCCGAGGGCGCCCACGTCGTCTGCGGCGACGTCGACGAGACCCGCGGCAAGGCCGCCGCCGAGGAGGTCGGCGGAATCTTCGTGAAGGTCGACGTCACCGACGCCGAACAGGTCGAAGCCCTCTTCAGGACGGCCTTCGACGCCTACGGCAGCGTCGACGTCGCCTTCAACAACGCCGGCATCTCGCCCCCCGACGACGACTCCATCCTGGAGACCGGCCTGGAGGCCTGGAAGCGTGTCCAGGAGGTCAACCTCACCTCCGTGTACCTGTGCTGCAAGGCCGCCATCCCCTACATGCGGCGCCAGGGCAAGGGCTCCATCATCAACACCGCGTCCTTCGTGGCCCGGATGGGCGCGGCCACCTCGCAGATCTCCTACACCGCGTCCAAGGGCGGCGTGCTGGCCATGTCGCGGGAACTGGGCGTCCAGTTCGCCCGCGAGGGCATCCGCGTCAACGCCCTGTGCCCCGGACCGGTCAACACCCCGCTGTTGCAGGAGCTGTTCGCCAAGGACCCCGAGCGGGCCGCCCGGCGCCTGGTCCACATCCCGCTCGGCCGGTTCGCCGAGGCCGACGAGATCGCCGCCGCCGTCGCCTTCCTCGCCAGCGACGACTCCTCGTTCGTCAACGCCAGCGACTTCCTGGTGGACGGCGGGATCTCCGGCGCGTACGTGACCCCCCTGTAGCGGCCGCCGGGTCCCTCGGCGGTCCCGGACCGCCGAGGGACCGGAAGGTCAGAGGAAGGTGTGGCCCTCGCCCCGGTAGGTCGGCACGGTCGCCGTCACCCGGTCGCCCTCGACCAGGTGCAGCTCCGCGAAGCGCTCGCACAGCTCACCCGCCTTGGCGTGCCGGAACCACACCTTGTCGCCGATCAGCAGGTCGTCCGCGGCGGAGCCCAGCAGCGGGGTCTGCACCTCGCCGGGCCCCTCCTGCGGGTCGTACGAGAGCCCCTGCGGCAGGTACGGCACCGGCAGCCGGTCGGGGCCCGCGGCACCCGAGGCCGGGTAGCCGCCGCCGAGAACGGTCACCACGCCGACACCGGGCCGCCGGACCACCGGCATCGCGAACAGCGCGGCCGGACGGCCGGTGAACGACGTGTAGTTGTCGAAGAGCCGCGGCACGTACAGTCCCGACCCGGCCGCTATCTCGGTGACCGCGTCCTCGGCCGCCGTGCTCTGCACGCTGCCGGTGCCGCCGCCGTTGACGAACTCCAGGTTCGGCGCCACCGCCCGGACCGCCCGCACCACCGCCGCGCGCCGCTCGGCCAGTTCACGGCGGGCGGTGGCCTGCATCAGGCGGACCGCGCGAGAGCGCAACGGCCGCCCGGCGACCTTGTCGCCGACCCCGGCGACGTGCCCCTCGTACGCCATGATCCCGACCAGTTCGAAGCCCGGCCGCCGGGCCACGGTCCGCGCCAGGTCGGCGAGCTGGGCGGGGGAGTGGAGCGGCGACCGCCGGGCCCCGACCCGCACCCGGCCCCCGAACAGCTTCAGCGCGGTGTCCAACTCCAGGCAGACCCGGACCACTTCGCGCCCGCCGTCGCGAGCCGCGTCGATCAGGTCGAGATGCGCCGGGTCGTCGATCATCACCGTCACGGCGGCGGCCAGCTTCGGATCGGCGGCCAGCTCGGCGAACCCGGCCCGGTCGGCGGACGGATAGGCCAGCAGGACGTCGTCGAACCCGGAGCGCGCGAGCCACAGGGACTCCGCGAGGGTGAACGACATGATCCCGGCGAAGCCGTCCTTCGCCAGGACCCGTTCCAGCAGGTGCCGGCAGCGAACGGACTTGCTCGCGACCCGAACCGGCTTGCCGCCGGCCCGGCGCACGAGATCGTCCGCGTTGGCGTCGAACGCCTCCAGATCGACGATCGCGAGAGGGGCGTCCAGGTGGGCGGTGGCCCGGTCGTAACGGGCCCGGTCAGCGGCGCGCGCAGTCATGAACGAAGCCTGCCAGACAGGATTACCGCAGGGTAGGGGGACGATACGGGCAGATGCCCCGCGGTCGTGGACTGGTTCCCGATCGCCCTCGCGCAACCCGTAGAGTGACGCGCACGTACGGCGCGGCGAGCCCGGTCGCCATCCCCGCGCGGGGATGCGGATCCTGTGCGCGGGTATGCCTGCCCGGAGCGGAAGTCGCCGTGCCGGGGGAGCCGCCGGCCCGTACGCGGTATCGGCCCGGGCAGGAGGAGACGGGGGCGCATGAGCACGGAAGCGCGGCACGCCCCGGTCCCGCGACGCCCCTCGTCCGACCCCGCGCCCGCCGTGGACGGCCAGGACGGCGCGCCCGGCGCCGCCGACGGGACCGGCCGGACCGACGTGACCGGCCGGACCGACCGACCGGGATTCTTCGAGCGGCCGCCCCGGATGAACCGGCCGCACCGGTCCGACGTATCCACTGACAGCGCCGACACCACCGGGCAGGACCAGCCGCCGGGACCGTCCGGTGCACAGCTGGGTCGTGAGGACCGGACGAGTCGGGGCGGTGCGGTGGCGCAGGGCGAACAGAGCACGGAGGACCGGCCGGCCGGCCGCCCGGCACCCGCCGAGCGCATCACCCGCCCGCGCCACCCCGACCTCCGGCCCCCGCAGGGCCCGTCCGCCGCGCCCCCGCCTCCCGCCTCGGCCCGCTTCCCCGACACCCCGCCCGCCGGCACCGCCGTCCGCCCCGACCGGACCGCGCCGGCGGCGACCCCGGTGGGCGAGGACCGCCGGGACGAGCCGTTCACGCCGTCCGGCCGGGACGGCAGTGGCACCCCGTCCGCCGCTCCCGGCCGGGGCGGCGACCGGACCGGACCGCGCGCGCCCGCCGGGCGCGAGGACCGCGGGACGCGACCGGAGCCCGCCTTCGGCCCGGCCGACCGCGGGAGCGAGCCGTCCGGAACGACCGGCGCGGCCCGCCGGGACGACGGGCCGTCCCTTCGTGAGAGCGGTCGCGGCACGTCCTCCCGGCCGTACCGGCTCGGCCCCGCGACCCGGCGGCCCGGGTCCCTCCCGGAACCGGCCGCCCCGCACCGCACCCCCGGCGCCGTCGACAGACCGCGGACCTCCCCGGACGCGGCCGGAGCCTCCTCCGCTCCGCCCGGCACCAGGCGTCCCCAGGGGTCGCGAGACGTCCCGGCCTCCCTCGCCGCACCGGAACCCGGCGCGGCGTGGAGCCCGCACCAGCGGACCTTCCCGATGCCGACGGCCCCGCCGCGCCCCGCGGCGCCTCCGCAGGCCGCGCCGCCGCCCCGTCCCACGCGGCCTCCCGCGCCCGCCGCCCCACCGCTCCCGCCCCACCCCGCGACACCTCCGCCCGCCGCCGGCACCACCGGCCCGCTGCCCGACCCCGCCATGTCCTGGACCGCCGCCGCCGGAACTCCCGGCCGGAACCGGCCCGTTGTCACCTTCGGCGAACCCGAGGGCTACGACGAGCGGGGATGGGGACGGTCCCTGGTCAGACGGGTGGCGCCGCGGACCGCCGCTGCCGCCGCCTGCGTGGTGCTCGGGCTCGGACTCATCGGCGGAGCGGTGACCGGCAGCTGGCTCGTCGACGACGACACCGGCGCGAGCGCCGCCACCAGCTTCGGCTCCGCCGCCGGACTCTGGCACGACGTGCCCGTCGACGACCTCTTCCCGCCCACCGTGCAGGGCACCGGCGCGGGCCCCGGCGGCGCCGACCGCACCTGGACCCGGATCGCCGTCGCCCCGGCCACCGGGTGCGCCGGCGCCTTCGATCCGCTGCTGCGCAAGGCACTCGCCCCCGTCGGCTGCCGCCGCCTGATCCGGGCCACCTACACCGACGCCACCCAGAGCTACGTGACGACCGTCGGGCTGCTGTTCACCAACGCCGAACCGGCCGGGATGACCGCCCTCGCCAAACGGTTCGAGGACGAGCACCTGGACCGCCGCACCGACCTGATGCCGCTCCCGTACGCCGCCAAGGGCACCGCCGCCGAACGGTTCGGCAAGCGGCAGCGGGCCTCCTGGACGGTCTCCGTGCTCACCGACGCCCCGGTCGTCGCCTACGCCGTCTCCGGCTGGGCCGACGGCCGCACCGTCGACACCCCGCAGTCCGCGGCCGACGCGGAGGCGTCCGGCGCCACCACGGCCGCGGCCCAGGCCGGCCTCGGCAACGAGGCGCAGGGCCTGGCCGACCGCATCGAACGGCGACTGCGGCAGAACACCGCAGGCACGGCAACGGAGAAGCCCTCATGAAGCGCCGCGCGACCGGGGCCGCCCTGAGCCTGCTGATCGCCGGCTCGCTCGCCCTGCTGCCGTCCACGACGGCCTACGCGGACAGCATCCGCGCCCAGCAGTGGGGCCTGTCCGCCCTGCACCTCGACGAGGCCTGGCGGACCACCAAGGGCAAGGGCGTCACCGTGGCGGTCCTGGACACCGGCGTCGAGGCCGGCCATCCCGACCTGGCGGGCAACGTCCTGCCCACCAAGGACATGATCGGCTTCGGCGCCCGGCAGGGCCAGCGCGACTGGGCCCGGCACGGCACCGCCATGGCCGGCATCATCGCCGGTCACGGCCACGGGTACGGCAACGGCGAAGGCGTCATGGGCGTCGCGCCCGAGGCCAGGATCCTGCCCGTCCGCGTCATCCTCGAAGACGGCGACAGCGCCCGCGGCAAGGCCCGCTCCACCCGCGGCAACGCCCTCGCCGAGGGCATCCGCTGGGCCGCCGACCACGGCGCCGACGTCATCAACCTCTCGCTGGGCGACGACTCCGACTCCGCGCACCCCGAGCCCAGCGAGGACGAGGCCATCCAGTACGCCCTGAAGAAGGACGTCGTGGTCGTCGCCTCGGCCGGCAACGGCGGCGACAAGGGCGACCACATCTCCTACCCGGCCGCCTACCCCGGTGTCATCGCCGCCACCGCGGTGGACAAGTTCGGCACCCGCGCCGCCTTCTCCACCCGCCGCTGGTACGCCACGGTCAGCGCGCCCGGCGTCGACATCGTCATCGCCGACCCGGACCACCGGTACTACGAGGGCTGGGGCACGAGCGCCGCCTCGGCCTTCGTGTCGGGCGCGGTGGCCCTGATCAAGTCCGCCCGCCCCGGCCTCACCCCGGCCCAGGTCAAGAAGCTCCTGGAGGACACCGCCCGCGACGCGCCGTCCGGCGGCCGCGACGACTCCAGGGGCTTCGGCATGATCGACCCGGCGGCGGCGATCAAGGACGCGGCCGGGCTGCGGACCCAGAACCTGACGTCGGCGTCGTACGGCCGGAAGTACTTCGGTCCGGGCCCGGACACCGGGAGGACGGCGACGAGCGCGACGGACTGGGCGGCCCCGCTGGCGGGCGGCGCGGGCGGCGTGCTCCTGGTCGCGGCGGTCGTCCTGTGGCGCGGTCGCCGCCGGATCACCTGACCCGCCGACCGGTCCTTCCCGAACACCCCGCACCGCGGCGCCCGGGACGGGCGTTGGTGACCCGCGCGCGCCCCGCACCGAGCCCCCCGTGTCCCAGCCCCTACGGCGCGGCCGAGGCGGACGCGGACGAGCCGCCCCGAGCGAACGACCCCACCGCCGCCTTCGCCGCCGCCTCCACCAGCGCGATCCCCGCCGCCTGGCTCACCGTCCCCCTGGACAGCACCGCGACCAGGTATCGGGTCCCGCCCGCCGTCACCCGGCCGATGCTGTTGACGTCCCACAGTCCGGTCGAACTCCGCGCCAGCCACCCGTTCTTCAGCGCCGGCCCCGACCCGTCGGCGGCGGCCGAGACCCCCCACCGCTGATCGGCCTCGACCGACCCCATCAGATCCCTCAGGTACGACCGCGAGGCCTCGCTCAGCTCCGACTCGTCCCCGAACACCTGCCGGAGCAGGACGAGCTGGTCCGCCGCGGTGGTCTGGGTCAGCCCCCACAGCCCCTCCGCGCCGCCCTCCGTCCCGGTCAGCCCGAAACGCGCGTTCGCCGCGTCCAGACCCGCCGCCTCGCCGATGACCTCCCACAGCGCGGACGCGGACGCGTTGTCGCTGTTCTCGATCATCTTCACCGCGTACGCCTTCTCCGCCGCCGTCAGCCGCCGCCCGGCGTCCTGCGCCCGCAGGAGCAGCGCGGCCAGGATGTCGACCTTGACGATGCTCGCGGTGTCGAACGCGCCGTCACCGTGGACCGCGCTGTCGCCGGAGTCCAGATCGAGGACGGCCGCCGACACCTCCGCCCCCGAGGGCACGGTCACCGCCCTCATCGCCGTGTCCAGCAGGGCGTTCCGGTCCACGACCGGCTCCGTCACGGGTTCCACCGACGCCTCCCCGCCCGCCGGTGCCGAGGAAGTGGAGGAGCGCGCCGGCGACCCGGCCGAGGATACGGCGCCGCCGTCGCCCGCGTGCGCCTTCACGTACCCGGCGCCCACCGCGGTCGCGCCGACGACGGCGGCCGTGGCGAGGCAGACGTGGAGGAGGACCCGGCGCCGGGTCCTGGCACGGCGGCGGTCTCCCCGCCGGGATCCCGGGGTGGCTCTGGAGGACTCCATGCCCGCGATGCTCGGGGCGGCGACTGTGCGGTCCGTTTGCCGGACGTTAGAGGGAGGTCAGGGATGTCTGAGAATCCCGTGAAAACGGTGTCGGGCCGGTTTCGGGGGCCGCACAACCGCAGCAGCATCCCCCCGATAGGGTCGGTGACCGTGGCGAACAAGAACATTCCCGACCCCGGCTACTCCGCCGACGACGGCTCCGCCGACCCCCGGCTGACCGCGGCACTGACCGCCTGGGCGCAGGACCGCACGGCGGTGGGACCGGTCCTGGCGGCCCTGAAGGACGCCCGGCTGCTCGTCCCCGTGGTCGCCGTCCTCGGTGAGGTGGAGGAGGACGAGAACGGGCTGCGCCGCGAGAAGACCAGCGACATGGCGGTCCCCACCCTGCGGGCCGGCGCCCGCACCGCGCTGCCCGCGTTCACCTGCACCGAGTCGCTGGCCCGCTGGGACCCGGCGGCGCGGCCCGTCGCCGTGCCGCTGCACCAGGCGCTGCGGGCCGCCGCGCACGAGAAGGCGGACACGGTGGTGCTGGACCTCGCCGGGCCGGTCCCGTTCGAACTGACCGGACCGGTGCTGCTCGCGCTCGCGGAGGGGCGCGCGACGGCCGATCCGCTGGCCGACCCGGCCGTGATCGAGGCCGTCCGCACGGTGCTGGCCGACCAGCCCGCCGTGCGCCGTGCCCACCTCGGGCCGGGGCGGGCCGACGGCACCCTGGCCCTGGTCCTGGACGAGACCGCGCCGGCCGCCGAGACCGCCCGGGCGGTCGCCGAGCGGCTGGCCGCCGACGAGACACTGCGGGCCCGCCTGGTCCGCGGCCTCGACCTGGCACTGCTGCCGGCCGGGACCACGCCGCCGGGCGAGCCCTTGTACGTGAGGAACTGACCGCTAGCCGTAGATCGGGCCGGTGTACTTCTCGCCGGGACCCTGGCCGGGCTCGTCCGGGACGAGCGAGGCCTCGCGGAAGGCCAGCTGGAGCGACTTCAGGCCGTCGCGCAGCGGCGCCGCGTGGAAGGAACTGATCTCGGTGGCGGACGCGTCGAGGAGGCCGGCGAGGGCGCTGACCAGCTTGCGGGCCTCGTCCAGGTCCTTGTACTTGTCGCCCTCCTCGGTCAGACCGAGCTTCACGGCCGCGGCGCTCATCAGGTTGACGGCGACGGTCACGATCACCTCGACCGCGGGGACCTCGGCGATGTCGCGGGTCATCTCGTCGAAGTCGGGCTGGCCGGCGTCACCGGCACCGGGAAGGGGCGTCTCACTCATGACGCACACGATAGGCGCAGCGGGGCCCGGTCTCCGACCTGGCCCCGGGACGTCCCGATTGGTCCTCTCCAGGCTTTGCTGCTAACCTTGTGTGACGACCGGCCGGACAGGTATGCCTCACGGCTCACCCACCCGGCCCACAAGTGGAGGCTTCGAACTCCCACCTGACCGCCCTGCCGGGCGGCGGGTCACCGGTCAGACGGTCGCTTCGCCTGTTCGGCGACGGCGTTCCGTCCGATAGTGCGCCCCGCGATCCCCGCGGCGGTGCTCCGGTAGTTCGAGGAGCCCTGCCTGTGATCGTCCGGGGCATTTTTTGTGCTTCGGTGCGGTTAGGTCTTACGAACAGATACGTTACGCGGCTGTCCGCCAGACCGTCGCGTGGTGCTACCGAGGAGGATCCATCAGCACCGAGCCCCGCATCAACGACCGGATTCGCGTTCCCGAGGTGCGACTTGTCGGTCCCAGTGGCGAGCAGGTGGGCATCGTCCCCCTGGCCAAGGCACTGGAGCTTGCGCAGGAGTACGACCTCGACCTGGTCGAGGTCGCGGCGAGCGCCCGCCCGCCGGTCTGCAAGCTCATGGACTACGGCAAGTTCAAGTACGAGTCGGCCATGAAGGCCCGTGAGGCGCGCAAGAACCAGGCGCACACGGTCATCAAGGAAATGAAGCTCCGGCCGAAGATCGACCCGCACGACTATGACACCAAGAAGGGTCACGTCGTACGGTTCCTCAAGCAGGGCGACAAGGTCAAGATCACGATCATGTTCCGTGGTCGCGAGCAGTCCCGGCCCGAGCTGGGCTACCGGCTGCTGCAGCGTCTCGCGGAGGACGTCCAGGACCTCGGTTTCATCGAGTCGAACCCGAAGCAGGACGGCCGGAACATGATCATGGTTCTCGGTCCGCACAAGAAGAAGACCGAGGCGATGGCCGAGGCCAGGCAGGCGCAGGAAGCCCGCAAGGCCGAAGCGAAGGCCAACCCCGGCAAGTCGCAGAACGCTGCCGAGCTGGAGGCCGAGGCGCCCGTCGAGGAGCCTGCCGAGGAGCCTGCGGAGGCGTGATCCCGGGGCAACCGCCCCAGGTCAGCACCCAGGGGCGCGAGTCCCAGGATGTAACCGATACAAGAGCGACGTTCCACCGTGCCCGGTTTCACGACCGGGCACCGGAGCGCCATCGACGAGGAGATAACGGCGCTATGCCGAAGAACAAGACGCACAGCGGTGCCAGCAAGCGCTTCAAGGTGACCGGCTCCGGCAAGGTCCTGCGTGAGCGCGCCGGCAAGCGCCACCTGCTCGAGCACAAGTCGTCCCGCGTGACGCGCCGCCTCACCGGCACCGCCGAGATGGCCCCGGGCGACGCCGCGAAGATCAAGAAGCTTCTCGGCAAGTGACGCGCGGGCGCCCGCCGGCGCCCTGAAGTCAGATCCGGGACCCAGTCGTTTCCGGGCCGCGTGAGTCCAACCGCGGCCCCGCTACAAGGAGTTAACAAGTGGCACGCGTCAAGCGGGCAGTCAACGCCCACAAGAAGCGCCGGGCGATCCTCGAGGCGGCCTCCGGCTACCGCGGTCAGCGTTCGCGCCTGTACCGCAAGGCCAAGGAGCAGGTCACCCACTCGCTGGTCTACAACTACAACGACCGCAAGAAGCGCAAGGGCGACTTCCGTCAGCTGTGGATCCAGCGCATCAACGCCGCTGCCCGCGCCAACGGCATCACGTACAACCGCTTCATCCAGGGTCTGAAGGCCGCGAACGTCGAGGTCGACCGCAAGATCCTGGCCGAGCTGGCCGTCAACGACGCCGGCGCGTTCGCCGCGCTCGTCGAGGTCGCGCAGAAGGCTCTGCCGGCCGACGTCAACGCGCCGAAGGCCGCGTGACACTGGCGCTGGCTCTGGCCGACGTGACGTGAGGACCCGCAGGCTCCAGGGCCTGCGGGTCCTGTTTGTTGCGGTCCGCCGGCCCTGTGTTCGGCCGCGGGCCGGTGGGGGGTGCTCGCGCCCACGCGGCGGCAGCCGCAGATCACGTACAGCCCCGCGCCCCTGACGGGGCGCTTTCCCGTCGCGCATCCTCGAAAGTGATCGATACATGCCCAGCCCCGAGCTGATCTCCCCCCGTTCCGCACGCGTCGCCGCCGCCCGGCGGCTGGAGAAGCGGAACTTCCGGGGCAAGGACCGGCTGTTCCTCGCCGAGGGGCCGCAGGCCGTGCGGGAGGCCGCGGGGCACCGGGTCGGCGACCTGCCGACGCTCGTCGAACTCTTCGTGACCGTCGAGGCCGCGGAGCGCCACGCCGACATCGTCGGCGCCGCCCGCGACGCCGGCGCCCGGATCCACCTGGCCTCCGACGAGGTCATCGCCGACATCTCCACCACCGTCACCCCGCAGGGACTGGTCGGCGTCTGCCGGTTCCTGGACACCCCCTTCGAGGCCGTCCTCGCCGCCCGCCCGAAGCTCGTCGCCGTCCTCGCCCACGTCCGCGACCCCGGCAACGCCGGGACCGTGCTGCGGTGCGCCGACGCGGCCGGAGCCGAGGCCGTCGTCCTGACCGACGCCTCCGTCGACCTCTACAACCCGAAGGCCGTGCGCGCCTCCGTCGGCTCGCACTTCCACCTGCCGGTCGCCGTCGGGGTGCCCGTCGACCAGGCCGTCGCCGGACTGCGGGCCGCCGGCGTGCGGGTCCTCGCCGCCGACGGGGCCGGCACCGACGACCTCGACGACGAGCTCGACAAGGGCACCATGGGCGGGCCCACGGCCTGGGTGTTCGGGAACGAGGCCTGGGGGCTCCCGGAGGAGACCCGCGCGCTCGCGGACGCCGTCGTGCGCGTCCCGATCCACGGGAAGGCCGAAAGCCTGAACCTCGCCACCGCCGCCGCCGTATGTCTCTACGCAACGGCCCGTGCACAGCGCGCCTCCGGAGGGTGCCGTTCCGTCACCGAGAGCTAGTAGGGTGACCAGCTCGGGGGCCTGCTGCGCCGTCTGAGAGGTGGAGTACGGGGATGAGTGTCGGCACCAGCAACGCGCCGGGCGGCCGCGGCCCCCGAGGCGTGCCCGCACCCCGGCAGGGCACCCTCACCGGGCTCGGCATGGAACCCGACGACCTGCCCGACGGCCTGGTGGTCGCCGACGAGCACGGCGTCGTCGTCTGCTTCAACGCCGCCGCCGCCCGGATCACCGCGACCGCCCCCGCCGACGCCCTCGGACAGCGGCTGGAGAAGGCCCTGCCCCTGGAGGACCTGGAGGGCAGGCGGTGGTGGCAGATCACCGACCCCTACGGCGGACTCGCCATCCGGGTCGGCCAGCCCGAGCGGAACCTGCTGCTGCCCGGCGGCCGGGAGGTCCTGGTGACCGCCGCCTACATGCGCGCGGAGCCCACCGGGCCGGTCCGCCGCGTCGTCGTGTCGCTGCGGGACACCGAGGCGCGCCGCCGCACCGAACGCAGCCACGCCGAGCTGATCGCCACCGTCGCCCACGAGCTGCGCTCCCCGCTGACCTCCGTCAAGGGCTTCACCGCCACGCTGCTCGCCAAGTGGGAGCGGTTCACCGACGACCAGAAACGCCTGATGCTGGAGACGGTCGACGCGGACGCCGACCGGGTCACCCGGCTCATCGCCGAGCTGCTGGACATCTCGCGGATCGACAGCGGACGCCTGGAGCTGCGCCGCCAGCCCGTGGACATCGGCGCGGCCGTCGGCCGGCACATCCAGGCCTACGTCGCCGCGGGTCAGCCCGCCGACCGCTTCCTGCTCCGCATCGAGCAGCCGCTGCCCGCCCTGTGGGCCGATCCCGACAAGGTCGACCAGGTCCTCAGCAACCTCATCGAAAACGCGGTGCGGCACGGCGAGGGAACCGTCACCATTGACGTCACGCCGTCGGTGTCCCCCCGCGAAGGGGACGACCTCGACAACACGGCCACGTCGGTCACCGTGAGCGACGAGGGTCCCGGCATCCCGGAGGAGTCCATGAACCGCGTCTTCACCCGCTTCTGGCGGGGCAGCAAGCGTGGTGGCACCGGGCTCGGGCTCTACATCGTCAAGGGCATCGTCGAGGCCCACGGCGGCACCATCACCGTCGGACGCGCCGCGAGCGGCGGCGCCGAGTTCCGATTTACCCTGCCCGTGAGCACTCCGGCGTATCTCGCCTGACGGCCCACGGGCTCTTCGTACACCTCCACCCCGTTAGACTCGGCCTTTGGCACCTTTGTGGCCTTCACACAGCTCACCAGCGGTCGCGGGGACCATCCGCCTGGGGGCACCTCTCGGCGTCAGCCGAGGGACAAACGGAAGCACGGGAAGAGATGTCGGCACCCAATAAGTCGTACGACCCTGTCGAGGTCGAGGCGTTGAAACCGGAAGAGATCGAGCGCATGCGGGACGAGGCGCTCGCCGCCTTCGCCGCCGCGGGCTCCCTCGACGCGCTCCAGGAGGCCAAGGTCGCCCACACCGGGGGCACCTCCCCGCTGGCGCTCGCCAACCGCGAGATCGGCGCCCTGCCCCCGCACGCCAAGGCCGCCGCCGGAAAGCTGGTCGGCCAGGCCCGCGGCGCCGTGAACAAGGCGCTCGCCGGCCGCCAGGAGGAGCTGGAGGCCGAGCGTGACGCGCGCGTGCTGGTCGAGGAGGCGGTGGACGTCACGCTGCCCTACGACCGCGTGCCCGCCGGCGCCCGCCACCCGCTGACCACGCTGTCCGAGCGCATCGAGGACATCTTCGTGGCCATGGGCTACGAGGTCGCCGAGGGCCCGCAGGTCGAGGCCGAGTGGTTCAACTTCGACGCCCTCAACATCGGCCCCGACCACCCGGCCCGCGGCGAGCAGGACACCTTCTTCGTGGCCGGCCCGGACGGCGGCACCGAGTCCGGCGTCGTGCTGCGCACCCACACCTCGCCGGTCCAGATCCGCTCGCTGCTCGACCGCGAGCTGCCCGTGTACGTGATCTGCCCCGGCCGCGTCTACCGCACCGACGAGCTGGACGCCACCCACACCCCCGTCTTCCACCAGGTCGAGCTGCTCGCCGTGGACGAGGGCCTGACCATGTCCGACCTCAAGGGCACCCTGGACCACATGGTCCAGTCGCTGTTCGGCGAGGGAATGAAGACCCGGCTGCGGCCGAACTTCTTCCCCTTCACCGAGCCCAGCGCCGAGATGGACATGCTGTGCTACGTCTGCAAGGGCGAGTCCGTCGGCAACCCCGACCGCCCCTGCCGTACCTGCTCCTCCGAGGGCTGGATCGAGCTGGGCGGCTGCGGCATGGTCAACCCGCGGGTGCTCACCGCCTGCGGCGTCGACCCGGAGAAGTACAGCGGCTTCGCCTTCGGGTTCGGCATCGAGCGGATGCTGATGTTCCGCCACAACGTCGAGGACATGCGAGACATGGTCGAGGGCGACGTCCGGTTCACCCGGCCGTTCGGGATGGAGATCTGATGCGGGTCCCGCTTTCCTGGCTGCGGGAGTACGTCGACCTGCCGGCCACCGAGACCGGCCGCGACGTGCAGGCCAAGCTGATCTCGGCGGGCCTGGAGGTCGAGACCGTCGAGCAGCTCGGCGACGGCCTCAAGGGCCCCCTGGTCGTCGGCCGGGTGCTCACCATCGAGGAGCTGGAGGGCTTCAAGAAGCCGATCCGCTTCTGCACCGTCGACGTCGGCACCGCCAACGGGACCGGTGAGCCGCAGGAGATCGTCTGCGGCGCCCGCAACTTCGCCGTCGGCGACAAGGTCGTCGTCGTGCTGCCCGGGGCCGTGCTCCCCGGCGGGTTCTCGATCAGCGCCCGCAAGACCTACGGCAAGACCTCGCACGGCATGATCTGCTCCAGCGACGAGCTGGGCATGGGCTCCGACGGCACCCACGGCATCATCGTGCTGCCGCCGGAGACCGAGGTCGGCAAGGACGCCATCGAGCTGCTCGAACTGGTCGACGAGGTCCTGGACATCGCCGTCACCGCCAACCGCGGCGACTGCCTGTCCATCCGCGGCGTGGCCCGCGAGACCGCCATCGCCTACGGCCTGCCGCTGCGCGACCCGGCGCTGATCGACGTACCCGGGCCGAACGCGTACGGCTACCCGGTCCAGGTCAGCGACCCGATCGGCTGCGACCGCTTCACCGCGCGGACCGTCACCGGCCTGAGCCCCGAGGCCCGCTCACCGATCTGGCTCCAGCGCCGCCTGCAGAAGGTCGGCATGCGCCCGATCTCGCTCGCCGTCGACGTCACCAACTACGTGATGATGGAGCTGGGCCAGCCGCTGCACGCCTACGACCGCACCCGGGTCCAGGGCGGCATCGGGGTCCGGCGCGCGGCCGAGGGCGAGAAGATCGTCACCCTCGACGGCGTCGAGCGGAAGCTGCACGCCGAGGACCTGGTGATCACCGACGACCGCGGCCCGATCGGCCTCGCGGGCGTCATGGGCGGCGCCGACACCGAGATCGCCGACCACGACGACGTGGAGAACGCCACGGCCGACGTGGTGATCGAGGCGGCTCACTTCGACGCCGTGGCGATCGCCCGCACGGCCCGTCGGCACAAGCTGTCCTCCGAGGCCTCCCGCCGGTTCGAGCGCGGGGTCGACCCGCAGGCCGGGGCCGCCGCCGCGCAGCGCACGGTGGACCTGCTGGTGCTGCTGGCCGGCGGTACCGCCGAGGCCGGCGTCACCGAGGTCATCACGCCCTCCGCACCGCACACCATCACCCTCGCCGCGGACCACCCGGACAGGGTCGCGGGTGTCGAGTACGGCCGGGAGACCGTCGTGCGCCGCCTCCAGGAGGTCGGCTGCGACGTCTACGGGCAGGACGAGCTGATCGTCACCGTGCCGTCCTGGCGGCCGGACCTCCTCGAACAGAACGACCTGGCCGAAGAGGTCATCCGCCTGGAGGGCTACGAGAACCTGCCCTCCACGCTGCCCAGGCCGCGGTCCGGCCGGGGACTGACCCACCGCCAGCGGCTGCACCGCCGGGTGGGCCGCGCGCTCGCCGGGGCCGGTTACGTCGAGGCGCCGAACTACCCGTTCGTCAGCGAGCAGGTCTTCGACCAGCTGGGGCTGGCCGCCGACGACCCGGCCCGCCGTACCGTCCGGCTGACCAACCCGCTCAACGACGAGGAGCCGGCGCTGCGCACCTCGCTGCTGCCGGGCCTGCTGGGCGCGCTGCGCCGCAACGACGGGCGCGGCGCGCACGACCTGGCGCTCTTCGAGACCGGGCTGGTCTTCCTGCCCCGCGAGGAGCAGGGTGTCGCCGGTCACCTGCCGGTCGACCGCCGTCCGACCGACGCGGAGATCGCCGCGCTGGACGCCGTCCTGCCCGAGCAGCCGCGCCATGTCGCCGTCGTCCTCGCGGGCGCCCGCGAGCAGGCCGGCTGGTGGGGCACCGGCCGCCCGGCCGACTGGGCCGACGCGATCGAGGCCGCGCGCACGGTCGCGCGGGAGGCCGGCGCCGAGCTGATCGTGCGGTCCGGCCAGTACGGCCCGTGGCACCCCGGCCGGTGCGCCGAGCTGGCGGTCGTCACCGACGGCACCGAGCGGGTCGTGGGGCACGCCGGTGAGCTGCACCCGCGGGTGGTCAAGGCGCTGGGACTGCCGGCGCGCACCTGCGCGGCGGAGCTGGACCTGGACGCGCTGGAGCAGGCCGGCGACGGTACGCCGCAGGCGCCGGCCATCTCGGCGTTCCCGGTGGCCACGCAGGACGTCGCGCTCGTGGTGGACAAGCCGGTCCCGGCCGCCGAGGTCGAGGCCGCGCTGCGCGAGGGCGCGGGTGAACTCCTGGAGGCCATCCGGCTGTTCGACGTGTACGTCAACGACGAGCAGCTCGGTGACGGCAAGAAGTCGCTGGCGTACGCGCTGCGGTTCCGCGCGGCGGACCGGACGCTGACCGTGGACGAGGCGTCGGCCGCCCGCGACGCGGCCGTCGCCCTGGCCGGGGAGCGCACCGGAGCGGTACTGCGCGGCTGACGCCGCGAAGGCTGCGCGCCGCGGCCGGTCACGGGTGTCACCGTGGCCGGCCGCGCCCGTGCGGCGGAGCCGCACGGCGCCACCGTCCCGTGTCCCGTCGGGCGCGGGGCCGGGCACTTTTGGAGATGGATCACTCATTCGGGTGAGATCCATCTGAGACATGGCCTTTCGGGCCATGCCGTCGACAGAATCGGACCGGCCTTTCGGGGTCGGTCCGTCTGTTCTGTCAGGGCCTACTTGAGGGGCCATCGGCATGATCCGCATCAAGGCTGGGGCTCCCCACGGAAGGCAGCCCCGGACCAGTTCTCGGCCCTCGCGCTGCGCGCTCACCCTGGGGCTGCCCACGGCGTGGGGCGCCGTCGCGGTCTCCTACAGGTTCGGCTGCCCGCTTGCCGCGCAGAACGGCCTCGGTGCGCGCATCGTCACCAGCGCCGTGTTCCTCGCGGTCGGCACCGGCCTGATACTCCATGTCCGCAGAGCCCTGCTGCGGGAGCTGCGGCAGGCCCGCAAGGTCGCCGGCGCCGCGCAGAGCGTGCTGCTGCGGCCGCTGCCGCCCCGCCTCGCCGGCCTGAACGTCGCGGCCGCCCAGCTCTCCGCCGACCGGGGCGCGGCCATCGGCGGCGACCTCTACGAAGCGGTCGCCACCGAACACGGCGTCCGGATCGTGATGGGCGACGTGCGCGGGCACGGTCTGGCCGCCATCGGCACCGCCGCCGCCGTCCTCGGCAGTTTCCGCGAGGCCGCCCACGACGAACCGGACCTGGGCCGGGTACTGGGCCGGCTGGACCGCGCCCTCGCCCGGCACCTGCGGGAACGGGCCAGGGGCGAACACCCCGCGAGCGGCGTCGACCCGGAGAACCCGGTCGCCGAGGAGTTCGTCACCCTGCTGCTCCTGGAGATCGCCGAGGACGGCGGCATACGGGCGATCAACTGCGGCCACCCGTGGCCCTACCGGGTCAGCGGGGCAGGAGTGGAGACCTTGTCGGGGGCCGATCCGCTGCCGCCCCTCGGCCCCTTCCCGCTGCCGCCGGACCTCGCCGACGTCCCCTGCGGTCATCTGCTGTGCGACGACTCCCTGGTCCTGTTCACGGACGGCGCGGAGGACGCGCGGGACGCGCAGGGCCGCTTCTTCTCCCTGACGGCGGCGCTGGCCGAGGCGGTACGCGCGCACCCGGTCTCGCCGCAGGCCATCCTGACCACGGTGTTCACCGCGCTCCTCCGCCACACGGACGGCCGCCCCACCGACGACATCGCCCTCCTGGTGCTTCGCGACGACCGCGCCCACCGACGCGTCTCCTCGGGGGCCCGGGGAACCGCGCGACCGGCCTCCGCCCACCGGCAGCCGACGACGCCCCGCTAGCGGCCGGACGGCCAGGCCGCCGCACTGTTCGAGGGGGGAGCCGGCGGCCCGGCCGGCCTCTTGCGAGGCAGTTCAGTCAACCGGCCCGACACGCTCCGCGACAGCGCGCGCACACTGCGGATCCGGGTACTCCGTTCACACCCCGTGTGAACAGCCACGCACTACGCTGACGACACCAGGCCACTCGGGGGGCATGTCATGCAGCCCAACTCTCTGCTGGACGCGATCCTGGACGAGGCGGGGATCTCGCACGCCGGTCTCGCCGCCCACGTCAACCAGGCGGGCCGGGCCCGCGGACTCGCGCTCCGCTACGAACACACCGCGGTGGCACGCTGGTTGAAGGGCCAGCGGCCGCGCGGCCAGGTGCCCGACCTGATCTGTGAGGTGCTCGCGGCCCGCCTGCACCGCACGGTCACCCTCGACGACATAGGCCTCGGCGTGCCCGGCGAGCCCAGCGTCCCGCACACCACCTCGCTCTCCGGCTTCGTCGAACGGGCCACCGCGCTGTGGCGGTCCGACGAACAGCAGCGCCCGCACATACTGGGCGTGCCCGCCGTCACCGGCACACCCGCCGTGATGCCGGTGTGGGAGTGGGAGAACCCGCCGGAGGACGTGGACGTCTCGCGCGGTGGACGGCACCGGGTCACCCCGGCCGACCTGGAGATGCTGCGCGCGGCCCGCGCCCACTACGAGCAGATGTACCGCAAGGCCGGCGGCATGGCGACCCGCACCCGGGTGGTGGGCTTCCTCAACGCCGAGGCGGCACCGCTGCTGCGCGGCAGCTACACGGACGCCACCGGCCGTCAACTGCACCGTGCCACGGGCGGGTTGGTCGCCATCGTCGGGATCTGCGCCTACGACTCCGACGCGCACGGCCTGGCCCAGCGCTACTTCCACCAGGCGCTGCGCCTGGCGAAGGCGAGCGGCGACCGCGGCCTCGGCGCGTACGTCATCGCGCTCCTCGTCAACCAGGCCCTGTTCCTGCGGGAGTTCCGGCAGGCCGTCGCCTTCGCGGAGGCGGCCCTGCGCGCGGCCGGCAAGCACATCACCCCGGCGCTCGCCTCCGACCTCTACGCGATGCAGGCCAAGGCGTACGCGCACCTCGGCGACGGCACGAGTGCGCTGTCCTGCATCCGGCGGGCGGAGACGGCCGCCGAACGCATCCGGCGGGGCCATGAACCCGACGAGACCGGCTATGTCCAACCCGGCCTGGTCAATGTGCAGGTGGCCGAGGCGCTGCTCAGTCTCGGTGAGCTGGCCGCCGCCCGGGAGCACGCCGCCGCGGCCGTCGACAACCCGGCGCACGACCGGGGGCGGGTGCACCGGCTGGCCATGCTGAGCACCATCGAGCTGCGCCAGGGAAACGCGGACAACGCGGTGGCCACGGCCGTGCAGATGGCCGAACAGGCCCGCGGAATGGAGTCCCAGCGCCTGCGCGACAGACTCCGCGCGGTGCGCGAGCACCTGGTGCGCAGCGGCTCGGCCGGCACCGCGGAGGCCGCCGAACTCATCGACAGCGCACTGCGCGTACCGCTGTAGGCCGCGCTCCCGCCGGTCCGGGCGCGTGGTGGGCCTGAGAAGTCCCTGCTGCGATATTGCCACCTACTCGGCGAAAGGTGGCAGAACCGTGCAGTGGACGAAACTGAACGAACAAACTGTGTACGAAAACCGCTGGTTCAGCGTCAATCTCGCAGATGTCGCGTTGCCGGACGGCCGGCACCTCGACCACTTCCTGATACGGCTGCGTCCCGTGGCCGTGGCGACGGTCGTCAACGAGGCGGGTGAGGTCCTGCTGCTGTGGCGGCACCGCTTCATCACCGACAGCTGGGGGTGGGAACTCCCGGCCGGGGTGGTCGAGGACGGCGAGGACATCGCCGTCGCGGCCGCCCGGGAAATGGAGGAGGAGACCGGCTGGCGGCCGGGAACCCTGCACCACCTCATGACCGTGGAGCCGTCCAACGGCCTCACCGACGCCCGGCACCACATCTACTGGTCCGACGAGGGCGAGTACGTCGGACACCCCGTGGACGACTTCGAGTCGGACCGCCGGGAGTGGGTCCCTCTCAAGCTGGTCCCCGACATGATCGCCCGCGGGGAGGTCCCGGCCGCCAACATGGCGGCCGCGTTACTCCTGCTGCATCACCTGCGCCTAGCCGACCGGCCCTAACGGGCCAGCGCCTGCCAGACGGTGACGACGAGGGCGCCCAGTGCGGTGAGCGCGGCGATCGAGGGCAGGGGCCAGCGGGCGTTCTCCAGCAGGGCGAGACGGGCGTTCAGGTCGTCGAGCTCCTTGGCCGTCTCCCTGGTCCGGTGGCTGAGCAGGTTCAGTCCGCCCTCGACCCGGGCGTAGGCCACATCGAGGCGGCGCCGTAACTCTGCGAGTTCTCCTTGGACCACGGGATGCTCAGGTTCGGTGGCCACGGGTCCACTCCTTTGCGTAGTCGAAGATGTCGTTCCGCATCCCTTTGCATGCGCATGAAGAGTGAACTCGCCTGGTGAGCGCGCGGGGAGAGTGTGCGCAGGGCATATGCGTGCCCTGCGCGCACACGGCGTGTGAAAGACACGGGCCCGGCACCGAAGAACGGTGCCGGGCCCGTGGAGCATCGCTCCCCGTAGTCGCCGCGGACGTGCTCAGCCGTACGTGTAGAACCCCGACCCCGTCTTCCGCCCCAGCCGCCCCGCCTCGACCATGCGCTGGAGCAGCGGGGGAGCGGCGGGGAGCGCTTGTGTATCTTGAACGAACCACTCGTCCATGGCGGCGAGGCCCCGCTTGCCTGCCGCGGGCATGAAGTGAGCGTAGTGCGTCAGCGTGGTCTGCGGCGAAGCATGCCCGAGCCACGCCGACACGCTCACGATCGACTCGCCCGCCTCAAGCTGGGTACTGGCGTATGTGTGCCGGAGGACGTGGAACATATCCTCCCTGGAGAGTTCGTGGATGGGGTGCCGACGGCTGCGGTCTCCGTACGTCCTGACTTTCGAGCCGACCTTCTTCAGGACACCGGCCGTCGCGAGTGCGGGCCGCCAGCTCAGCCGGTTCCACATCGAGTAGTTGATGAGACTGCCCTGCGAGGCGGTCAGGACCAGCTGGACGGCGATCGGTTTGCGCTGTCGTGCTTCCAACTCCTTCGTCCGATCGACCCGGCCACCAGTGCTTCTCGATGTACTGGGCGAGGGGGATCGCCCCGTCGCGGGGGTCGACGAATTCGCCACGCGTGGTGCCGGTCTGCGCCTTGGCGAGCCACTGCTTCGCGTCTTCGCTCGTGTCGAACGAGCGGTCCCGGACGCCCGGGATGCCCTTCACTCGATAGCGCTTGCCCCGGCCCCACAGGGCAGTTCGCTCCCGCTTACCGGTGTCCTTGTTGGGCTTCTTCTTGAGCCAGCGGTCTTCTATGTACCCCGCCAAGGGAACGTTCTCCTATGAAATCAGTTGGGTATGGTCGTATGGCATGGCGGAAAGTTGGGAGCCGGGACTCCGAAAGATTGACGAGAATCTCCCGGCCTAGCCTCGATCTTGCATGAGGGTCCGCCGACGGAGTCGGTGGACCCTTTCGCTTTCCGGAGCTGATGGTGGGCAGGCTGGCGGCCCGGCTGTCGCGTCGGGTGAGCGCCGGGTTCCACGGCCCGGGGTGGGTGCTGTTGTCGTGGGGACGATGGAAGCTGCTGGTCGGCCTGGGTTGGGCATGAGGGCAAGCCGTTCGAGGGCGGCGGTGTTCTCGCCGGTCCAGGGGCAGTGTTGGGTGAGGCGGAGAATCCTGCGTCGGCCGGTGGTGACGAGCTGGGCGGCCGCGGAGATCAGGCGGAATCGCAGGCGGCGGGGTTCCCAGAGTCGGGCCTTGCCGGTGAGTGCGAGCATGGGCATCCAGGCCAGCAGGTCGAGGGCGATCTGGACGATCTCGAGCCAGACCTTGTTCTGGGCTGTCGTGTGGAGGGGCAGGTTGCGCAGGCGGGTGGCCCGGGCGGCCCGGATCCGGTCCTCGGCCCTGGCCCGCAGGCGGTGGCGGAGTTCGAACTCGGCGATCGGCCGGTGGGGGGTGTTGGTCGCGAAGCATGTGATCCGCATGCCGTCCGCGTCCGTGATCCTCAACTGGGCGCCAGGATGGGGCCGTTCCTTTCGGACGATCAGTCGCATGCCCTTCGGCCAGCCGTCCAGGACCTTGCCGGCGAGTTCGGCGACCCAGGCCCCGTCACGGGCCTCACCGTCGGTCTCGACGGCCGGGGTCCAGGCTGAGGCGGGGACCTTCAGTACGTGTTCGTGGATCGCTTTGGTGATCACCATGCCGACCGAGTAGGACAGCCATCGTCCGCGCTGGGCGAGCCAGGAAACGAAGTCGTGGGTGCCGCCCGCGGAGTCGGTGCGGATCAGGGTCTGCCTCCCTCGCCGGTAGTGCTTCGGCGACTGGGCCAGGGCCAGTTGGGCGGTGGTGATGTGGTCGGCTGCCGTGTTAGAACCCGCGTTTCCCGGCCTGAGGAGGGCGGCGACGGGCTCACCGGTTCCGCCCGGTCCGTGGTCGAGGAAAGCCGTCAGCGGGTGATGGCCGTAGGTCTTCTTCCAGGTTGCGGCCGCGTCCTCCTTGTCGGAGTGGGTGATCACGAGGACGCCGTCGAGATCGATGACGACATGGCCGTCGGCGTCCGGGGCGTTCTTGCCAGCCAACGACCAGGCACGACTACGGACTTCGGACCGTGCGGAGCGGATGGCCTGCAGGGCTTTCTCGCCGGAGGTGGCGAGGGTGTCGATCAGGCGGGAGACGGTCGGGTCGGAGGCGACCGGGCCGAAGACGGCCGGCTCGCACCGCAGCATCGCGACGTCCGCGAGGCAGTCCCCGCCCAATGCGATCGCTAGGGCGACGTCCAGGAGGATCTTGCCGAGTCGTGGACGGCCCGAGGTTTGCGCCACGGACCGAGAGCCTGGGATATGGCCTGCTCAAGGCCGGTCTTGCGGACCGTTCCGACGAGCAGGACCGATCCGGGCTGGGAGACGACCTGGCGGCCGTCGTCCTGGACACGGACGCGGGGGTAGGACCCGATAGAGCGCTTCACCTGGGAAGTGCCTCCGGCGGCGGCAGGAACAAGGACCTCGACAATCCTCATTCTTGCTGGTCAGAGGCACTTTCTGCTTTCCTGACCGCCTGCCGGACAGCCCACCTCGTGAAAGCGCGAGGCTAGGCAGGTACTCGGACCAACTCGGCGGCCGTGACTCCCAAGGGCGCCGGAACCAGGGCCGCGTCAGGCGCTCGGTGACGGACGCGTGAGCGGCAGGCAGACAGGCTGCGCTCGCTGATCACGAAGTCGCAAAAAGGGATCGTACGTCATGAGCATGCCGTGCTACCGTCAAGGACAGCCTGTGATCTTCACACAGAATTCTCATAATCCGGCCTCGATGGAGCGCGCGGGTCCTGCAACTGGGGTGCCCGGTCGGCTGATCAGGTCTTCCGGCGGACCTTCGGTCCGGCGGACAGGGGAGGGACACTTTGAAGCTCATCTCGCTACGCGCGAAGACCGCCGCAGGTGCATTCGCCGTCACTGCGGCGGCCCTGCTCGCTACCGCCCCACCCGCCCAGGCGGCCACCTTCAACGTCAGTGACAACTGTGACGTTCCGTGGATCACCTGCTCGGAAGGCGATCTTTGGCTGTTTTACAACTCGAAGGACATAGCCATCCAGGGTGGCTACTACAAGTCGGCGTTCACAACGTTCTACAGCAACGTGTCCGACCACTGGGGTACCAGCCAGTACCAGGGGTCGACGCTGTCTACCTACCGGTACGTCTTCGGCAACGGTGGCAACGGCAACGGCCAGTACATGAAGAACAATGCGGCGTCCGTGCAGAACTGCGCCGAAGCTGACAACTACCGCGTTTACTACAGCTCCGGCTACGGCGGCACCTCTCAGTACTTCGCGAAGAACGGACCCTACGGAGACTGCAACATCACCGACCTGATCTCCGCCCTGAAGAACAACAACGCGTCCTCCCATATCGCTTGAGAAGGAACCCCTGTGAAGCACATCGAGCGGACCGCCACCGCGGTAGCCCTGACCGTTTCAGCTCTCCTGGTCAGCGCCTGCTCCTCCGGCACGACCCCGGACACCACGAAGAACGCCGCCGACGGCAAACCGATCGTGAACAAGGAAAACTGGCCCAATAAGATCCCCACCAGCGGTTTAGCCAAGGACCTGACCCTTCCACTGGAGGCGTACATGGCCTCCTACGAGGACCAGGTCGACGTCGAGCAGGCCGCCAATGATCTTCAGCAGTCCTGTATGAAGGATTACGGCATCGATCTGACGCTACCGCTGGCGGGCGCAAACCCGCCTCCCAGTGACAACGATGCCAACATCGAACGCCGTTACGGCATCACCGACCGGGCCGAGGCCGAGAAGTACGGCTACGAGCTTCCCCCGGCGCTGCAGGAGCACACCAAGCAGACCATGCGTGATCTGTCCGGTGTCGAGGTCGAGGTCCTGACCGGCCACACCAAGCCCGAGCCGCCCAAGAACCCCAAGGATGGCAAGGCGGGTGAGCCGCTCGCCGCCCCCGGCCAGGGCATCAAGCCCGCTCGGGCCGATTACAACGGGAAGAAGTTGAAGACGGGCGGCTGCATCGGCTGGTCCAAGGAGCAGCTGGGCATGAACGAAGCTGACCCGACCTTCGTGGCGCAGCTCGCCGGGGACAGTCTGGTGCAGTCGATGAAGGACGACAAGGTGGTCAAGGCCATCGCCGCGTGGTCTTCGTGCATGGACGGCAAGGGACACATGGGACTTGCCGATCCGTACAAGGCGATGGACCAGGGCGTCACCAGCGACGGGGAGCCCTCGCAGGAGTCCATCGCTCTGGCCATCGACGACATCGACTGCAAGAAGCAGACGGACCTAGTGAAGATCTGGTTCGGCGTGGAATCTGCCATCCAAGACAAGCAGATCGCCGACAACAAGAGCCGGTTGACCGGCATCAAGGAGCAGCGCGGCAAGGAAGTCGCCGCCGCGCGCAAGCAGATGGCGGCTTCCGCCCGGTGAAGGCTGGTGCGGTAGTGCCCGGACCGTGGATGGTCCGGGCACTGTGCCTGATGGCGGTATGTGTGCTGGCGGCCGGGTGCACGGACGGAGCCGCTGGCGGGGCCCCCGCGTCGCAGCGGCCGACGACTCCGAGCGCGGAGCAGAGCAGTCCGCAAGTGCGTCCATCGCCTGTCCCTTCGGTGCACTCCGAAGGCCGTACGCGTGTCCTGGAGTACGGAGACCTGATCGTGCGTGCCACGCCGGAAAGCAGCGGTGTGCGTACCGAGATCGAGGTGGCCAATACCTACACGCGGGATGCGACGTACTCGGTCCAGATCAGCATTGCTGACGGTGAGGGCTGGACTGCGTACAACCGGTTCTGGCTTCAGGATGTCCCTCCCGGCAAAACCGGACGGGGTGATGCGGTGATTGGCTCCAAAGACATGGGTCCAGTTCCGCAAGTACCGAAGATTTACGTTGATGAGTTCACTCCC
The DNA here is from genome assembly GCF_044767465.1 of Streptomyces sp. NPDC101237. Lineage (NCBI taxonomy): Bacteria > Bacillati > Actinomycetota > Actinomycetes > Kitasatosporales > Streptomycetaceae > Streptomyces > Streptomyces sp. NPDC101237. The sequence continues at coordinate 7,075 of NZ_JBIWNY010000039.1, read as the reverse complement.
CTCGTCGATCGGAAGTAGGAGAGCGATGCCACGTCTGCGCCGCATCCTGGCCGGAGCCGCCGTAGCCGCTGCCCTCGTCGGTGCAGCCGTCTACGGCGGCCTTCGCGCCACGCATACATCGCATACATCCAGTACCGAAGCGCAAGCGTCGTACCACGGGCCGCTGCCCACCACGCTTGTCACGCCGCAGCCTGCCGGAACGCGGGCGCCGAGCGCATACAACTATGGCAAGCCGGTGGCCAGTGCCGAACATGGCGAAGTCCTCGCCTACACCCCGCACCGGCTTCCGTACAAGCTGCTCCAGGTCCCGTTCACCATCACCAACAACGGCCACGACGCCGCCATGTACAGCGTGTACTTCACGGTGGAGATCGGTGACGGCGCCGCCAGGACGTCTTTCCAACGGGTCGTCACCAGTGGCGGCCTCGAACCCCACCGCACCGTGACGGCCCAGGCCGCGATTGGGGGAGTCAGCAGCCTGCCTCCTGGCGCGATCCGCATCACCATCACCGACGTGCAGAAGAGAAGCCACAGTGACCTCACTTCGTAGATGGTCTGCACTGGTTGACGGCGCCTTCGCAGATCATTCGCACTGCGGGTGATCCGTGTCGTCCGCGGCGTACGATCACCGGTGCTGCCGCCATGGGATGCGCACTTGTGGGCGTGCCCGTCGCGGCGGCGTCCGCTTTCGCCGACAGCATCAACCACGACCTCCCGGCCCCGTCGCCGACCGCGGGCAGCACCTGGCTGCCGGCACCGTACGACATGCTCAGCCTCCTCCCAGTACCACTACGGGCAAGCCGCCGCGCACTCTGCCAACACGGACGTCATCGCGTATGTGCCGCAGCGTCATTCGCACGGTGTGCCGGCAGTGCCGTTCACGCTCACCAAACACGGCAGCAGGCGGTATGCCTGCGAGATCACAGTGTCCGTCAGCGGGGCGACCGATCCCGGGAATGCCTCAGAGGGCGCATATCTCCAGTGCCGGGATGCTGCCGCCGAACGCCACGATTGACATCAAGATCAACTTCCCGAGCCGTGACGACATTCCGGTCAAGGGCATCGATGTCCGCATCACTGACGTAGAGAAAAGGTAGACAAGTGATATCCCGTCATAGACGAAACGCGGTGACGGTCCTCGCCGTTACCGCAGCTTTGTCAGGGCTCATACAAGCCCAGCCCGCCACCGCGAAACCCAGCCCCGAGCCCGCGCCTATAGCCGCCAAACCGGCGCCCACAGCCACGACAGGCGCCGTCAAGTCCCCGGACACCACTCTGGGCGAGGGCTGGAAGACCTCTACCGACCGGGCGGTGACCGCCGCCGCCGACAGCGACGGACTGCATCTCCTGGTCGCCGACCGGAAGAACGCCTACGTGTGGAAGACTGCCGCCGTCCTGAGTGAGCCGCAGCTTCCGGCCGATACCTGGATCGGCAACCAGTGCGTCATGGACCACCATCACGCGGCTGTCGTCTACGCTCCCCGCACCTTCACCAACAAGCCCGACCTGATGATGGGCGGCGCATTAACCGCGATCGTCAACCTGGACAACGGCAGCGTCACCAAGCTGCCCTTCACCGCGTCCCTGGCCTACTTCGACCCCACGTGCAACCCGGCCACGCACACCGCCGTCTTCACCGCCCTGCGCGACACCAAGACCCGCCTGGTCACGGTGAACACCAAGGGCACCACAGTCGCGGACACCACCGCGGCAGGTGAGATAACCTCCGCCGTCCCCACCAAGGACGGTGTAATAGCCGCCGCCGGAAACCGGCTCGTCCGCGTCAACCGCAGGGGCAGGACGACCCAGCTCGCCGCCACGAAACACGCCCCATACGGCATACGCGTGACCAGTGACGGCACGGTCAGTTACATAGACCGCACCGGCGACACCAACGCCAACGTACAGACCTACGCGCACGGCAAGAAAACGACCGTCGCCAGCGGCAAGGTCACCGCGATGAACCTGCGCCAGGGCACCGACGGTACGGTCTACCTCATCGGAAAGACCAGCCACGGCAAGAACTTCGCCGCCAGCGGCATCAAGGCGCTGAACGTCTCACCGGACGCGGAACTCTCCACCCGCGGACGCCTGGCCGTCGACCCGGTAGTCTCCCCGGCCGTGCAGGCGGGCGTCGACAACATCAAGAACGCCGGCCGCGACTTCACCAAGACCTCGGCCAAGGAGCCCGCAGCCCAGACGACGACGGGCCACACCAGCCATGCCCTGACCGTCACCGGCACGGTGCCAGGTACGGGCCTGCACACGAAACAGCAGACCGCCGAATCCGGCAGCACCGCGGGCGGCAGGCCGTCACCGGCACTGACCGGCTCATCGAAGCCGCAGCTGACTACGATGAGCACCATGACTTCGGCCGTCGACGACGCCAGGGCACACGACCCCGTCGACACCGACGCCTGGTGCTCCGTGCCCCGCAACGACGTCAAGACCCAGGCCCTCCAGCCCACCCCCAACCAGGTCGAGTGGGCCGTGGACATGGCCGTCCGGGGAAACCTGCGCTCCGGCTACCTCACCCAGGGCGGCTGGCGCACGCAGACCGGGCTCAGCACCATCGACCCCCAGGGCATGTTCCCCGTGCCTACACTGACCGGTGGCGGACGCATCCCAGCCCAGGTCCAACTGGGCATCCTCGCCCAGGAGTCAAACCTGTGGCAGGCCGAGTCCGGCTCCATCCCCGGCCAGATGGGCAGCCCCCTCGCGGCCGTCGACGGCTACTACGGCCACCAGTCCGGCGGCGCGCTCGCCGACTTCTGGACCATCCACTGGGACAAGTCCGACTGCGGCTACGGCGTCGGCCAGGTCACCGACGGCATGCGCAAGGCCGGACACGAGAAGCCAGGCGAAACCTCCCTGCCGGGAAGCACACAGCGCGCTGTCGCCATCGACTACACCACCAACATCGCCGCCTCGCTCTACATCCTCGCCGCCAAGTGGAACGAGGTCCACCAGAGCGACCAGACGATCACTGTCAACAACGACGACCCCGCCAAGCCCGAGAACTGGTTCACCGCCGTGTGGAACTACAACCTCGGCTTCAACAAGAAGGCGGACGCGGGAACCAACGGCAACTGGGGCCTGGGCTGGTACAACAACCCCGCCAACCCCGTCTACCCCGCCTCCCGGCTGGCCTTCGTGAACACCGACCTCGACCCGCTGGCCGCCAAGGACGCAGCGCATCCCCAGAACTGGCCCTACGAGGAGAAGGTGATGGGCTGGGTCGCCTGGTCCCAGGACACCGGCCACTCCTACGCCACCTCCGGCCGCCAGGACTGGCCCGGAGAGTCCGGCTTCTCCTCCGCCGGCTTCTACCCTGCCACCTGGAACGGCACCAACGGGACCGTCATCGACCCATCCAGCGGGAAATACCGCCGGGCGCACGTCTCACCGCCGCTCGACCAGTTCTGCAACACCAAGAACAACTGCGACACGGCCAACCCACCCAACTGCCCCACCGCCGCCTGCTACGCCCAGTACTGGTGGCACGAGTCCAACGTCACCTGGAAGTCCGACTGCGCTACCAGCTGCGGCATCGAGCACATCAAGTACCTGACCCTGGTCAGTGAACCCGGCCGCGGCTACCGACTCCAGTACGGCACGCCAGTGTGCTCCGGCGCACCCGCCAACGCGAAGATCGTGGAGTCCGTACCGCAAGGCACGGACACCTGGAGTGACTGCGGCATCACCACGACAGACGGCTCATTCCAGTTCACCTTCTACGCCGACCCCAACGCCACCGGACCGGGCCTCGGACAGTACGACGCAAAAGCCGACCTGCACCAGGTCGGCGGCGGCTACAACGGCCACTTCTGGTTCACACACGCACGCGACGCCGACCACCTCGGCGGCGACGGCGGACGCATGACCATCCTCGGCGACTGGAAACTGAACTCCGCCATCTCCGGCAGCCAGGCCAAGGTTTACGTGCACATCCCGGACACCGGCGCGCAGGTCTCCAACGCCACCTACAAGGTCATCACACCGTTCGGCGCGGTCAGCAAGACCATCGACCAGAACTCCCAGAACAACAAATGGGTCTCCCTCGGCGCCTACAACTTCAACGACCAGGCCCCCGAGGTGCAGCTGACCAACTCCACATCGGACGGCGCCGCCGACAAAGATGTCGCCTACGACGCCGTCGCGTTCGTCCCCGGCGACTACAGCGGCATCGCCTCCGACCTCACCTTCCACGATCCTGACCTCAGTGCCACACAACCGGCGGACGACACCACCCCGACCGACGTCAGCGTGAGCGTGATCCTCGGAAGCGGGCCGGCCGGCCCGTCCGCCACATCCGCTGCCTCTGTCAAGGCGGTCATCGCAGAACGCCCGAACGGCTTCGTCCCGTGGTGCAACGACGAGCCCTTCAACCACGGTCAGCAGTGGGTCAACCGATCCGAAGCATGCATCAAGGACCACGTCACTGTCGTCATCGTCAATCAGGACCAAGCCATCATCGGCACCATGGAGTTCGATGAGCAGGCCGAACTCAAGGCCTACTCCAACAGCGCGACCTCCGACGCCATGCTGAAACTCATACCCACCGCCGCCACCGGTGTGGGAGCGACAGCACCTGTCACCATCACGTCGGCCGGTGTCTGCTCCATCGACTGCACCACCACCAACCAGATCTGGAACACCTCCGCCACCTGGGACTGGGCAACGGGAGACCGGCACGTCGGAGAAGCCCAGACGCGCTTGGTGTGGGGGCAGTCCCGCTCAGCGGACATCCTCGGCATGTCATGGAAGCTCGGAGCCCTCGTCGCAGACGTTCCGTCGGAGAACGTCGCCGCCATCGGCACCGACCGGTATTCCGAACTACGCTGCGACACCACCGTCACAACAACGCCCGGCTGCATCTTCGACTACTACAAGCCGACGTACGTCATGAACTCCCAGAAGTTCCCCGCAGCTGGAGCCCACGCCTGGCTGATCCAGCACATGCTGCCCGGCCACCTCGGCCTCAAGGGCGAGGGTCCTGCACTCACCTATCTCGGCCCCGAGGTCATGACACAGGACGGAACGAAGTCGCAGAAGGATGCCAACCGGGCTGTCATCTGCCCGACATCATGGAAGCGCAACCAGGACGTCACCCTGTCACCCGAACTCAACAACAGCTCGGGAACGGACACCCCGAGCTGTGACGAGTTCGCCTTTGCCTCCACTTACCAAAGTGCGGGAATGCCCGCTTCTGCGGGAGGCACGAATCCCGTCAGCTCTGGCGACGAGTGCGTCCAGACCTACGCGAAGAAGGACGCCGACGGCCTGTGGAGGCTCCACGTGGACCTGCGCTACCCGCTCCCGACCTGGAAGGAAGTCTGCGGACGCGCCAGCATGTCCAACAACCAGAACACACAGTCCATGCAGCCGTTCGGATCATTCATCAACCGTAACCGGCTGATAACCAAGGACGACTACTGGCTCAACGCCCCCAAGCCCGTCTAAGACCGGGTGCATGCGACAAAGGGGCCGTCGGAGCGCAACAACGTTCCGCTCCGACGGCCCCTTTCGGCTTTGTCCATCCGCTACTTCCAGTCTAGCCGTCCGTCCGCTACATCGAACCGCTGGCGCTCCATGGCCGTCCCCGGAGCCTCACCATGCTCCAGGAGGTCAGCCACCGAGACCAGATATCCACTCAGGGAGGGCAGGTAAGGGGACGAATGATAGTACTCGGAGAACCGCAAGAGCGGAGCACCGCCAGCGGAATTCTGCGCGATCACGATGAGTCCGTCAGGGGAGTCAAACGCTTCCGCCACCGGGATCCATGAGGGCTTCCAGTACTCGTCATCTCCCAACTCCTCAGCACTGCGGAGATAGAAACGGTACTTGTTCCAAATCTCTTCGCAGCTGCGGAATGCGTAGTTCCCCGGCAGAACCAGCGAGTCGATGTGAGGATTAATCCTCCTGCCTCCGCCAGGAAGAGGCTCCGTGATGTCTTTCGCCGTGCTTCCGTTGTTCAAGCGGAGCCACACCTCGAGAACGTCCGGAATCTCGAACCCCAGACGCTCATTCAGGCGCGCGATCTCCGCGTCCGTAGCCCCTGCCCGAAGAGCCTCCGCACTGGCCGGAGCGTGCTTTCGGAGCCAACTGACGATGCGCTCCCATGCAGAGGCAACCTCATCGACCTGCGACATATCTGCATATCCTTTCCGCTTCTGTGGACGATAACGTAATTCAGCTCACGGGAGTACTCGGACGGTGTATTAGCCTTGATCTTTCGTGAGGGTCCGCCGACGGAGTCGGTGGACCCTTTCGCTTTCCGGAGCTGAGAGTAGGCAGGCTGGCGGCCCGGCTGTCGCGTCGGGTGAGCGCCGGGTTCCACGGCCCGGGGTGGGTGCTGGTGTCGTGGGGACGATGGAAGCTGCTGGTCGGCCTGGGTTGGGCATGAGGGCAAGCCGTTCGAGGGCGGCGGTGTTCTCGCCGGTCCAGGGGCAGTGTTGGGTGAGGCGGAGAATCCTGCGTCGGCCGGTGGTGACGAGCTGGGCGGCCGCGGAGATCAGGCGGAATCGCAGGCGGCGGGGTTCCCAGAGTCGGGCCTTGCCGGTGAGTGCGAGCATGGGCATCCAGGCCAGCAGGTCGAGGGCGATCTGGACGATCTCGAGCCAGACCTTGTTCTGGGCTGTCGTGTGGAGGGGCAGGTTGCGCAGGCGGGTGGCCCGGGCGGCCCGGATCCGGTCCTCGGCCCTGGCCCGCAGGCGGTGGCGGAGTTCGAACTCGGCGATCGGCCGGTGGGGGGTGTTGGTCGCGAAGCATGTGATCCGCATGCCGTCCGCGTCCGTGATCCTCAACTGGGCGCCAGGATGGGGCCGTTCCTTTCGGACGATCAGTCGCATGCCCTTCGGCCAGCCGTCCAGGACCTTGCCGGCGAGTTCGGCGACCCAGGCCCCGTCACGGGCCTCACCGTCGGTCTCGACGGCCGGGGTCCAGGCTGAGGCGGGGACCTTCAGTACGTGTTCGTGTATGGGCCTTGACCCCGGATGTTGAACACGTCTATGCGGCTTGGGTCAGGGTAGTTGCTGCTGGTCGGAGGGTGTGCTCGTAAGCGATCGGCGACCGC
>NZ_JBIWNY010000038.1:19371-66995 GCF_044767465.1 Streptomyces sp. NPDC101237 | reverse complement strand
ACAAACCCCCGCGCCGCGGGGGGGCGGCCGCCGGGCGGCGGGGCATGCGCCCACGGAGACGGGCCCCCACGCCCGGGGGCGGCCCGTTCTCCGGCCGCGGAACGGTCAGTGACCGCCCTGCTCCTTGAAGCGCTTGTACGACCGCTCGATCTCGATCTCGGCGTCGGTGCGGCCCACCCAGTTGGCGCCCTCGACGGACTTGCCGGGCTCCAGGTCCTTGTAGACCTCGAAGAAGTGCTGGATCTCCAGGCGGTCGAACTCCGACACGTGGTGGATGTCGCGCAGGTGCTCCACGCGCGGGTCGGTCGCGGGGACGCAGAGCAGCTTGTCGTCGCCGCCGGCCTCGTCCGTCATCCGGAACATGCCGATCGCGCGGCACTTGATGAGGCAGCCCGGGAAGGTCGGCTCGTCAAGAATGACCAGCGCGTCCAGCGGGTCGCCGTCCTCGCCGAGAGTGTTCTCGACGAAGCCGTAGTCGGTCGGGTAGGCGGTCGAGGTGAAGAGACGACGGTCCAGGCGGATCCGACCGGTCTCGTGGTCCACCTCGTACTTGTTCCGCGAACCCTTCGGGATCTCGATCGTGACGTCGAACTCCACCGGTGGCTCCTCCATGATCAACACATAGTTCTGGTGGTTAAGTGTCCCTCACGCTGGTGTGTGATCGCGAAAGGGGTTGGTGGTCGTGCCAGAGCTGAGGCCTTGGCAGTCCGCGAAACCGCGTCTGCGGAAGATCGCGAATGCCGTGCGACCTGGTCTGGCACGTGTCGTGACCGTCACGAAACCGCAGGTCGAGCGGTTGACGCAGGCGGTCGGACCGCGGCTGGCGCGCATCCGGCGGGCGAGCGGGACCCGGCCCGGCGACCCGGCCCGCGCCCCTCGGCCCCGCACTCTGCGGACCTGGCAGTACACCGCGGGCGCCGCCACGGCGGGACTCGCGCTGGCCGCCGGCGCGGTGACCGTGGCGGGCCCCTGGGACGCCAACGGTCAGCGTACGGCCGAGCGCGACCGCGCCGCCGCCGGGGAACGGACGGGTGGCGCAGATCACGATTCCGCCACCGCCGTGGGCGAGCCCGCCCCCGCGCCCAGCGCCGGAGCCGTCCTGACGGGCCTGGGCGCGGCCACGAACGTCGTGAAGTCGGCACCGAGCGGAGAGCCCGCGGGAATCTCCGGAACGGCCGTCACGGACCTCCTGGGGCCCCTCCTGGACGCCCCGGCGCTCGGTGGCACCCGCACCGCCGTGGTCGTGGACGTGGCCACCGGCCGGCGCCTGTACGGCGCTGGCGCCGACACGGCCCTCACCCCCGCCTCCACCACCAAGATCGCCACCGCGGTCTCGGCCCTGTCCGCCCTCGGTCCCGACCATCGCATCACCACGCGCGTGGCCCTCGAACCCGGCACCAGGGAGGCCGTCCTGATCGGCGGCGGCGACCCGACCCTGACCGCCCGCGCGCACGCGGACGGCTGGGCGAGCCTGCGCACGCTCGCCGCCCGGACGGCGACGTCACTGACCGCGCGGGGCATCCGGCAGATCACGCTCTCGTACGACACCACCCTCTACAGCGGCCCCGACCTCCACCCCATCGGGGTCAACGACAACCTCGCGCGCGTGAGCCCGCTGATGGCCGACGAGGGCCGCACCGACGGCTCCTTCAGCGGACCGGTGGCCCGGGTGAGCGACCCGGCGGCCGACGCGGCACGCAAGTTCGCCGGTTTCCTGACGGACGCCGGCATCAAGACCTCGTCGCCCGGCACCTCCAAGGCGAGCAGTCGCGCCGAGACCCTCGCCACCGTCGCCTCGCCCCCGCTGTCCGCGATCGTCGAGCGCATGCTGACCAACAGCGACAACGACATCGCCGAGGCCCTGGCCCGTCAGACGGCCCTGGCGGGCGGCGGACCGGCGAGCTTCGCCGGGGGAGCGGACGCGATCCGCGCCCGGCTGGCCGGACTCGGCCTGCCGATGACCGGCGCCTCCTTCCACGACGGCAGCGGCCTCGACCGCGACGACCGGCTGACGGCGAACCTGCTCACCGCCCTGCTCGTCAAGGCCGCCGACGCCGGCCGGCCCGGTCTGCGCCCGGTCCTCACCGGCCTGCCGGTGGCCGGGTTCACGGGGACCCTGAGCACCCGCTACACGGACGGCGCGGCCGGCGTCGTACGCGCGAAGACCGGCACCCTGACGGGGGTCAACACCCTGGCGGGCACGGTCGTCGACAAGGACGGGCGGCTGCTGGCGTTCGCATTCCTCGCCGCGGACACCACGAGCCCGCTGGACGCCCAGGAGGCACTGGACCGGACGGCGTCGGCGCTGGCAGGGCTGTGACCCCGGTGTCCCCCGCGCGCGTGGGACACCGGGGTCACACGCGCGCGGGGCGCCCGCGACCCGCCCGCGCGCGTCCCGAACCGTACCGGGGCACACGAGTCACGCCGACCTCGCCAGCCTCCACGGCCTGCCCCAAGTGGGAGCCCTAACGTACGGTTGACGCATGACGAGCATCGGTGGCGCTGCCTCATCTGGGATGGTCGACTGGAATCTCGCGGTGGCGACCGCGACCCGGCTCGTGCGGCCGGGCCCCGAGGTGAGCCGCGACGAGGCCCGGGCCATCGTCGCGGAGCTGCGGCGGCACGCGAAAGCCTCGGAGGAACACGTCCGGGGCTTCACTCGTATGGGGAACGACGACATCCACGACACCCCCGTCCTGGTGGTGGACCGCCCGGGCTGGGTGAAGGCCAACGTCGCCGGTTTCCGTGAACTCCTCAAGCCGCTGCTGGACAAGATGCAGGAGCGGCGGACCGCCGGTCCCGGCGGCGCCGTCCTCGGCGCGGTCGGCGGCAAGGTCACCGGCGTGGAACTCGGCATGCTGCTGTCGTTCCTGTCGTCCCGGGTGCTCGGCCAGTACGAGACCTTCGCCCCTGCCTCCCGCGACCTGCCCGCTGGCGAGCACGGCGGCGGACGGCTGCTGCTGGTCGCCCCGAACATCGTCCACGTGGAGCGCGAACTCGACGTGGCCCCGCACGACTTCCGGCTGTGGGTGTGCCTGCACGAGGAGACGCACCGCACCCAGTTCTCCGCGGTGCCCTGGCTGCGCGCCCATCTGGAGGGCGAGATCCAGGCGTTCCTCTCGGAGACCGACGTCGACCCGATGACCGTCCTCGAACGCGTCCGGGACGCCGCCCAGTCGCTCGCCGGGGGCCGGCCCGAGACCGAGGAGGACGACGGCGGACGGTCGTTCGTCGAACTGGTGCAGACCCCCGCCCAGCGCGAGATCCTCGGCCGCCTCACCGCCGTCATGTCGCTCCTGGAGGGCCACGCCGACTTCGTCATGGACGGGGTCGGGCCGTCGGTCGTGCCGACCGTCGCCGAGATCCGCGAGAAGTTCCAGCAGCGGCGGGCCAAGGGCGCCTCCCGGCTGGACATGACCCTGCGCAAACTGCTCGGCCTGGACGCCAAGCTCCGGCAGTACCGGGACGGCGAGCGGTTCGTGCGGGCCGTCGTCGAACAGGTCGGCATGGACGGCTTCAACCGGGTGTGGACCTCCCCGAACACCCTGCCGACCAAGTCCGAGATCGCCAAACCGACGGACTGGGTCGCGCGGGTGCATCGCAAGGCCGAGTCGTGAACCGACGCGGGCGTGGTGAATCCGGTCCCGCCCGCGGCAGGAGAACGCCCCTTCAATCACCCGTCCGAGGGACCGTGAGCGATGGGTAGGCGTGCGATGCTCGGGGAACGGCCCGTTTCTGTCACCATCGACACACTCTGAGTGACCGATCTCGGGTTCACCCCCCGAAAACTTCATGAAGGGAACCGGACATGGGTCCCCATCCTGCGGTCGCGGCGATACGCCTGGCGGTCCGCCGCGTCCTCCACGACATCCTCAACGACACCAGCTGCCACGGCCGCACCAGCGAACACGCCGGTGGGCGCATCGTCGCGCGCCGCACGCGCCCCGTCGGAGACATCCCGGAACAGTCGCCGAACGAGCGGCCCCCCTCCCCGCTCGTCCTCGTGGCCTGCTCCGGCGGCGCCGACTCGATGGCGCTCGCCTCCGCCCTCGCCTTCGAGGCCCCCAAACTCGGCGTCCGCGCGGGCGGTATCACCGTCGACCACGGCCTGCAGCCCGGCTCCGACCTGCGGGCCGAAGAAGTCGTGGTCCGGCTCCGCGGACTCGGACTCGATCCGGTCGAGTCGATCACGGTGACCGTCGGCCGCGACGGCGGGCCCGAAGCCGCCGCCCGCGACGCCCGCTACGCGGCCCTGGACGCCGCCGCCGAACGCCACGGCGCCACCGCGGTCCTGCTCGGCCACACCAGGGACGACCAGGCGGAAACCGTCCTGCTCGGCCTCGCCCGCGGTTCGGGCATCCGCTCCCTGTCCGGAATGGCCGCGGTCTCGGGGGCCGGCGGCCGTTACCGGCGCCCGTTCCTCCAGCTCGACCGGCAGACCGCCCGCAAGGCCTGCATGGTGCAGTCCCTCCAGGTCTGGGACGACCCGCACAACACGGATCCCGCCTACACCCGCTCCCGGCTCCGCCACGAGGGCCTGCCCGCCCTGGAGAAGGCGCTGGGCAAGGGTGTCGTCGAGGCCCTCGCGCGCACCGCCCAGCTCTCCCGCGACGACGCCGACGCCCTCGACACCTGGGCCAGCCAGGCCGAGGCCTCCGTACGGGACGCGGCGGGTCTGCTGGAGTGCGCCAAGCTCTACGCCCTGCCGCCCGCCGTCCGCCGCCGGATCCTGCGCCGCGCGGCCATCGCGGCGGGCGCGCCCGCCGGTTCGCTCTTCGCCCGGCACATCGAGGAAGTGGACCGGCTGATCACCGGCTGGCGCGGGCAGGGAGTGATCAATCTCCCGGGCAAGGTCGTGGCCCAGCGGCAGGGTGGCAGACTGGTTATCCGGCAAGGCTGAATCCGCACCCTCCGGGGTCCGGGCTCCGCCGGTGGGACGACCGAAAGTGATGCGGGTGGACGCGAAAGACATGGGTGCCGACCTTCAACGGGTACTCATCACCAAGGAAGAGATCGACGCGAAGCTGGCGGAGCTGGCCGCGAAGATCGACGCGGAGTACGCGGGCAAGGACCTGCTGATCGTCGGTGTGCTCAAGGGCGCCGTGATGGTCATGGCGGACCTCGCCCGGGCGCTGTCCACCCCCGTCACGATGGACTGGATGGCCGTGTCCTCCTACGGCGCGGGCACCCAGTCCTCCGGTGTGGTGCGGATCCTCAAGGACCTCGACACCGACATCAAGGGCAGGCACGTCCTGATCGTCGAGGACATCATCGACTCCGGGCTGACCCTGTCCTGGCTGATCAACAATCTCGGCTCCCGCGAGCCCGAGACCCTGAAGATCTGCACCCTGCTGCGCAAGCCGGACGCGGCCAAGGTCGCCATCGACGTCGAGTGGGTCGGGTTCGACATCCCCAACGAGTTCGTCGTGGGATACGGCCTCGACTATGCCGAGAAGTACCGCAATCTCCCGTTCGTCGGTACGCTCGCGCCCCACGTCTACGGCGGCTGAATCCCCGGCCGATACGCCGGAGGGGCCACTTGCGTCGGACGATCGGGAACCCCAGCGGGTTTCGCGGCGTTGGAGCATGCAGAGACGGGCTTGACAGCCGTCCGAGCCGCTCCGTGCGGCTTTGGGTGACAAAGCTGGGGTACCGTCAGAAGAACTGTCTTATCAAACTCACTATGGCAGGAGGGACGGGGCGTCTCGCTCCGTATGGATGGACGTGAAGCGATACTTCCGTGGGCCGGTCATGTGGATCGTGCTGGCCGTCCTTGCCGTGGTCGTGTTGATGCAGGTCGTCGGCTCGTCCGGCGGCTACAAGACGGTGGACACCGGCCAGGTCGTGGCGGCGATCAACGACAACAAGGTGGAATCGGCCAAGCTGACCACCGGTGACGAGCAGACCATCAAGGTCACGCTCAAGGACGGTCAGAAGGTCTCCGGCAGCTCGAAGATCCAGGCGAGCTACATCGGCGACCAGGGCGTGACCATCGCCAACACGCTGCAGACCAAGTACCAGGACAAGCAGATCCCCGACGGTTACACCGTCTCGCCGACCAAGCAGAACGCTTTTGTCGGTGTCCTGCTCTCCCTGCTCCCCTTCGTTCTCATCGTGGTCGTCTTCCTGTTCCTGATGAATCAGATGCAGGGCGGCGGCTCCCGGGTCATGAACTTCGGCAAGTCCAAGGCGAAGCTCATCACCAAGGACACCCCGAAGACGACGTTCTCGGACGTCGCGGGCTGTGACGAGGCCGTCGAGGAGCTCCACGAGATCAAGGAATTCCTCCAGGAGCCGGCCAAGTTCCAGGCGGTCGGCGCCAAGATCCCCAAGGGCGTGCTCCTCTACGGCCGTCCCGGTACCGGCAAGACGCTGCTCGCGCGTGCCGTCGCCGGCGAGGCCGGGGTGCCCTTCTACTCGATCTCCGGTTCCGACTTCGTCGAGATGTTCGTCGGTGTCGGTGCCTCCCGGGTCCGCGACCTCTTCGAGCAGGCCAAGGCGAACGCCCCGGCGATCGTCTTCGTCGACGAGATCGACGCGGTCGGCCGGCACCGTGGCGCAGGCCTCGGCGGCGGTCACGACGAGCGCGAGCAGACCCTGAACCAGCTGCTCGTCGAGATGGACGGCTTTGACGTCAAGGGCGGCGTGATCCTCATCGCCGCGACGAACCGGCCCGACATCCTCGACCCGGCGCTGCTGCGCCCCGGCCGCTTCGACCGCCAGATCGCGGTCGACCCGCCGGACCTGCAGGGCCGTCTGGAGATCCTCAAGGTCCACCAGAAGGGCAAGCCGGTCGCGCCCGACGTCGACCTCGCGGCGGTCGCCCGCCGTACGCCGGGCTTCACCGGCGCGGACCTGTCGAACGTGCTGAACGAGGCGGCGCTGCTCACGGCCCGCAGCGATCGCAAGCTCATCGACAACCAGATGCTCGACGAGGCGATCGACCGGGTGGTCGCGGGCCCGCAGAAGCGGACCCGGATCATGTCGGACAAGGAGAAGAAGATCACCGCGTACCACGAGGGCGGACACGCCCTGGTCGCGGCGGCCTCCCCGAACTCCGACCCGGTCCACAAGATCACGATCTTGTCCCGCGGCCGTGCCCTCGGCTACACGATGGTCCTGCCGGACGAGGACAAGTACTCGACCACGCGCAACGAGATGCTCGACCAGCTCGCGTACATGCTGGGCGGCCGTGCGGCCGAGGAACTGGTCTTCCACGACCCGACCACCGGCGCCGCCAACGACATCGAGAAGGCCACGGCCACCGCCCGCGCGATGGTCACGCAGTACGGCATGACCGAGCGTCTCGGCGCGATCAAGTTCGGCGGCGACAACACCGAGCCCTTCCTCGGCCGTGAGATGTCCCACCAGCGCGACTACTCGGAAGAGGTCGCCGCCCTGGTGGACGAGGAAGTCAAGAAGCTCATCGAGAACGCGCACAACGAGGCCTGGGAGATCCTGGTCGAGAACCGCGACGTCCTCGACAACCTGGTGCTCCAGCTCCTGGAGAAGGAGACCCTGGGCAAGGAGGAGATCGCCGAGATCTTCACGGCGATCCACAAGCGGCCCGCGCGTCCCGCGTGGACCGGTTCCTCCCGCCGTACGCCGTCCACCCGCCCGCCGGTGCTCTCCCCCAAGGAGCTCGCACTGACCAACGGGGCGAACGGCTCGACGCCGGCGATCAGCACCGCGAAGTCCACGGCGGCCGAGTCCGCCCCGGCGGTCGAGAAGGCCCCGGAGGACCGTCCCGAGAGCTGACTCACACCGGTCTTCCCCGGCTCGGAATGGATGCCGCGCCCCCCAGGATCTAGCCTGGGGGGCGCGGCTTTTCGGTATGCCCGCATGGCGCGCATATGCGGCGCGTGACCCACAGGCGCCACCTCAAGGAACGAGGCACCCCAGATGACCGACCCCGTGACCCTGGACGGCGAGGGCACCATCGGCGAATTCGACGAGAAGCGCGCCGAGAACGCCGTACGCGAACTCCTGATCGCGGTGGGCGAGGACCCCGACCGGGAAGGGCTGCGGGAGACTCCGGCGCGGGTGGCGCGGGCGTACCGCGAGCTGCTGGCGGGCAACCACCAGCAGCCCGAGGAGGTCCTGACGACGACGTTCGACCTCGGCCACGACGAGATGGTCCTGGTGAAGGACATCGAGATCGTCAGCCTGTGCGAGCACCACATGCTGCCGTTCCACGGTGTGGCCCACGTCGGCTACATCCCGGCGGAGACCGGCAAGATCACGGGGCTGTCGAAGCTGGCGCGCCTGGTCGAGGTGTTCGCCCGCCGCCTCCAGGTGCAGGAGCGGCTCACCACGCAGATCGCCGACTCCCTGATGAGGATCCTGGAGGCCCGCGGTGTGATCGTCGTCGTGGAGGCGGAGCACATGTGCATGTCGGTGCGGGGGATCCGCAAGCCGGGTGCCAAGACGACGACGTCCGCGGTCCGCGGCCAGCTCCGGGACGCGACCACGCGCGCCGAGGCGATGAGCCTGATACTGGCGCGCTGACGGGCCGGACGGCGGGGGTCAGGCGACCGGCTCGGCCCCGCCGGGGTGGTTGTCGTCGTCCTCAGGGAGCCGGCAGACCCGCTCCAGGAACATCGCCGCCGCTATGACGCCGATGCCCGCGACCACCGAGAAGGCCGCGTAGAGGGCCTGGTCGCGGCGGGCGGGGAGGTCGAGGAGTTCCAGCAGGAACAGGCCCGTGCCGCCGTACATGCCGGCGACGAGGGCCGCGACCAGGGCGCTGGCCTGGCCGAAGACGACCGCACGGGCGGCCATCAGGGGGTCGACGCCCTTGGCGCCGGGGCGGCGCTCGCGCTGGGCCCGGAGGCGGCCGCGCAGGGAGAGTGCCGTGGCGAGCAGCACCACGGCGATCAGGGCGAGGACGATCGGGGCCGCCACCGGCACGCTGGGCAGGGTCCCCACCCCGTTCCACAGACGGGCCCCCGCCCAGGACAGCACCGCGGCCACGACGAACACGCCGGCCAGCACCCTGATCCGCAGCTCTTTCACTGTCTTCCTTCAGCTCCCCCGCAGCGATGTGGTCGTGTCGACCTTAACGACTACTCGGGCAGTCGGAGTTCCAGGTCGGCACGTGCTTCCACGCCGTGCCGGGTGACGGCCGCCAGCAGGTCGGCGACCGTGCCGCGGCCGGGTACCCGGGCCTCGGGGTCGACGTCGTACCAGGGCGCGAGGACGAAGGCCCGTTCGTGGGCGCGCGGGTGCGGGAGGGTGAGCCGGGGATCGTCGGAGACGACGTCCGCGTAGGCGACGATGTCGACGTCCAGGGTGCGCGGGCCCCAGTGCTCGTCCCGCACCCGGTTGAACGCCTCCTCCACCGCGTGCGCCCGCTCCAGCAGCGAGGACGGCGGGAGGGTGGTCTTGAGCACCACGATCGCGTTGTAGTACGTCGGCTGGCTGCCGGGATCGACGCCCCACGGCTCCGTCTCGTACACCGGCGACACGGCCTTGATGCGGACGCCCGGGGTGTCCTCCAGGGCGTCGACGGCGCCCTGCAGGGTCTCCAGGCGGTTGCCGAGGTTGGAGCCGAGGGCGACCACGGCCCGTCTGGGGTTGGAGAGGGTGGTGTCGGCGGCGTCGACCTGTTCGACGACGGAGGCGGGCACCGGCTGGACGGTCGGGTCGCTCGGACCCCGCAAAGAGGATGCGGTCATACTCGGCTCCGGGTGATGGTGACGGTGACGTCGTCGAAGGGGACGGTGATGGGCGCGTCCGGTTTGTGGACCTGGACCTCGACCTCTTTTACCCCTTCGTGCTTGAGGCAGACCTGGGCGATCCGCTCGGCGAGCGTCTCGATCAGGTTCACCGGCTCCCCCTCGACCACGGCGACGACCTCTTCGGCCACCACGCCGTAGTGCACGGTCTTCGTCAGGTCGTCGTCGGCCGCCGCAGGCCGGGTGTCCAGGCCCAGGACGAGGTCCACGAGGAAGGTCTGGCCCTCCTCGCGCTCCTTGGGGAAGACACCGTGGTGCCCGCGGGCCTTGAGGCCGCGCAGCGCGACACGATCCACGCGAATCACTCCTGCAATCGTCGGTATCGGCGAGGTCGCGTCGCGTGCGGGCGGGCGACCGGCCTCAGACGAATCTACCTGCGGGCACCGACAGCACCGGCGCACGGGGCGGGGCCGGTAGCGGGGTCGTCAGGGTTCCTCGTGTGTTTCCCCTGGAGAACCCGGCGGCTCACGGGCCGGTGGCCGCGGCTACCGGCGGGTTCGTGATTCCAGCCACTCCTTGCGCCAGGCGGGCCGCGGCGAGGGACCGGAAGACTCAGGTCGGCGTGTCGCCGTCCTCGTCCTCCTCGCCGGTCTCGGACAGCACCGGCGAGGCGTGGTGGGACCAGAGCTTCCAGCCGTCCGGCGTGCGGCGGAACACGTTCGTGGCGACGACGAGCTGCCCCACCAGCGGGCCCAGCTCCTCGCTCCCGGTGGGGGCCGGGCCGCCGCTGAGGATGTTCTCCGTGCAGCTCACCAGAGCGGTGTCGCCGGTGACGGAGACATGCACGTCGGTCAGGAAGAACTGGATGTAGTCGGTGTTCGCCATGATCAGCGCGTACGACCGCAGGACCTCGCCGCGGCCGGTCAGCACCGGCCAGCCCGGGTGTACGCAGGAGACCACGCCGGTGTCCGCGGGATCGTGGTACTCCTCGTCGACGCCCAGGTCGGCGGGGGTGAGCCAGAAGCCGGACACGGCCTCGAAATCGGCGCGCTCCACCGCCTCGTAGAAAGCGGTGTTGGCCGCCTCGACCTGCTCGACGTCGGTGTGGGGGGCGCTCACCGGGTTCCTTCTGCGCGCTGGGAAAGGTGCTGAGGGGCGGCCGCCGCCGGGGCCTGCGAGGCGGGCGCGACCGGCGGGACCGCCTCGGTGCGCGCCCCCTCTATCGCGCGGGCGACCCGTACCGCGTCCGCGGTGGCGCGCACCTCGTGCACACGCACCGCCCACGCGCCCGCGTGCGCCGCGAGCGCGGACACGGCGGCCGTCGCCGCGTCGCGCTCCCTGGCCGGCGGCGGCGCTCCCTCGGGCCCGGCCAGGACCCGGCCGAGGAACCGCTTGCGGGAGGCGGCGACGAGCACCGGGTGACCCAGCGCGTGCAGCCGGCCGAGGTGGGCGAGCAGGCTCAGGTCGTGCCCGGAGTCCTTGGAGAAGCCGAGGCCGGGGTCGACGACGACACGGTCGGGGGAGATGCCCCCGGCCAGGACCGCGTCCACCCGCGCCCGCAGTTCGTCGACGACCTCGGCGACGACGTCGTCGTACACGCCCCTGACGTTGCCGCCCTCCAGGAAGCCGCGCCAGTGCATGACGACGAAGGGGGCGCCGGACTCGGCCACGGCGGGGATCATGCCGGGGTCGGCGAGGCCGCCGCTGACGTCGTTGACCAGGGCGGCGCCGGCGGCGAGGGCCTGCCGGGCGACGGAGGCGCGCATGGTGTCCACGGAGACGACGACGCCCTCGGAGGCGAGACCGCGCACCACGGGGACGACCCGGCGCAGTTCCTCCTCCTCGTCGACACGGGTGGCGCCGGGGCGGGTGGACTCCCCGCCGACGTCGACGAGGTCCGCGCCCTCGGCCACGAGGTCGAGGCCGTGCTTGACGGCGATCGCCGTGTCGAACCAGCGGCCGCCGTCGGAGAAGGAGTCGGGGGTGACGTTCACGACCCCCATGACCGCGCACCGGTCCCATGCCGGAAGCCCTGTCACCTGGCCACGTCCGCTGTGGTTGCTCATACGTTCAGCGTAGGCCCAGGGCCCGGGCGGGCCTCCCGGACCGCCGCGGGGCGGGCCCGGCGGCGCCCCCGGGTAGGAGGGGGAGGGGCGTCCGCTCGGGCCGGTCACGGGGTCAGGCCGCTCGCACGCCCTGTTCGGCGGCCCCGTGGGCGCAGGGGCGGGCGGCCGGTGCGCCGCGGCGCAGGAAGCGGGGCAGCGGGAGGGCGAGATCGACGAAGCCCTCGGCCTGCATGGCGGCCAGGCCGATGCGCGGAAGGTCGCCGGAGGCCCGGTAGACCACGAAGCGCGGCTCCCAGCGCGGCTGGAACTTGGCGTTGAACTTGTACAGCGACTCGATCTGGAACCAGCGCGACAGGAACACCAGCAGCCCGCGCCAGGCGCGCAGCACCGGGCCCGCGCCGATCTTCTCGCCCCGCGCGAGCGCCGCGCGGAACATCGCGAAGTTGAGCGAGATCCGGGTGATGCCGAGCTTCGGGGCGGCCTGGAGGGCGGCCACGATGAGCAGCTCGTTCATGCCGGGGTCGGCCGTCCGGTCGCGGCGCATCAGGTCCAGGGAGACGCCGTCGCTGCCCCAGGGCACGAAGTGCAGGATCGCCTTGAGGTCGCCGTACGGGCCGGGCGCCTCGTCGGCCCGGCCTTCTCCCGCCGCCCCTTCGATCCTGTGGGCGGTGGCGATCAGGCAGTCGCCGTCGGTGGGGTCGCCGATGCGGCCGAGCGCCATCGAGAAGCCGCGCTCGGTGTCGGTGCCGCGCCAGTCCTCCGCGGCCCGGCGGATGCGGTCCAGTTCGGCCTCGCCGAGGTCACGGATGCGCCGCACCCGGGTTTCGTAGCCGGCCCGCTCGATGCGCTTGACCATCTGGCGCACGTTGCGCATCGCGCGTCCGGCGAGCGAGAAATCCGCCACGTCCACCACCGCCTCGTCGCCCAGTTCGAGGGCGTCCAGGCCGGTCTCGCGGGTCCACACCTCGCCGCCCGTCTCCGAGCAGCCCATCACGGCGGGGGTCCAGGAGTGGGCCTTGGCCTCGTCCATGAAGCGTTCGATGGCGCCGGGCCAGGCCTCTACGTCGCCGATCGGGTCGCCGCTGGCGAGCATCACGCCGGAGACCACGCGGTAGGTGACCGCCGCCTTGCCGCTGGGCGAGAAGACGACCGCCTTGTCGCGGCGGAGCGCGAAGTGGCCGAGGGAGTCGCGGGCGCCGTGCTTCTCCAGCAGGGCGCGCAGACTGACCTCGTCCTCCTCGGTGAGGCGCGCGGCGGGGTGCTCGGGACGGAAGGCGAGGTAGACGGTGGTGACCGCGGTGATCAGGCCGAGGGCGCCGAGCGAGAAGGCGACCGTCCAGGAGGTGGAGCCCTCGTAGTCGACGGGCCCCTCGAAGCCGAACAGGCCGTACAGGACGTGGGTGATGCGGTCCGCCAGGCTCGGGTCGCCGATGGTGCGCTTGGGATGGGCGCTGACGACGACCAGACCGAGCGCGAGCGAACCGGCGCTCATGAGGACGAAGTTGGCGAGCGCGCGCCACCGGCTGCGCGGGTCGGGCAGCGCCCGGAACTCGTCCCGGTGGATCACCAGGGGCACGAACAGCGCCAGCGAGATCAGCGCGCCGATGACCGAGTGCCGGTACACGAACTGCGACACCGCACCGGCCGGCAGGAGCGCGACCGCGGCCCGCCACGCCCGGCGCTTGCGCCGCTTGAGGCCGTGCGCGAGGAGCAGCAGCAGCACGCCGGCACTGAGCGACAGCGCGGCGGCGAACGGCCCGAGCGATCCCGGCAGTACCTCGGCCATGGCGTGCATACGGCTGTGCCGGAAGCGCGGGAAGACGCCCGCGGCGATGTCCAGGACGCCCACGACCGCGCAGGCCCTGCCGACCAGAGCGGGCACCGCCTCGGGACGCGGACCACGGACTATGCGCCGCGCCCGGTTCGATCGGCCCGGAACCCCACCCGACATTTCCCCATCTATCCTGACAGACATCGCATCCCGTAGTTCTGCGAGAGACCTTGAATCCGGTGCCGATTCGGGCATCCGGCGACATTGCGCCCTCTAGGACGGTGTCACGGGGGGAGAGGTTCACTCCCCACCGGAAAGCCGGGTCAAAGGCCGAGGAAAGTCCGGGGCAAGCCTCGCTCAAAGCGGTGGTCGCCACGGGGGAAAGCGCAGGCAGGAAGCACCTCATGGGACTCACGAGTGACAAGATCCTCGCATCGGCGGTGCTGTTCGCCGCGGTGCTGTTCGTCGGCACGGTGTGGCTGTGGCCCCGGCTGGGACGCCGGAGCTGGCGGGCCGTCGGCGGCCGTGTCGGCCTGCTGCTGGCCACCCAGCTGGCGCTCTTCGCGTGCGTCGGGATAGCCGTCAACCAGGCTTTCGGCTTCTACGCGAGCTGGGCGGACCTGTTCGGCACGGAGACCGACCAAGGGGTCGTCGTCGACCACACGGGCGCCGGACCGGTCCAGCTGATCTCCACCTCCGAGGTGCACGGCATGGGCGGCTCGCTGCCCCGGACGGCCGGTCAGATCCAGCAGGTCGGCATCGTCGGCCGTACGAGCCGCATCGCCACGCCCGCGTACGTGTACCTGCCGCCCGAGTACTTCCAGCCGCGGTACCGCACCCGGACGTTCCCGGTGGTGGTGGTGCTCAGCGGCTATCCCGGCACCGCGCGGGCGCTGGTCGACAAGCTGCACTACCCGCGCACGGCACAGCACCTGGTGCGGGAGGGGAAGATGCGGCCCACGATCCTGGTGATGCTGCGGCCGACGGTCGCGCCGCCCCGGGACACCGAGTGCGTGGACGTCCCGCGCGGCCCGCAGACCGAGACCTTCTTCGCCGAGGACCTGCCCGCCGCGGTGCGCGCGCACTACCGGGCCGCGGGGAAGCCGGGCGGCTGGGGGATCGTCGGCGACTCGACGGGCGGGTACTGCGCCCTCAAGCTCGCGATGCACCATCCCGGCGTGTACGCGGCCGGCGCCGGGCTCTCGCCGTCGTACAAGGCGCCCATCGACGCCACGACCGGCGACCTCTTCCAGGGCGACCGCGATCTCAGGAACCGTTCAGACCTGTGGTGGTACCTGGGGCACCGGCCCGCCCCGGACACCTCGCTGCTGGTCACCAGCAGCAAAGTCGGAGAGACCAATTACCGGGCCACCTTGAAATTCATCAAAAGTGTGCAGGCCACGAACATGACCCGGATCTCGTCGATCATCCTCGGCAGCGGCGGCCACAACTTCAACACCTGGCGCCGCGAGATCCCGGCGACGCTCCAGTGGCTCAGCGGACGGCTGAGCGACCGCTGAGCGCGGCTCGGGGCGATGCCGGACGGAGACTTCGTTGTCGCTGTGTTTTTACGGTCCGGGGCACCACGATTCGCCTACGCGCGGTAAGTTTCTGGCCATGCCACGTGGACGCCACCGTCATTCCCCGCCTCTGCACAGGCTGTTGCCTCCCTCGGTGATCGCCGGTGTCTCGCTCGTCTGCGCTCTGGGGCCCTGGTTGTTCTCCCAGCCGACGGCGCTGCGCACGCTGGCCGCGATAGCCGCGGCGACCACGGCCGTCGGTGCCGCCGTCATGCGCCGCTGGGACAGCGAGGCGGGCAAGCAGGTGGCCGACCTGTCACGCGCGCGTGCGAGTGACGAGTGGCGCCACGAGGAGCGGATCGCCGAGCTGGAGACCGACCTCGAGGAGTCGCGGGAGCTGCGCGCCAAGCTGGAGCAGCGGCTGCGCGCGAAGCGGACCGAGCTGGCCGGCCTGCGCAACGAGCACGCGTCCCTGCTGCGCCGCTACGCCACGGCCGAGACGGAGCGCGCGAGCGCCCTGGAGGGCCGCCGCCTGCTGGAGATCGAGGCCGTCGCGCCCTCGAACGCGCTGCCGGCACCCCGGAACCCCGAGGAGGCCGAAGAGCCCGCGGAGTCCACGGAAGCCGCACAGGCCGTCGAGCCGACCGAGGTCGAGGAGACGGTCCCGGCGGTCTTCTCGCCCGAGGGCTCCAAGCTGTTCCTGCGGGCCAAGGTGGCACTGGCCCGCTTCGACGACGGCGACGGCCCGTCGGCCCCGACCGACGCCGACGCCGGCACCGTGAGTGCGGCGCGGACGGCCGATGTGCCCGAGCCGCCCAAGGGCGAGCCGGCACCGGAGGACGAGGAACAGGGGCAGCCCGAGGCGGTCGACGGGCACGCGCGCGCGGCCGCCTTCACCACCGACGAGCCGGCGGAGCCCGCTCCGGCCCCGGCGGAGCAGGACGCCCCCGGCGTGCCGGCGCCCTCCGTCAACTCCGTGAAGCCCTCCGGGCACTTCACCGTGCCCACCGCGGTCGCCGTGCTGCCCGCGGCGCCCATCCCGCGTCCCCTGGTCACCGGCGGGTTCGACTTCTTCGGCACGCAGAAGGGCGACGGTGGCGAGGGGCTGGAGGCCGTGCACAACGAGGACCTCGCGGACGTCGTCGGCCAGGAGGCGCTGGCGCTCCACAAGGCCGAGTCCGAGGCCGAGTTCAAGCCCGCCGACCCGGAGACCCGGGGCGTCGGCCAGGTCATCGACCTGACCGCGCACGACGAGACCGAGCAGATCAACATCGGCGGCCTGCGCAGCGCCGCCTCCTGAACACCGGTCCTGAGCCGGGGCATCCGCCGGGTGCCCCGGCTCAGGCGTTCCCCGGGCCGCCCGCGCCCCGCGAGCACCACGGCGCTCAGGCCATCCAGCGGTCCGGGCGCGCCGACCCGCGGCCCGTCCGGGACCGTTCGGCCTGCTCCCGCAGCAGCGCCGCGGCCGCCTCCGCGTCCCGCAGACGGGCCGTCACGGTCTTGTCGGCCCCCGTGTCCACATGGACGTCCGCGAGCCGCCACAGCCGCTTCCAGGGCCCCTGCGTCAGCCGTACGCTCTGGACCTTGGCGTGCGGGACCAGCGCCAGACGCCGGCGCAGCAGCCCGTGCCGGGCCGCGAACACCGTCTCCGTGACCGCGAGCCCGTATCCGCGCCACCACAGCGGCACGCACCAGCGGCCCCGCCGCGGCGGCCGCGGCAGCTCGCCCGGCACCGTCACACCGGGCAGCACGCGCGTGAGGACGGACTCGGCGACCGCGCGCGGCGCGACCGGCACCAGCACCGAGTTCGAGGACCCGGCCACGTCCAGTTCCACCCGCACCCAGCGCAGCGGCCGCCACAGCAGCGGCTCCACGATCCGCACGGTCTGCACCCGCCCGGGCGGCACCGTCTCGTGGGTGCGGTCGAGCAGCCCGTGGTCGATGCGCAGCCCGTCCGGCGACTCCCCGACCGTCCAGTCGTACTCCCCGACGAACCGGCCCACGCTGGTCGTGGCCGCCGCGCCGAGCAGCGGCAGGGCGGTGGCGAGGACCGTCCACACGCTGTGGGTGGCCAGCCACAGCACCGGCGGTACGACCAGGGCCGCGGCCAGGGAGCCCCAGGTGGCGCCCGTCAGCACGAGGGAGAGCGCGAGCTTGCCCGCGGGCACGCGCATCAGCTCCTGGGCCGGAGCCTCGCCGACCTCCCGTGCCGTCTCCGGTGCGAAGCCGGCGGCGCGGGCCAGCAGTTCCGCGCGCAGCGCTCGCGCCTCGCCCTGCCCCAGGAAGGCCAGCTCGTCCTTCTTGTCGGTGCCGACGACGTCGATGCGCAGCTTGGCGACCCCCGCCACGCGCGCGAGCAGCGGCTGGGTCACGTCGACGGCCTGGATCCGCTCCAGCCGGATGTGCGCGGTGCGCCGGAAGAACAGGCCGGTGCGTATGCGCAGTTCGCTGTCGGTGACCGCGAAGTAGGTGAACCACCAGGACAGGAAGCCGTACAGGGCGCCCGCGGTGACCAGGACGGCGAGTCCGGCCAGGAGCATGGTCGTGGTCAGCTTCGTCAGCTGTTCCTGGGCCTGGTTCGGGTCGTGCACCGCCCAGCCGGTGAGCACCGCGACCGGCGCCCAGGCCCGCCGGAACGGCGTCACCGGGTGCAGCCTCCGCTCGCCCGCCGCCTTGCCGGGGCGTATGGCGCCGTCGGCGCCGGGCGCGGTCACAGGCCCGCCGATCGGGCTTCGCCGAGTTCGGTGAGCCGGTCGCGCAGCCGCTCCGCCTCGGCCGGCGCCAGGCCGGGGATCGCCGCGTCGGTGGCGGCTGCCGCCGTGTGCAGCTGCACGCTCGCCAGGCCGAAGTACCGCTCGACGGGCCCCGAGGTCACCTCCACCAGCTGCATCCGCCCGTACGGCACCACGGTCTCCTCGCGCCACAGCACACCGCGGCTGATCAGCAGGTCGTCGGCGCGCTCGGCGTACCGCCAGGAGCGCCAGTTGCGGCCGACCATCACCCAGCCCCAGGCCAGCACGGCCAGCGGCAGCAGCGCGAAGGCCGCCCACACCGGGCCCGCGAGCAGGCCCGGCAGCAGGCCCGCCGCGAGGCTGATCAGGCCCAGCCACACCACCAGCAGCAGCCGTCGCATCCGCAGCAGGCCGGGCGGCAGCCCCGTCCACACCGGCTCGGTCTCCGTCGCCCCGGCACCGGCCGGGCTCCCCGTCTCCATGAGGTCAGCGTACGTACGAGAGACTGGGTCCATGACTCCCACGACGGAGACCACGGTCGGCATCGGCGGCGCCGCGGAGAGCACCGACATGGTGCTCAACATCGGCCCGCAGCACCCCTCCACGCACGGTGTGCTGCGGCTGAAGCTCGTGCTGGACGGCGAGCGGATCGTCTCCGCGGAGCCGGTGATCGGCTACATGCACCGGGGTGCGGAGAAGCTCTTCGAGGCGCGCGACTACCGGCAGATCATCATGCTCGCCAACCGCCACGACTGGCTGTCGGCCTTCTCCAACGAGCTGGGCGTGGTCCTCGCCGTCGAGCGGATGCTCGGCATGGAGGTGCCGGTCCGCGCGGTGTGGACGCGCACGCTGCTCGCCGAGCTGAACCGGGTGCTCAACCACCTGATGTTCCTCGGCTCCTACCCGCTGGAGCTGGGCGGGATCACCCCGGTCTTCCACGCGTTCCGCGAGCGCGAGGTGCTCCAGAACGTCATGGAGGAGGTCTCCGGCGGGCGCATGCACTACATGTTCAACCGCGTCGGCGGCCTCAAGGAGGACCTGCCGGCCGGCTGGACCGCACGCGCGCGTGCCGCCGTCTGTGCCGTCCGCTCCCGCATGGACGTCTTCGACGGCCTGGTGCTCGGCAACGAGATCTTCCGCGGCCGCACCCGGGGCGTCGGCGTCCTCGCGCCGGAGGCCGTGCACGCGTACGGCGTGAGCGGGCCCATCGCGCGCGCCTCGGACGTCGACTTCGACCTGCGCCGTGACGAGCCCTACCTGGCCTACGGCGAGCTCCAGGACACCCTCCGGGTGGTCACCCGGTCCGAGGGTGACTGCCTGGCCCGTTTCGAATGCCTCCTGGAGCAGACCCACGTCGCCCTGGACCTGGCCGACGCCTGCCTGGACCGGGTCGCCGAGCTGCCGCCGGGACCGATCAACCAGCGGCTCCCGAAGGTCCTCAAGGCGCCCGAGGGCCACACCTACGCCTGGACCGAGAACCCGCTCGGCATCAACGGCTACTACCTCGTCAGCAGGGGCGAGAAGACCCCGTACCGGCTGAAGCTGCGCTCGGCGTCGTTCAACAACATCCAGGCGCTCACGGAACTGCTGCCGGGGACCCTGGTGGCGGACATGGTCGCGATCCTCGGGTCGATGTTCTTCGTGGTGGGAGACATCGACAAGTAGGGCGCCCGGGCGTGCCCGCCGGGCCGGTGTCAGGTCAGCGGGTTGGCGATGCCCACCGGCTGCAGCAGCCAGCCGAAGTCGCCGAGACCGCCGGCGGCGGTCAGCTCGGCGGCCTCACCGGCGCTCGCCAGGGCGCGCACGTAGGCGGCGGGATGGGTCGAGGCGAGCGCGAGCGAGGGGCGCGCGCCGGTGAGGCCCAGGGCGCGCAGGGCGTCGCGCTGTGTGCAGACGAGCGCTGGTGGAAGGTCGTGCGCCGGGTCGAGCGCCGCGCAGGCGTCCAGTGCGACGTGCGCCGTGATGTCGCACGACCCGTCCGGGACGGGCAGCGTGGCGCGCCCCGCGCGAAAGCCGGTGAGCGTGCCGAACGGCGGGCGCGCGGCCGCGGTGTGCGCGTAGTCCACGGCCACCGCGAGCCCCTCCCGCACCCGGGCGACGGCCTCCGCCCACGCCCGGTCCCGGGGCAGCCCGATCTCCGCGCGCAGTCCCGGCTCGGCGCCCAGCGGCCACCACCGCGCGAGCCAGTCCGCGTCCGCGCCGAAGACGCGCTCGCCGAGCAGTTCGAGGCCGTCGCGCCGGACGTGCACGAGGCGGGCCGCACCGGCCGGGTCCACCTCGGCGACGTCGACCGGGACGTTGTCCAGCCATTCGTTGGCGAAGAGCAGGCCGGTCACGGTGCGAGGCAGCTCGCTCAGCCAGGTGATCCGGTCGGGCAGGCCCGGCGGGCGGGCGGCGACCTCGACGGCACAGGCACGCGTGCGTGCGGCCACGTCGGCGGGCAGCGCGGCGAGCACGCCTGCGACCAGTTCGCCGCGGCCGGCGCCCATGTCCACGAAGTCCAGCGATCCGGGGTGCCCCAGGGCCTCGTCGACCCGGCACAGCAGCCGGGCCACGGCCTCGGCGAACAGCCGCGACGCGTGCACCGACGTACGGAAGTGGGCGGCCGGTCCCTCCGGGCGCCGGTAGAAGCCGCCGGGGCCGTACAGGGCCGCCTCGGTGGCCGCACGCCAGCTCCGGGCGTCGTCCGCCGTCTCTCGCGTCGCCTCATCCGTCACCGGGCCAGACTAGGCGCACAGGTGATCACCTTCTCCACCTTGCGGAGTACGTGTGCGGAACAGGGATCGGCCCTCCGGTTGACCCCTGCAGCTAACACACTTCCCTACTCTGGGTTACGTGCAGCGCCTCTATGACTTCCTCCGCAGGAACCCGACATGGGTCGACAGCTTCTCGGCCGTCGTCCTGCTCGCGGTTTCCTGCGTGAGCGTGGTGAACCTCCGCGGGGCGCTCCAGCACCACGGTTCGACCGCCGCCATGCTGGCCGTGTCCGCCGTCATGGCCGTCGTGGTCGCACTGCGCCGCCGGTTCCCCGAGCGGATGCTGCTGCTGGCCGCCGCGACCGGCCTGGCCCAGCTGGTCCTGGACGTGGAGACGACGGTCGCCAACTTCGCCATGCTGGTGATCGTCTGCACGGTCGCCGCGATCGGCCGGCGCTGGTCGTCCCGGTTCGCCCTGTACGCGGGGCTGTGCGCGGCCCCGCTGGCGCAGATCCGGTGGCCGCAGGAGCGGACGAGTCTCGTCGGCCACCTGGCCATCGTGGTGTTCCAGGCGGTGCCGTTCGTGCTCGCCTGGGTGCTCGGCGACTCCATGCGCACCCGCCGCGCCTACTTCGCACAGCTGGAGGAGCGCGCGGCCCGGCTGGAGAGGGAGCGCGAGGCGCAGTCCAAGGTCGCGGTGGCCGCCGAGCGGGCCCGCATCGCGCGCGAGCTGCACGACGTGGTCGCGCACAACGTGTCGGTGATGGTGGTCCAGGCCGACGGCGCCGCCTACGTCCTCGACGCCGCCCCCGACCAGGCCAAGAAGGCCCTGGAGACGATCTCCTCCACCGGCCGCCAGGCCCTCGCCGAGATGCGCCGCCTGCTGGGCGTGCTGCGCACGGGCGAGCACAAGGAGGTCGGCGAGTACGTTCCGCAGCCCGACGTCGAGCAGATCGACGAGCTCATCGAGCAGTGCCGCAGCTCCGGCCTGCCCGTCGACTTCAAGGTCGAGGGCACCCCGCGCCCGCTGCCCAGCGGCGTCGAGCTGACGGCGTACCGGATCGTGCAGGAGGCGCTCACCAACACCCGCAAGCACGGCGGGCCCAACACGGGCGCCAGCGTGCGGCTGGTCTACTTCGACGACGGACTCGGCCTGCTGGTGGAGGACGACGGCAAGGGCGCCCCGCACGAGATGTACGAGGAGGGCGGCGCCGACGGGCAGGGGCACGGCCTGATCGGCATGCGCGAGCGGGTCGGTATGGTCGGCGGCACGCTCGACGCGGGGCCCCGTCCCGGCGGAGGATTCCGCATCAGTGCTCTGCTGCCGCTCAAACCGGCGCATTGACACAGACGCACGCCCCCGGTTGACACCTGTCACGCCCCGGGGCAACCCCGGCGGCAAGCCGCCGAACGGAAACGGAAGAGGACCCGATGACGATCCGCGTGATGCTCGTCGACGACCAGGTGCTGCTGCGCACCGGGTTCCGGATGGTGCTCGCGGCCCAGCCGGACATGGAGGTCGTCGCGGAGGCGGGCGACGGCGTCGAGGCCCTCCAGGTGCTGAGGTCCAGCGAGGTGGACGTCGTCCTGATGGACGTGCGCATGCCCAAGCTGGACGGGGTGGAGACCACCCGCCGCATCTGCTCGGAGCCCGACCCGCCCAAGGTGCTCATCCTGACCACCTTCGACCTCGACGAATACGCCTTCTCGGGACTGAAGGCGGGCGCCTCCGGCTTCATGCTCAAGGACGTCCCGCCCGGCGAGCTGCTGGCCGCGATCCGCTCCGTGCACAGCGGCGACGCCGTCGTCGCGCCCTCCACCACCCGGCGGCTGCTCGACCGCTTCGCGCCGATGCTGCCCTCGGCCGGCAAGGAGCCCCGGCACCAGGAGCTGAGCCGGCTCACCGACCGCGAGCGCGAGGTCATGGTGCTCGTGGCGCAGGGCCTGTCGAACGGTGAGATCGCCGCCCGCCTGGTGCTCTCCGAGGCGACCGTGAAGACCCACGTCGGCCGCATCCTGACCAAGCTCGGCCTGCGCGACCGCGTCCAGGTGGTGGTGCTCGCCTATGAGACCGGCCTGGTCCGCGCGGGCGGCGGCCACGGCTGACCCCGCGCTCGCGCTCGCGCGCCGGGCGTCCGGCCCGCGCGGTCAGCGCAGTATCCCCTCCAGGAAGTCGCTGCCGAGGCGGGCCACGACCGTGACGTCCAGCTGCTGCAGGACGTACCGGCCGCGGCGGCGCGTGGTGACCAGGCCCGCCTTCTTCAGGACGCCCAGGTGCCGGGAGACCTCGGGCGCCGACAGACCGTGCACCTGGGCCAGCTCGCTGGTGGTGTACGCGCTGCGCGCCAGGTACCGGCACAGCCGCATCCGCACGGGATGGGACAGCGCCGCCATCCGCAGCGTCAGCGCCTCCACCGACGCCGGGGCGGCCAGCTCCGGCGAGCCGACCGGGTAGTGCAGCACCGGCCGCCAGCCGTGGCGGTGCAGGACCATCAGGTGCGGCCGGCCCAGGCTGGTGGGCACCAGCAGCAGGCCGTCCGCGTCGACCACGGCGTGGCCGTCGGTGAGCTTGTCCACGGTGATCCGCTCACCGGCCTCGTCGAGCGTCACGACCGGCGAGACCGCGGCCAGCGCCCCGGCGAGCCCCTTGCGGCGCAGCAGCTCCGTCTTGTGCCGGGCGTCGGCCGCCAGCTGGTGGCGCAGCCGCGACCAGGCCTCGTCGTAGAACGCCTCGGCGCAGTCCTCCAGGAAGCGGCGCAGCCACGCCCGCACGCTCGGCGGATCGTCGAGCAGGCGCTGGGCGAACCGGACCTGCTGCGGCCCGCGCGAGGCGGCCACCTCCAGCGCCCGGCGGCGCGCCAGCGGGTCCGACAGCAGCGCCGGTGCCCGCGTGTCGTAGGAGAGCACACAGGTGAACTCCAGGGCCGCGTCGACGAACTGCTCGTCCGTCAGCTTGTCGAGCTGGCCCAGCTCCCCGGCCAGCGTGCCGTCCGGGACGGCGCCGGGCACGGCCGCGTACGGCAGGAACAGGTCGGAGAACGTCGTCCGCCACAGGAAGTCGGCCTCGCACATGCGGTCGGCCAGGTGCGGCTCCATCCGCGCGGTCACCCCGGTGACCCAGGCCTGCAGGCCCGGGTGATGCCCCGGCTCCGACAGCGCGTGCAGCGCCATGCCGAGCTCGGCCAGGGGCGAGGGCACGACGGCGACCCGCTCCGGCCGGAGCCCCGCGATGTCGATCCGCACGCTCATGTGCCCATCGTGCACCCCGCCACCGACAACGCCTCTCCCGATTGACGGGCGCCGTCAATCGGGGCGGCGGCGGTGCCGCGGGAGCGCAGGCTGGGGCGCATGAGCATCGTCCAGCAGCACTTCCTCGACACCTGCCGGGCCCGGCGGCACGGAGAGCCCGCGCCGCCCGCGCCCGGCACCCATGACGTGCGCGTGGCCCGCGCGGTGCGCGACCACCGGAGGTTCCGTGCGGTTCTCGCGGGGCGCCCGACGCGCGGGCGCCTGCGCGCCGCCGTGCTGCGCCGGACGCGCGCCTCCCAGGGGGCGGCACGGAGCCGCCGGGGCGAGGCGAGGTGTGCCGGGGCTAGGGGAGGTGCCGGGGGTGAGGCGAGGAGGCGAGGTGCCGGGTGCGCGAGGCCGCTCGCGTGAGCCCCGGCCCCGCGCCCCCGACCGGTTCTTTCAGCGGGCCGCCGACGGCAGCCGGGCCGCGAAGTCGGCGACCGCCGCCCGTACCTCCTCCGCCGTCCAGGCGAGACCGGCCTCGGCGACCGTCACCTCGGTCATGGACAGGGCCGGGCCCTTCGGCTCCCAGAAGCCGGCCAGCAGATAGGTGCCGGTCTCCTCGGCCTGCCGTAGCGCCGCCTCCATCAGCACGTCGGCCTCGTAGGGCAGCCAGACCTGGAACTGGTGGGTGTGCGGCTCCTCGGGGTGGACGCGCGTCCAGGCGAGTCCCGCCTCGGCGAACCCCTCGCGCAGGGCCTCGGCGACCACGCGCGCGTGCCGGACGTACTCCGGCAGGCGGGGCAGTTCGCGCTCCAGGCCGATCAGCGCCGCGAGCGCCGTCGGGAACTGCTGGAAGATCATGCCGCCGTAGCGGTGACGCCAGGTCTTCGCCTCCTGAACCAGCGACTTCGGGCCGGCCAGCGCGGCGCCGCCGATGCCGCCGAGGGACTTGTAGAACGACACGTAGACGCTGTCCGCGAGGTCCGCGATCTCGTGCAGGGGCCGTCCGAGGCGGTCGGTGCACTCCCACAGGCGGGCTCCGTCGAAGTGCACCACCGCGTCGCGCTCCCGGGCGGCCGCCACGACCTCCGTGAGCTCCTCCCAGGTGGGCAGCACGAACCCGGCTTCGCGGAGCGGCAGCTCCAGCATGAGCGCCCCGAAGGGTTCCTCGAAGTCGCGTATCTCCTGGGCGGTGGGCAGCCGGGGCTCGCCCGTGACGCGGACCGTGCGCAGGCCGGCCACCTCGCGGAACGCGTTGCGTTCGTGGACCTCGGGATGGGCGAGGGCGTGCAGGGCCACCGTCCGGTCGCCGGTACGGGCCGCCCAGCAGCGCAGCGCCACCTGCTGGGCCATCGTCCCGGTCGGGAAGAACGCGGCGGCCTCGGTGCCCAGCAGGGCCGCGACCCGTTCCTCCAGCGCCGCGACGACTCCGTTGCCGTAGACGTCGGCCGGTTCGTCCAGGTCGTACACGTCGGGTGCCGCTTCGAGCAGCGCGAGACGTTCGCGCAGGGAGGCGCGCGGGCCCTCGCGCGCGAGGACGCGGTCCGCCTTCCGGTAGGCGGCCGCGCGCCGCTCCCGCATCCGCTGCTCCGCCGACCGGGATCCGTCCGGTCGCTCGTCCTGTGGCGTCGTCGCCGTATCGCTCATGCCGTGGATGATGCCGTGCGGCAGGGGCGCGCGGCACCGGCATTTTCCGCACCGGGCCGTGTGACGGGCCGTGTGACCGGTCACCCACAGCCTGTGGACAGCCAACTGGGCCCGAACCCGATAGCGTTAACATGACGAGAAATCGTCCGGTACCCAGAGCGGACTGGAACGGGAAGGCCACCGTCGCGTGAGTACAGTCCAACAGCCAGACCTCAGTGACCGCCCCGCGCGGCTCACCGTCGGCGTCGTCGGCGCCGGCCGGGTGGGCCCCGCGCTCGCGGCCTCCCTGCAGCTCGCCGGGCACCGCCCGGTGGCCGTTTCCGGGGTGTCCGACGCCTCTCGGCGGCGCGCCGAGGCGATG
The DNA here is from genome assembly GCF_044767465.1 of Streptomyces sp. NPDC101237. Classification (NCBI taxonomy): domain Bacteria; kingdom Bacillati; phylum Actinomycetota; class Actinomycetes; order Kitasatosporales; family Streptomycetaceae; genus Streptomyces; species Streptomyces sp. NPDC101237. The sequence continues at coordinate 41,294 of NZ_JBIWNY010000038.1, read as the reverse complement.
CTGCCCGACGTTCCGCTGACGGCCCCCGCCGACGTCCTCCAGCGCGCCGACCTGGTGCTCCTGACCGTTCCCGACGACGCCCTGCCCGGTCTGGTGGCCGGCCTCGCCGAGACCGGCGCGGTACGGCCGGGCCAGCTGCTCGTGCACACCTCCGGCCGGTACGGCACCCAGGTCCTGGACCCGGCCCTGCGCGCGGGCGCGCTGCCGCTGGCCCTGCACCCGGCGATGACCTTCACCGGGACGCCGGTGGACGTGCAGCGGCTCGCGGGCTGCTCGTTCGGCGTGACCGCGCCCGAGGAACTGCGGCTGGCCGCCGAGGCGCTCGTCATCGAGATGGGCGGCGAGCCGGAGTGGATCCTGGAGGAGAACCGCCCGCTCTACCACGCGGCCCTCGCCCTGGGCGCCAACCACCTGGTCACCCTGGTCGCCCAGTCCATGGAGCTGCTGCGCACGGCCGGTGTCGAGGCCCCGGACCGGATGCTCGGCCCGCTGCTCGGCGCCGCCCTGGACAACGCCCTGCGCTCCGGCGACGCGGCGCTGACCGGCCCGGTCGCGCGCGGGGACGCGGGCACCGTCGCCGCACACGTCACGGAGCTGCGCCGGCACGCACCGCAGGCGGTCGACGGCTACCTGGCGATGGCCCGCGCCACCGCCGACCGGGCGCTCGCCCAGGGGCTGCTGAAGCCGGAACTCGCCGAGGACCTCCTCGGTGTCCTGGCCCGCGGCACGAACGGCACCCACGGCACCGAGGGGACCACCCGATGAGCACCGCACTGCTGCGCACCGCCGCCGAACTGCACGCGCGCGTGCGGCACGGCCGCCGCGCCGTCGTGATGACCATGGGCGCCCTGCACGAGGGCCACGCCACGCTGATCCGCGGCGCCCGCGAGATCGCGGGCCCGGACGGCGAGGTCGTCGTCACGGTCTTCGTGAACCCGCTGCAGTTCGGGGCGGGCGAGGACCTCGACCGGTACCCGCGCACCCTGGAAGCCGACCTGAAGATCGCCGAGCAGGCGGGCGCGGACGCCGTGTTCGCGCCGTCGGCCGAGGAGGTCTACCCGGGCGGGCAGCCCCAGGTCCGGGTCACCGCGGGTCCGATGGGCACTCTCCTGGAGGGTGCCTCGCGGCCCGGGCACTTCGACGGCGTCCTCACCGTCGTCGCCAAGCTGCTCCACCTCACCCGGCCCGACGCCGCCCTCTTCGGCCAGAAGGACGCCCAGCAGCTGGCCGTGATCCGGCGCATGGTGCGGGACCTGAACTTCGGCATCGAGATCGTCGGCGTACCGACGGTGCGCGAGGCCGACGGACTCGCGCTGTCCAGCCGCAACCGCTACCTGTCGGCCGACGAGCGGCGCACGGCGCTCACGCTGTCGCGCGCGCTGTTCGCGGGGCGTGACCGGCACGCGGCGCAGGAGGCGCTGCGGGCGCGGGCGCGCGAGGTGCCGTCCACGCGGGCGCGTGCCGAGGCGCTCAGCGCCATAGGGGAGTCCCGCGCGGCCGCCGACGCGCACGCCGTCGCCAAGGCCGTGCCGAACGCCGCCGCGGCCGTCCGCGCCGCCGCACGGGCCGTCCTGGACGAGGGCGTGCACTTCGACCCGCCGCTCAAGCTCGACTACCTCGCCCTGGTCGACCCCTCCGACTTCACCGAGATCGACGACGACTTCACCGGAGAGGCCGTCCTCGCCGTCGCCGCCCGGGTCGGCACGACCCGGCTGATCGACAACATCCCGCTCACCTTCGCCGCTCCCGGAGCCGCCTCGTGACCAGCACAGGCATACGACTGCACGCACCCGCCCCCGGATGGTCCATCGACGCGGACGTGGTGGTCGTCGGGTCCGGCGTCGCCGGCCTGACCGCCGCCCTGCGCTGCGAGGCCGCCGGACTGACCACCGTCGTCGTCACCAAGGCGCACCTGGACGACGGCTCCACCCGCTGGGCCCAGGGCGGCGTCGCGGCCGCCCTCGGCGACGGCGACACCCCCGAACAGCACCTGGACGACACCCTGGTCGCGGGCGCGGGCATGTGCGACGAGGAGGCCGTACGGATCCTCGTCACCGAGGGCCCCGGCGCGGTACGGCGGCTGATCTCGACCGGGGCGCACTTCGACACCGGGCCGGACGGCGACATCGACCTCACCCGCGAGGGCGGCCACCACCGGCGCCGGATCGCGCACGCGGGCGGGGACGCCACCGGAGCGGAGATCTCCCGTGCCCTGGTGGAGGCCGCCCTCGCGCGCGGCGTCCGGATGATCGAGAACGCGCTGGTCCTGGACCTGCTGACCGACGCCGAAGGCCGCACGGCGGGCGTGACCCTGCACGTGATGGGCGAGGGCCAGCACGACGGGGTGGGCGCCGTGCACGCCCCCGCGGTCGTCCTCGCCACCGGCGGCATGGGCCAGGTCTTCTCCGCGACCACCAACCCGTCGGTGTCCACCGGGGACGGCGTGGCGCTCGCTCTGCGGGCCGGCGCGGAGGTCTCCGACCTCGAATTCGTCCAGTTCCACCCGACCGTGCTGTTCCTCGGCGCCGACGCGGAGGGCCAGCAGCCGCTGGTCTCCGAGGCGGTGCGCGGGGAGGGCGCGCACCTGGTCGACGCGGACGGCGTGCGCTTCATGGTGGGGCAGCACGAGCTGGCCGAGCTGGCCCCGCGGGACATCGTCGCCAAGGGCATCATGCGGCGCATGCAGGAGCAGGACGCCGAGCACATGTTCCTGGACGCCCGGCACTTCGGCGCCGCCATGTGGGAGCACCGCTTCCCCACGATCCTGGCCGCCTGCCGGGCGCACGGCATCGACCCGGTCACCGAGCCCATCCCGATCGCGCCGGCCGCGCACTACGCCTCCGGGGGCGTGCGCACCGACGCGCAGGGGCGCACGACGGTGCCCGGGCTCTACGCGTGCGGCGAGGTCGCCTGCACCGGCGTGCACGGCGCGAACCGGCTCGCCTCCAACTCCCTCCTCGAAGGCCTGGTCTACGCCGAGCGCATCGCCGCCGATGTCACCACCCGGCACGCGGAGTACCGTCTGCACGCGCGCGTGCCCGTCCAGGTCCCGCACCCCGGCAGGCCCGCGCACCCGCTGCAGGCCGCCGAGGCGCGGTTCGCGATCCAGCGGATCATGACCGAGGGCGCCGGCGTGCTGCGCTCCGACGAGTCCCTGACCAGGGCCGCCGAGCAGCTCCAGCGCCTGCACCGGGACGCCCGCGACGCCCTGGACGAGAATGGCAAGACCGCCGAACCCGGCGTCGACACCTGGGAGGCCACCAACCTCCTGTGCGTCGCGCGGGCGCTCGTCGAGGCGGCCCTGCGCCGCCAGGAGACCCGCGGCTGCCACTGGCGCCTGGACCACGCCGACCGTGACGACAGCGTGTGGCGCCGCCACATCGTCGTCCGGCTGAATCCCGACCGCTCGCTGGCCGTCCAGACCACCGAGACCGCAGACTTCCCCCCTACCCGGCCGCACCAGCCATCCCAGGAGCAGTGACAGACGTGAGCACCAACGACCTTCCCCTCGCCGACGGCGGCGGCTGCGGCGACGGCTGTGCCTGTGGCGCCGGGGGCGACGAGGAGTACCTGGAGTGCGGCCTCGACCCCGCGCTCGCCGAACTGCTCGCCGCCGCCGGACTCGACCCCGTCGAGGTCGAGGACATCGCCAACGTGGCCATCCAGGAGGACCTGGACAACGGCGTGGACGTGACGACCGTCGCGACCATCCCCGAGGAGGCCGTGGCGACCGGCGACTTCGTCGCGCGCGAGGCGGGCGTCGTCGCGGGCCTCCGGGTCGCCGAGGCCGTGGTCTCCGTGGTCTGCACGGACGAGTTCGAGGTCGAGCGGCACGTCGAGGACGGCGACCGGGTCGAGGCCGGGCAGCCGCTGCTGTCGATCACCACCCGCACCCGCGACCTGCTCACCGCCGAGCGCAGCGCCCTGAACGTGCTGTGCCGCCTCTCCGGCATCGCGACCGCCACGCGCGCGTGGGCGGACGCGCTGGAGGGCACCGGGACGCGCGTGCGCGACACCCGCAAGACCACCCCGGGGCTGCGCTCCCTGGAGAAGTTCGCGGTGCGCTCCGGCGGTGGCGTCAACCACCGGATGTCGCTGTCCGACGCGGCCCTGGTCAAGGACAACCACGTGGTCGCCGCCGGCGGCGTCGGACCGGCCTTCAAGGCCGTCCGGGAGGCATTCCCGGAGCTGGCGATCGAGGTCGAGGTCGACACCCTCCACCAGCTCCGTGAGGTCGTCGACGCGGGCGCCGACCTGATCCTGCTGGACAACTTCACGCCGGGCGAGTGCGAGGAGGCCGTCGCGATCGTCGGCGGGCGCGCGCTCCTGGAGGCGTCCGGGCGGCTCACCCTGGACAACGCGCGGGCGTACGCCGACACCGGCGTGGACTTCCTGGCCGTCGGCGCCCTCACCCACTCCTCGCCGGTCCTGGACATCGGCCTGGATCTGCGCGCGGCGGAGTGACCTCATGCTCCTCACGATCGACGTCGGCAACACGCACACCGTCCTCGGGCTCTTCGACGGCGAGGACATCGTCGAGCACTGGCGCATCTCCACGGACGCGCGGCGTACCGCCGACGAGCTGGCGGTGCTGCTCCAGGGCCTGATGGGCATGCACCCGCTGCTCGGCGACGAGCTGGGCGACGGCATCGACGGCATCGCCATCTGCGCGACTGTGCCGTCCGTGCTGCACGAGCTGCGCGAGGTCACCCGCCGCTACTACGGCGACGTGCCGGCGGTGCTGGTGGAGCCGGGGGTGAAGACCGGGGTGCCGATCCTCACCGACAACCCCAAGGAGGTCGGCGCGGACCGGATCATCAACGCGGTCGCCGCCGTCGAGCTGTACGGCGGTCCCGCGATCGTCGTCGACTTCGGTACGGCCACCACCTTCGACGCGGTGTCCGCGCGCGGGGAGTACGTCGGCGGGGTGATCGCCCCCGGTATCGAGATCTCCGTGGAGGCGCTCGGGGTCAAGGGCGCCCAGCTGCGGAAGATCGAGGTGGCCCGGCCGCGCAGCGTGATCGGCAAGAACACGGTGGAGGCCATGCAGGCGGGCATCGTGTACGGCTTCGCCGGCCAGGTCGACGGAGTGGTCGGCCGGATGGCGCGGGAGCTGGCGGAGGACCCGGACGACGTGACGGTGATCGCCACGGGCGGCCTGGCGCCGATGGTGCTGGGGGAGTCCTCGGTGATCGACGAGCACGAGCCGTGGCTGACGCTGGTGGGGCTGCGGCTGGTGTACGAGCGGAACATGTCGCGGATGTGAGGCGGCGGGGGTGCGCGTGGCACGCGGCGGCCAGGCGAGTGGCCCCGCTGCGCCACACCATGCCCCCTATGTCGAGTTTGTCTGATTTACGCGTATCTTCGGTCCATGCCCACGCCCTACGGATCCCGCGGCGGCATGGCGTTCGGTGCGGAGGAGCTGCGTGTGCTCCGCCGTGCCCTCGCCCTCGCCCTTCACCCCGGTCCCGCCTCCGCCGACGACATCAAGGACTGTCATCGGCTCGCCGAGTCCTTCGACGAGGCGATGCGTGAGGGGGCCCGGCTGCGGGCCTTCCTGGTGGCCGACCTGGTCCGCTACCGAGCGGCGCTGCCCGGGGCCGTCGCCGGATATCTCACCCTCCTGGAGGAGGCGCTGGCGGCCGGTCACCGGCCCACGCCGGACGACCTCGCCGCACTGCGGGCGCTGCGCGGGAACCCCGGAGCCGCCGCGCTGCTGGAGCGCTGCCAGGACCTCGCCGAGCGTGACGTGCGGGCCCGGCTCGCGCAGGGAGCCCGCACGGTGCCCGCACCGGCCGTTCCGGCGTGCAGGACCCGCCTGACGGCCCTGCCGGGCGGTGCGTCCGAGGAGCCGGAGAAGAAGCCCGCCGACCGGCCCGCCGACCGGCCCGCCCCGCAGCCCGCCGGCCCCGGGCCCGCGGCGCCGAAGCGGCCCATCCCGACCCCGGGCGAGGTCTTCCCCCGCCGCAGGCCCACCCCGCCCGCGCAGCAGCTCGCCGTCGGCTGACCCGGGCGGACGCCCGGCGCGGCCACCGGTGGGGCGGCGGTGCGGCGGCGGGAGAAACAGCAGTTCGCGCCGCGCGCGGCGCGCCCGGCCCACCCCGCACCTTTCGCCCGGTCCGTCGTGGCTACCCTGGACGCATGGAATACGTCTCCGCGCTCCTGCCCCCGGTCGTCATGGCCGTCTTCTTCGCCGGCCTGGTCCGGGTGATCGTGAAGACGCAGGGCGGCGCCGCCAAGGCCAAGGAGGACGCCGCCGTGGACGCCGCCCTCGCGCGCGCGGCGCGCGGAGAGAGCGGCCCGGCGGTCCCCGCTCCGGGCCGCGAGGCCTGACCGCACACCGCACCTGTCCGGCGGACGACGCGCCCCGCGACCACGGCCGCACCCCGCGCCGTACGCCCTTTTTGATCGGCTTTGTCACCAAAAGTGCCCGTCCGGTACGCCATTGGCCGCATCTCCCACTATTGTTCTGAGTTGTGCCTCGCCCATTGGGAGAACTCGAAGACACGGTCATGACGCGGGTGTGGAAGTGGAACCGCCCGGTGACCGTTCGAGAAGTCCTGGAAGACCTCCAGCAGGAACGGTCCATCGCGTACACCACGGTGATGACCGTTTTGGACAATCTCCATCAGAAGGGCTGGGTGCGGCGGGAGGCCGAAGGCCGCGCCTATCGATATGAGGCCGTCTCCACACGGGCCGCCTACGCCGCCGCCCTCATGAACGACGCGTGGTCCCACAGTGACAACCCGGCCGCCGCTCTCGTCGCCTTCTTCGGGATGATGAGCGAGGAACAGCGCCAGTCCCTGCGGGACGCCGTACGGATCGTGCAGGGCCCCGATAGACCGCAACCGCAGGAAGAACGCGAAGCCCGGGAAGCCCCGCAGGAGGAGAACCCCGGCTCCATGGCGGACCACGGCGGGCGATAGCGTCCGCTCATGTCAGCGATGCGCCCCGAAGTCACCGCAAAAGCCATCACCGTCAGGCGGGCCCGCACCGCCGATGTCCCGGCGGTGCGCCGACTCCTTGACGCCTACGTCCGCGGCCGCATCCTCCTCGACAAAGCCACGGTGATGCTTTACGAGGACATCCAGGAGTTCTGGGTCGCCGAACGCGACGACAACGCCGAGGTGGTCGGCTGCGGCGCGCTGCACGTCATGTGGGAAGACCTCGCCGAAGTGCGCACTCTCGCGGTGAAGCCGGGCCTCAAGGGCGCCGGCGTCGGTCATCAGTTGCTGGAGAAGTTGCTGGAGACCGCGCGTTGGCTCGGTGTTCGCCGCGTTTTCTGTCTGACCTTCGAAGTCGAGTTCTTCGGCAAGCACGGCTTCGTGGAGATCGGCGAGACGCCCGTGGACACCGATGTCTACGCGGAGCTGTTGCGCTCCTATGACGAGGGCGTCGCGGAGTTCCTCGGACTCGAACGGGTGAAACCGAACACCTTGGGCAACAGCCGGATGCTTCTGCATCTGTGATCGCCCGGAGGGATCGCGGCGGACAAGAGGCTTCGCCGCCGAGTTGGCCGGGAGATCGGCCCCTATTCCGGATGCATCGCCGTGCCCCGGTGCCCTATGTCCGAAACGCGCATGTTTCCGCGTGGGAGCGGGCCCCTCGGTCTCTCCCAGGGGTTTGTGTTTTTCCCGCAAAAGCGGTTTGCTTTCGGACGTAGTGCAGTACTGCATATAACAGGGGGCGGCGAAACGGCGGGCGCCGCACACCCGCGGCCCTGAAGTTATCGATGAAAGGAAATCCGGTGGCACAGAAGGTTCAGGTCCTTCTTGTCGACGACCTCGACGGCGGCGAGGCGGACGAGACCGTGACGTTCGCGCTGGACGGCAAGACGTACGAGATCGATCTCACGACTGCCAATGCGGACAAGCTGCGCGGCCTTCTCGACCCCTACGTCAAGGGCGGTCGTCGTACCGGTGGCCGTGCGTCGGGCGGACGTGGAAAGGCCCGCGCGGCGACCGGCGGCAGCCAGGACACCGCGCAGATCCGCGCGTGGGCCAAGGAGAACGGCTACGAGGTCAACGACCGCGGCCGTGTCCCCGCGACGATCCGCCAGGCCTACGAGGACGCCAACGCCTGATCGTCGGCAGGTCCGTGGCTCGCGCGCAGCAACCGGACCCGGTGGCACTCGGTGGCCATCGTGTCCACCAGTCGTACGAGATCGGGGACGCGATGCGCGTCCCCCATGGCCGACCTCGCCGACAGCGTCGGCATGCTCGGAAGCGAGGCCTCGACCTCGCGCCCGGGCTCGGGGGGCCGCAGCCACACGGCGGCCCCCTGCACGGCTTCCCATGAACCGGCCTGGCCCTCGGTGACGGCCTCGGCGGCCTCGGCCACGGCGCGGACCCCGGCGGGGACCGGCTCGGGCCGTGCCGGAGCGGTCATCCGGCCCTGCGCCCCCAGCGCCCGCAGGTCCAGGTCCAGTGCGCCCCACTCCAGCCAGTCCAGCAGTCCCGGCAGCTCCTGCGCGCTTCCCGCGGCCACCAGCAGCCGCATCCGGTCGCCCCGGAGCGCCACCGGAGAGCCCGGCACCAGATGCCTGAGCGCCTTCGCGCCCGCCGCCGCCGGCACGTCGAGCACGTCGAAACGCACGCCCGTGACCAGACGCAACGGTTCTCCGGGCGCCCCGGGCACGGTCGCCCAGCCCAGATCGTTCTCGTACCAGTGCCGGAGCCGGGCCGCGGGCCCGTCCGGTCCTGCGGTGCCACCGGCACCGGAACCGAGCGGACGACAGGGGTGAGGGACCGTGGAAGCGGCCAGGGGAACCGTGCCAGCCATGCCCGGCGCAACCGCCGCGGACCCGTCCGAGTTACGCTGTGTGCGCCCACGGATGCGCAGAGTTCCGGAATCGAGGGGCCGCGGGGGTCCGGAGGGACGCAAGGCTGTTCGCCCGTAGCGGAGGGACCAGGGGCATACGGCATGGACTGTCGGTCCGGGCGGGTAAGACATCCCTAGTGGGAGGGGGGCGACACGCTGGCGGGGCCGCCTCGCGTTCGCCATCGGCGTACTGGCGGAAGGGGTAACTGCCTGGCCTGCGGGAACATCGTCTCGCACCATCGGGTTGGAGCATATGTCGGCGTTCGGGGTCAGGAGGCCATCGACGGTGTCGGCAGTTGGAATGAGCGGTCCCCGCTTGCGGGACTAAGCTGCGGAAGGACAGAGAGGGGAAGTTCCCCCCACTGCCTGACCGCTCTGAGGAGCGATTAACGATGTTCGAGAGGTTCACCGACCGCGCGCGGCGGGTTGTCGTCCTGGCTCAGGAAGAAGCCCGGATGCTCAACCACAACTACATCGGCACCGAGCACATCCTCCTGGGCCTGATCCACGAGGGTGAGGGTGTCGCCGCCAAGGCCCTTGAGAGCCTCGGGATTTCGCTCGAGGCGGTCCGCCAGCAGGTGGAGGAGATCATCGGCCAGGGCCAGCAGGCCCCGTCCGGGCACATCCCCTTCACCCCCCGTGCCAAGAAGGTCCTGGAGCTGTCGCTGCGGGAGGCCCTTCAGCTGGGCCACAACTACATCGGCACGGAGCACATCCTGCTCGGCCTGATCCGTGAGGGCGAGGGCGTCGCCGCCCAGGTCCTGGTCAAGCTGGGCGCAGATCTCAACCGGGTGCGGCAGCAGGTCATCCAGCTGCTCTCCGGATACCAGGGCAAGGAGACCGCCACCGCCGGCGGCCCTGCCGAGGGCACCCCCTCGACGTCCCTGGTCCTCGACCAGTTCGGCCGGAACCTCACCCAGGCCGCTCGTGAGTCCAAGCTCGACCCGGTCATCGGGCGCGAGAAGGAGATCGAGCGGGTCATGCAGGTGCTGTCCCGCCGTACCAAGAACAACCCGGTCCTGATCGGTGAGCCCGGCGTCGGCAAGACCGCCGTCGTCGAGGGCCTGGCCCAGGCCATCGTCAAGGGCGAGGTGCCCGAGACCCTCAAGGACAAGCACCTCTACACCCTGGACCTCGGCGCCCTGGTCGCCGGCTCCCGCTACCGCGGTGACTTCGAGGAGCGCCTGAAGAAGGTGCTCAAGGAGATCCGCACCCGCGGCGACATCATCCTGTTCATCGACGAGCTGCACACGCTGGTCGGTGCGGGTGCCGCCGAGGGCGCCATCGACGCCGCTTCGATCCTGAAGCCGATGCTGGCCCGCGGTGAGCTGCAGACCATCGGTGCCACCACCCTGGACGAGTACCGCAAGCACCTGGAGAAGGACGCGGCCCTCGAGCGCCGCTTCCAGCCCATCCAGGTCGCCGAGCCGTCCCTGCCGCACACGATCGAGATCCTCAAGGGTCTGCGTGACCGGTACGAGGCCCACCACCGGGTCTCCATCACGGACGAGGCGCTGGTCCAGGCGGCCACCCTGGCCGACCGCTACATCTCGGACCGCTTCCTGCCCGACAAGGCGATCGACCTCATCGACGAGGCCGGCTCCCGGATGCGCATCCGCCGGATGACCGCTCCGCCGGACCTGCGCGAGTTCGACGAGAAGATCGCCGCCGTCCGCCGGGACAAGGAGTCCGCGATCGACTCGCAGGACTTCGAGAAGGCCGCCTCCCTCCGCGACAAGGAGAAGCAGCTCCTGGCCGCCAAGGCCAAGCGGGAGAAGGAGTGGAAGGCCGGCGACATGGACGTCGTCGCCGAGGTCGACGGCGAGCTGATCGCCGAGGTGCTGGCCACCGCCACGGGCATCCCGGTCTTCAAGCTCACCGAGGAGGAGTCCTCGCGTCTGCTGCGCATGGAGGACGAGCTCCACAAGCGGGTCATCGGCCAGGTCGACGCCGTCAAGGCGCTGTCGAAGGCGATCCGCCGTACGCGTGCCGGTCTGAAGGACCCGAAGCGCCCCGGTGGCTCGTTCATCTTCGCCGGCCCGTCCGGTGTCGGTAAGACCGAGCTGTCCAAGGCCCTCGCCGAGTTCCTCTTCGGTGACGAGGACGCGCTGATCTCCCTCGACATGTCGGAGTTCAGCGAGAAGCACACGGTGTCGCGTCTCTTCGGTTCGCCCCCCGGCTACGTGGGCTACGAGGAGGGCGGCCAGCTGACCGAGAAGGTCCGCCGCAAGCCGTTCTCCGTCGTCCTCTTCGACGAGGTCGAGAAGGCCCACCCGGACATCTTCAACAGCCTGCTGCAGATCCTTGAGGACGGTCGCCTGACCGACTCCCAGGGCCGGGTCGTGGACTTCAAGAACACGGTCATCATCATGACGACCAACCTCGGCACCCGGGACATCTCCAAGGGCTTCAACCTGGGCTTCGCGGCCTCGGGTGACACGAAGACCAACTACGAGCGCATGAAGAACAAGGTCCAGGACGAGCTCAAGCAGCACTTCCGGCCCGAGTTCCTCAACCGCGTCGACGACGTGGTCGTCTTCCCGCAGCTGACGCAGGAGGACATCCTGCGGATCGTCGACCTGATGGTCGGCAAGGTGGACGAGCGCCTGAAGGACCGGGACATGGGCATCGAGCTCTCCCAGTCCGCCAAGGAGCTGCTGTCCAAGAAGGGCTACGACCCGGTGCTGGGCGCGCGTCCGCTGCGTCGCACGATCCAGCGCGAGATCGAGGACACCCTCTCGGAGAAGATCCTCTTCGGCGAGCTGCGTCCCGGTCACATCGTGGTCGTCGACACGGAGGGCGAGGGCGAGACCAAGACCTTCACCTTCCGCGGTGAGGAGAAGTCGGCGCTGCCCGACGTCCCGCCGATCGAGCAGGCGGCCGGCGGAGCCGGTCCGAACCTGAGCAAGGAGGCGTAACCCTCCAGGGTTCGCCGAACGCGAGGGGCCGGTGCTTTCCCAAGCACCGGCCCCTCGCGCGTGCCCGCCCGCTAGGAGAGCTGGCCGTCGTAGTCGGGCAGCTTGTACGTCTTCTCCGCGTGGCCGCCGGAGAGGTCGGTGGCGCTGTTGCCGATGTTCGCGATGATCGTGTAGCCGTTGTTCTCGATGTCGACGCGCTGGGCGGTCTTGTAGGCGGCGACGTCCTTGAAGAGGTCGAAGAAGCCGCGGACGTAGAGGCCGGAGACGGCGTAGCCGTCGTGTTCGAGGTTGTACTCGGTCGGCAGGGCGATGATGCCGGGACGGGCCGTGACGAAGAACAGGGCGACGCCGTGCTCCTGGGCGTAGCGGGCGACGTTCAGGACCGGCTTGTTGGCCGGCTGCGGGAAGCTGAAGCCGAAGTCGGTCTCCAGGGTGGTGTTGTCGACGTCGAAGACGATCGCCTGCCGCTCGCCCGGCGTGGCCGCGGCGACGCGCTGCTTCAGGTAGGGCAGGGCCTGGTCCATCACGGACTGGCAGTCCCGCTGCCAGGTGGCGTAGTCGACCGCGGTGGAGCTGCTCGCCGTCGCGGCCCGCGCCGGCGCGGCCATCCCGGCGAGGGCGGCCACGGAGACGGCGGTGACGGACATGCGGCGGGTCCAGGTGCCTGTGGTCATCGGTGGGGGTGTCCTCTCACGTCCACGGCTGTGTCAGGGGCATGATGAACCGACGAGGTGGCGCGAAGGAAGCCCCCGGGTTACTTGCGGGTAGGCGGTGCGAGGTGCGGGTCACATCCGGGCGTCCGCGAGAGGCCGCCGCCGGTGACATAGCGCACGGGCGAAATGCCCGTTACTAGCCGGGATAGTGGGCCCGAAAGCAGCCGCAAAAGGGATATTTCTTCCCATGTCACCCAGGTGTGAACGAGTGGCGAGCCCGGGTTGCGCAACGGGAACCCCTCTGTCAAGAAAGGGTCAACTCCGTCACCGCGTACTAGCCGACGTCGTAGACGGTGACGTTTGAGTGCGGTGCGGCTTTCGGGTTACCAAGAGATGCCCCGTTCGGCGGCTCCCGGTCTCGGCCGGTGCCGGAAGGGGCTCCCTGTTGCCTACCCCACGAGGTTCCGATGTCCCTGCGCGTCGCTCTCCGTGCCCCCCGTACGTCCTCCCTCCGCAAGCGGGCCGCCGTTCTGGCCGCCGGCATCGGAGTCACGGCCGTGGTGGGCTCGGGTGTCGCGTCGGCCGCCGCCCCGAATGCCGCCGCCTGGATCGACCCGGTGCGGAAGTACACCCTCTCCGCGAGCTTCGACCAGGCCGGCGGCATGTGGGCCGCCAAGCACAGCGGCCAGGACTTCGCGGTGCCGGTCGGCACCCAGGTCGTCGCCGCGCACGGCGGCACCGTCGTCAAGGCCGGCGGCAACGGCGCCGGTGACGGCCCCGCGTACGGCAACGCCGTCGTCGTCAAGCACGCCAACGGCCAGTACTCGCAGTACGCCCACCTGTCCCGGGTCGACGTCCGGGTCGGGCAGGTCGTCAGGACCGGCCAGCACATCGCGCTCTCCGGCAACACCGGCAACTCCACCGGGCCGCACCTGCACTTCGAGATCCGTACGACCCCGAACTACGGCTCCGCGATCAACCCGGTCGTCTTCCTGCGCGCCAAGGGCGTGACCGTCTGAGCGGCGTGACCGTCCGAACGGCGTGATCGCCTAGACGGCGGGGCCGGAGCCCTGATGGGCCTGGGTCACCAGGTCCAGGGCGACCTCCAGGACGGCGTCCTGCTTCTTCTCGGGGTCGCCCTCCAGGTCCTGCATGACGAACATGCCCGCGTGCAGCGTGAACATCGCGCTGATGCAGCGGACCTGGTCGGTCAGGGGCGCGTCCGGGTCGACGAAGATGCCCCGCAGGTCGCGCATCCGGTCCTTGAAGGTGTCGCCGATCCGCAGCTCGCGGACGGTCGCCTGGTTCTCCTGCATGAAGCGGAACAGCGGTCCGGCCTCGGCGAGCGCCCGGCTGTACCGCCGTACGATCTCCAGCTTGATCTCCAGCGTGTGCGGCTGGCCCTCGCCCCACTCGATCAGGTCCTGGATCGGCCGTGTCAGGTCCTCGAAGACGCTGACGAGGATCTCTTCCTTGGTCTTGAAGTGGTAGTACAGAGCCGCCTTGGTGACGTCGAGGCGCTCGGCGATCTCGCGCAGGGAGGTCTTCTCGTACCCCTGCTCGGCGAAGAGTTCCAGCGCCACGTCCTGGATGCGCTGACGGGTGTTGCCCCGCCGCTGCTGCTTGGTGCCGTCCATGGTGACGCCCATCCTCTTACTCCTCGCACTCCCGCGAAAACTCGCCCTGCCGGTTGCCGACGCCCGGTCCGGTAACTTACTTGACGACCGGCTAGTGACAGGTCTACCTTTCACAGTGTACTGAACTAGCCGGGCGGCAAGTAAGTAGCTGCCGTCAGGGGGAGTGGGAGAGATGGCGGACATCCAGGCGGCCGGGACCGGCCAGGAGTCACCAGGGGCACCGGTCGCGGCGGATGCGTCGGCGAAACAGCCCAAGAGCGTGCGGGTCGTGATCCTCGCGCTGATGATCGCGATGATGCTCGCGATGCTCGACAACATGATCGTCGGTACGGCGATGCCGACGATCGTGGGAGACCTCGGGGGCCTCGAACACCTCTCGTGGGTCGTCACCGCGTACACCCTCGCCACCGCGGCGGCCACCCCCATCTGGGGCAAGCTCGGCGACATGTACGGGCGCAAGGGCGCCTTCCTGACCTCCATAGTCATCTTCCTGGTCGGCTCCGCGCTCAGCGGCATGGCCCAGAACATGGGCGAGCTGATCGGGTTCCGGGCCGTTCAGGGGCTCGGGGCCGGTGGCCTCATGGTCGGCGTCATGGCCATCATCGGCGACCTCGTGCCGCCCCGTGAGCGAGGCAAGTACCAGGGCATGATGGCCGGTGTCATGGCGCTCGCGATGATCGGCGGCCCGCTGGTCGGCGGCACCATCACCGACAACTGGGGCTGGCGCTGGGCCTTCTACATCAACCTGCCGCTCGGCGTGGTCGCGCTGGCCGCCGTCACCGCCGTCCTGCACCTGCCGAAGAAGCGCGGCACGGCGCGCATCGACTACCTCGGCGCCGGCCTGCTCACCCTCGGCATCACCGCGATCGTGCTGGTCACCACCTGGGGCGGCTCCGAGTACGCCTGGACGTCCGCGCGGATCATGGAACTGATCGCCATCGGTGTCGTCGCACTCATCGGGTTCGTCTTCTGGCAGACCAGGGCCGCCGAGCCCGTCCTGCCGCTGCACATCTTCCGCAGCCTCAACTTCACCCTGATGTCGGTCATCGGCTTCATCGTGGGCTTCGTGATGTTCGGCGCCACGCTCTTCCTGCCGCTGTACCAGCAGGCCGTGCAGGGCGCCTCCGCGACCAACTCCGGTCTGCTGCTGCTTCCGATGCTCGGCGCGATGCTGGTGACCTCGCTGGTCGCTGGCCGGGTCACCACCAGCACCGGCCGCTACAAGATCTTCCCCCTGCTGGGCGGTGTGCTGCTGGCCATCGGGCTGTACCTGCTGTCCACCATGGACACCGACACCACCCGGTTCGTCTCGGGCGTGTACATGGCCGTCGTCGGCCTCGGCATGGGCTGCCTGATGCAGATCACCATGCTGGTCGCGCAGAACAGCGTGGAGATGAAGGACATGGGCGTCGCGTCCTCGTCCACCACCCTGTTCCGTACCCTCGGCTCCTCCTTCGGTGTCGCCATCATGGGCGCGATCTTCAACGACCGGGTCAAGGACGAGATGGCCGCACGGGCCGGCGGACTGGGCTCCAAGGTCACCGAGCAGTCGGCCTCGCTGGACGCGGCGAGCCTGGCGAAGCTGCCGGCCGCGGTGCGCGAGGCGTACCAGCACGCGGTGTCGGCGGGCACGCACTCGGCGTTCCTGCTCGGCGCGGTGATCGCGGTGGCGGTCGTGGCGGCGGCGGTGTTCGTCAAGGAGGTGCCGCTGCGCGGCGGCCCCCAGAAGGCGGGCTCCGGCGAGGCGGCACCGCTTCCGGTCGTCGAAGCGGTCTGAGCGAGGCGAGCGGCGTCCTCGCGACGCGTACGGGTGGCCCCGGGGACGGATGTCCCCGGGGCCACCCGGCTTTGTCGGTGCCGGGCCGGTACCGCGGCAGGACCCCGGCGGGTCAGCGGGCCGACTGGGCCGGGCCCGGCAGCATCGGGTAGCTGCCGGTGGCCGTCGGGGCGTGCTCGGGCAGCCAGAGCACGGCCACCGCGCCCTCCGCCGGGAGGTGCGCGGGCGAGCCGGCCGGACGGATGTTGCGGAACGTCAGCCGGGCGCCCAGGACGCGCGCCTGGCCGGCCGCGATGGTCAGGCCCAGGCCGTGTCCCTGGCCCGCGCGGTCCTCGCTGCCGGTGCGGAAGCGGCTCGGGCCCTCCGCGAGGAGTTTCTCGGGGAAGCCGGGGCCGTGGTCGCGGACCCGGATCACCCGGCCCTCGACGGTCACCTCGATGGGCGGCCTGCCGTGCCGGGCCGCGTTGGCGAGCAGGTTGAACAGCACCCGCTCCAGGCGGCGCGGATCGGTGGTGACCTCCGACTCGTGGACCACCCGCACCTCGATCGCCGGGTCCTTCGCGGCCACCCGGCGGGCGACGAACTCGCCCAGCATGATGTCCTGCAGCTCGGCGCGTTCGGAGGCGCTGTCGAGCCGGGCCACCTCCAGGACGTCCTCGACCAGGGTGCGCATGGCCTTGGCCCGGTCCAGGACCAGCTCGGTCGGCCGGCCCGGCGGCAGCAGTTCGGCGGCCGTGAGCAGGCCCGTCACCGGCGTGCGCAGTTCGTGGGCGATGTCGGCCGTGACCCGCCGCTCGGCCTCCAGGCGCTGCTGCAACGCGTCCGCCATGGCGTCCACCGCACGGGCCAGGTCGTCGGTCTCGTCGCGCACGACGCCGCCGATCGCCTCCCGTACCCGTACGTCCGGCTCGCCCTGGGCGACCTGGTTGGCCGCAGCCGCCGCCTTGCGCAGCCGCCGCGAGAGCTGCCCGCCGATCAGCACGCCGAGCGCGCTGCCGCCGAGGACGACCGCGATGGAGCCGATGACGAGGGCCTGGTCGAGGTCCTTGAGCACATCGCTGCTCCGGTTCGGGAAGGTGCCGTGCAGGGACAGCACCCGCCCGTCCTTGGCCTGCACCGCCGCCCAGATGTCCGGCGCGCCGCCGCCCGGGTCGATGACGTCGGTCGCCCGGCGGCCCGCGTCGACCCGCTCCCGCAGGGCCGGCGGCAGCTCGGGGTCGTTGACCTTCACGTCCGGGAAGTTCGCCCGTCCGTACAGCTCGTAGTTGCGCTGGGCGATCTGCAGCCGTTCGTTGGCCAGGTCGCGCGCGTTGTCCAGCATCGAGACCCGGGCCGCGTTGTGCACCACCAGGCTCAGCGCGACCGCGACGAGCGCGCCGACCAGCGCGATCGCCGCGCTCAGCTTCCACCGCAGCCCGGTGCGCAGCCCCGGTCCCCGGTGCCCGACGGACCGCTGGACGGATCTCCTGATGGATCTGATGAGCCCCCGCATGACCGCCCCGCTCAGGCCTTCAGCTTGTAACCGAAACCGCGGACCGTCTCGATCCGGTCCTGGCCGATCTTCGTACGCAGCCGCTGCACATGGACGTCGACGACGCGGGTGTCCCCGCCCCAGCCGTAGTCCCAGACGCGTTCCAGCAGCTTGTCCCGCGAGAGCACGGTCCCCGGCGCCGAGGAGAACTCCAGGAGCAGCCGCATCTCGGTCGGGGTGAGCGCCACCGGCTGTCCGGCCCGGCGCACCTCCATGCCCTCGGTGTCGATCTCCAGCTCGCCGAAGGTCAGCGGGCCGCCGGCCGCCTCGGCCGCGTCCCCGTGCGGCCGGTCGCCGCCGTTCGCGTGCCCGAAGCGCCGCAGCACGGCACGGATCCGGGCCACCAGGACCGCGCCGTCGAACGGCTTGGTGACGTAGTCGTCGGCGCCCGCCTCCAGACCCAGCACCACGTCGATGGAGTCGGCGCGCGCCGACAGCATGATCACCGGCACCGTGGACTCGTCACGGATGCGCCGGCACAGACTCACCCCGTCCAGGCCCGGCACCATCACGTCAAGCAGGGCGATGTCGGGCCGGTCGGCGCGGAACGCCTCCAGGCCGGACAGCCCGTCGGGCATGGCGGTGACCGCGAAGCCGTCCCGCTCCAGGGCGAGCTGGGTGGCCTCGCGGATGACGTCGTCGTCCTCGACGAACAGGACGTGGGTCTGGTCTGCCATCCCTGCTCTCTCGTGTGGTGGGGGTGGGGGTCAGCCGGCGGTCGAGGGGCCCGGTGTGGCACCGCCGCTGCCGGTCGCGTTGCCGTAGTCGGTGTGGTGGAAGTCCTGTTGGACGAAGCGGCCCCCGGTCCAGCCGTAGGTGATCACGTTCTCACCGGACGGGCTCGACACCGGGTCGCCCTTCTCGTACACCTGTTTGGTGACGCTCAGGTCGCCGCGGTCGATCTCCGCGTAGACCGGGGACTCCTCGGCCTTGAACACATTCTTGTACCCGCCGCCCTCCCCGCGGTACACGTACGCCCCCACCCCGACCGCGTCTCCGCAGGTCAGCACGTTCACGACGATGTCCTCGGTCGGGCCGCCGGTCAGATCGCCGTAGGTGACGTCGACCGGGTACTGGTCGCCCGCGCACGGCTTGAGGTCCCGTTTCACGGTGGCCGAGACCGCCGGGTCGGCCTTCACCAGGGCCACCGCGTCGACCTTCGCGTAGGTCTGCGACGGGTTGGGCGAGGGGACGGCGGCGGCCGGGGCCTTCCGCGCCGAGTCGGCGTGCGCCGGGCCCTCGTCACGGGCGCCGGTGCCGCCGGTACCGCAGGCGGCGGCGAAAAGGGCGAGGGCGGTGAGCACGGCCGCCGCCGTGCTCACCGCCTGTGCACTCGCCGGGCCCCTGCTGGGCCCTGTGCCGGTCAGGCCGCGCAACGCTCCCGCTCCTCACGCTCCAGCGCGCGTGCGTCGAGGTCGCGTGACTCCAGCTCCTCGCGGAGCCGGGCGAGCGCCCGGTGCAGCGTGCTCTTGACCGTTCCGGCCGACATGCCGAGGGCGGCGGCCGTCTCCTCCGTGGACATCTGCTCCCAGTGTCGCAGCACCACGACACTGCGCTGCTTCGGTGCCAGCACCTTCATGATGTCCATGAGGAGCGCGCGGTCCGCGTGCTGCTCGGTGGAGTCCTCCACGCACGCGTCGGGAAGCTGCTCGGTGGGGACCTCCTCCAGCTTCCGGGCCCGCCACCACTCGGTCCGCGTGTTGATCATGACTCGGCGCAGGTAGGCGTCCGCGAGCCGCTTGTCCTCGATGGTCTCCCAGCGGCCGTACGTCCGCACGAGCGCGGTCTGGAGCAGGTCCTGGGCGTCGGTGGGGTCGGGGACGAGCCGGCGGGCGCTGCGCAGCAGCGCGTCCTGCCGCGTGCGGACGTACTCCTCGAATTCGAGCACCTCGCCCTGCGCCATGATCAACCGCCTCCCGTTCCCCGTTTTCCCCGGCCCTGTGCCTGAGTTCCTGCCGTCCCGCGGTCGTGGCGGGCACAGAAACGAAGCTACGGACCTGTTGTCACGGGGCTGTGCGGAGCAGCCTTCGGCTAGCACTCGGCTGTCCGTCGGTTGTGTAACGGAAGTAGGTTCGGGGTAAGCGGGCGCAGGGTTATGTACGACTATGGGGGTATGTGCCGGGCAGGCGGGGCCGTAACACGGCCCCTCTGCTGTGATGTGGCTGTACGTCAGCCCAGCGGAAGCCGGTACAGACCGCCCGCGAGCGGCTCCACCAGCCCGTCCGAGACCAGCCCGTCCAGCGCGCGGGCCCGCTGCACCGGCTCGTGCCACACCCGGTCGAGCACCGTCTGCGTCACGGGCGCGTGCGCGTCGCGCAGCACCGCCAGCAGCTTGCCGCGCACCTGCCGGTCGGTACCGGCGTACGTCTGACCGCGCCGGGGCGGTCCCTCGTGCGCCGGCTTGCCGGCCAGCCGCCAGGCGCACTCCCCGGCGATCGGGCACCGCCCACACGTCTCGTTCTTCGCCGTGCACACCAGCGCGCCCAGTTCCATGGAGGCGGCGGCCCAGCGGGCGGCGGTCGGCTCGTCCTCGGGCAGCAGTTCGCGGGCGAGCCTGCGCTCGGCGGCGGTGGTGGCGTTCGGCGGGTACTGCACACCGGTCACCGCCCGCGCGAAGACCCGGCGCACGTTGGTGTCGAGCACGGCATGCCGCTGCCCGTACGCGAAGGACGCCACGGCCGCGGCGGTGTACTCGCCGATGCCCGGCAGGGCGAGCAGCTGCGCGTGGTCGGTCGGTACGTCGCCGCCGTGCCGTTCCGTTATGGCGACGGCGGCGCCGTGCAGGCGCAGGGCGCGGCGCGGGTAGCCGAGCCGGCCCCAGGCGCGCACCGCCTCGCCGGGCGCCTCGGCGGCGAGGTCGGCGGGGCGCGGCCAACGGGCCAGCCACTGCTCGTAGACGGGCAGCACCCGGCTGACCGGGGTCTGCTGCAGCATGAACTCGCTGACCATCACCCCCCACGGGCCCGCCTCCGGGCGGCGCCAGGGGAGGTCACGGGCATGGGCGTCGAACCAGGCGATCACGGGGGCGTGGAGCTTCTCAGTCATGTCCCTTCCGATCCTGCCACGTCCGGCCACGGCTGGGGTGGACGTGCTTCCCGGCGAGGCCCGACGGCTCTTCGGGGCCGTCCCGCGCGCCCGTTTCACGAAGAAGCGGTGTGCCGAAGGGAGTTGCCGGAATGATGATCCGGAAAAGTTGACGTTTGAGCGGCGGGTGGGGCGAGGAAGTGCATCGATCTCTCGTACAGTTTGCGCCGTGGGATCTCTGCGCAATCCGGTCGGGCCGCTTCCCTCCTCCATCTACTGGCGACGGAGGGTCGTCATGGTGTCCGTGGTCGCCGTGCTGGCGCTGCTGATCACCTGGATCGTGACGTCCGGTGGCGGCGGCGGCAAGAAGGGCTCCGACGGGGCGGACGGCAAGAATCCCGCGTCCACGATCACTCCGGGGCCGTCCGGCAGCGGGCCTGCGATCAGCCAGGCGCCCGGCGGGCGGGACGAGTCCAGCGGGGGCGGCGGCGCGTCGTCCGGCTCGGGCGGCGGTTCGAGTGCCGGTTCCAGTTCCGGTTCCGGCGGCGGGAGTTCGGACGGGTCGGGGGGCGGAGCCGCGGCCGGTTCCGGCGGGTCCTCGGGGTCCTCGTCGGGTTCGGGGGACGTCACCTCGGGCTCCGGCGGTACGGTCGCCTCGCTGCCCGGCACCTCCACGCTGCCCAACTGCACCGCCTCCGCCGTGTCGTTGGGGCTGAAGAGCCTGCACAACTCCTACTCGCCCGAGCAGACGCCGACCTTCGAACTCACCGCGAAGAACAAGTCGTCCAGCGACTGCAAGATCGATCTCGGGCCGAAGAAGGCGGTGTTGACGATCACGCCGGCGAGTGCGGACGACAGTTACTGGTCGTCGGCGGACTGTCCGAGGACGACGGCCACGCGGTGGTACCGGGTCCCTGCGGGCAGCGGCATCACCTACACCCTGAAGTGGGACCGCAAGCCGAGCGCTCCCCAGTGCGCGACGCCCGCCGCGGGCTCGGCGGGGTCCGGCACGTACCTCCTGGAAGCCGCGGCCCCCGGCTTCCCGAAGTCCCAGGCCTCCTTCGTCCTGACAGCGGACTGAACCCCACCGGCCGGGGGTTTCGCTCACCGGCGCCGGCAGGATCGCGCCCGTCAGGGGCGCGGGGAACGGCGCCTTCGGCCCCCGCCGGGCGGCAGTCGAGGTTTCTCGCGGTCCCGTCGGGCCGGGGTTTCTCTTGCCGGTGTTGGCCGGGTGCCGCTGCGCCCACCCGTGCCGCCCCAGCGGCACGACTGCCCGCAGCTGGGTGAGTATCTGCGCGCTCGGCCCTCCGCGGGCCGCGGGTGAGGAGGTGCTAGCCCTGCCGGGCGGGGGGTTTCGCTCGCCGGCGCCGGCAGGATCGCGCCCGTCAGGGGCGCGGGGAACGGCGCGCTCGGCCCCCGTCGGGTCGCGGATGAGGAGGTGCTCGGCCCCCGTCGGGTCGCGGGTGCGGAGGTGCTCGGCCCCCGTCGGGTCGCGGGTGCGGAGGTGCTCGGCCCCCGTCGGGTCGCGGGTGCGGAGGTGCTCGGCCCCCGTCGGGTCGCGGG
>NZ_JBIWNY010000038.1:0-19275 GCF_044767465.1 Streptomyces sp. NPDC101237 | reverse complement strand
CGGGTGCGGAGGTGCTCGGCCCCCGCCGGGTCGCGGGTGCGGAGGTGTTCAGCCCCCGTCGGGTCGCGGGTGCGGAGGTGCTCGGCCCCCGCCGGGTCGCGGGTGCGGAGGTGTTCAGCCCCCGCCGGGCCGGGGTTTGCGCAGATGGGTAGGGGGCGCGGGCGGCCCCGATCGGCCGCAGTTGATCAGCCGCCCACCCCAGCGGAGCTACACGTACCGTTCGAGGATCGAGGACTCCGCGAGCCGCGACAGACCCTCGCGGACGCTCCGCGCTCGCGCCTCGCCGACCCCGTCCACGGTCTGCAGGTCGTCCACGCTCGCGGCGAGCAGCTTCTGCAGGCCCCCGAAGTGCTCGACCAGCCGGTCGATGATCGCCCCGGGCAGCCGCGGCACCTTCGCCAGCAGCCGGAAGCCACGCGGCGACACCGCGGAGTCCAGCGCCTCCGGCGACCCCGTGTACCCCAGCGCCCGCGCCACCGTCGGCAGCTCCAGCAGCTCCGCGTGGCTCAGCGCGTCCAGCTCGTAGAGCGCCTCGTCGACCGTGCGCGAGCGCTTGGCGGTGGGCTCGGGGACGTAGTCCCTGACCACCAGCTCGCGCTCGGGCTCGACACCGGCGATCAGCTCGTCCAGCTGGAGCGCGAGCAGCCGGCCGTCGGTGCCCAGCTCGACCACGTACTCGGCGATCTCGGTGGCGATGCGGCGGACCATTTCGAGCCGCTGCGCGACGGCCGAGACGTCGCGGACCGTCACCAGGTCCTCGATCTCCAGCGCCGACAGCGTTCCCGCGACCTCGTCCAGGCGGAGCTTGTACCGCTCCAGGGTCGCGAGCGCCTGGTTGGCACGGGACAGGATCGCCGCCGAGTCCTCCAGGACACGCCGCTGCCCGCCGACGTAGAGCGCGATCAGCCGCATCGACTGCGAGACCGAGACCACCGGGAACCCGACCTGCTTGGAGACGCGGTCCGCGGTGCGGTGGCGGGTGCCGGTCTCCTCCGTGGGGATCGTCGCGTCGGGCACGAACTGCACGCCCGCCCGGAGGATCTTGGAGAGGTCGGAGGAGATCACGATGCCGCCGTCGAGCTTGCACAGCTCGCGCAGCCGGGTCGCCGTGAACTCGACGTCGAGGACGAAGCCGCCCGTGCACATCGTCTCGACGGTCTTGTCGAAGCCGAGGACGATGAGCCCGCCGGTGTTGCCGCGGAGGACCCGCTCCAGGCCGTCACGCAGGCCCGTGCCCGGAGCCACAGCGCTCAGCGAGGCGCGCATCAGGCCATCGGAACCGGCACTCCCACCGGATTTTCCGGGAGCCGCTGCCCGGTCGTTGGCTGCCACTGCACTCCTCCGGTCGCAGGTTCTGAGGCGCTCCCGCAGCCGCACGCGGTTCGTACGGATGGGCGAGACCAGGGCAAAGTCTACCGGCGCTGCTCCGCCTCCTGTGGGGCCTCTCGGCGACGGGAGCGCGGCAGCACCCGCAGCGCGTCCCCCATGTCCGCGACTTCCAGGACCTTCATGCCCGCCGGGATCCTGCCGGGATCGCTCGGCACGAGCGCGTGCGTGAAGCCGAGTCGGTGCGCCTCCGCCAGCCTGCGCTGGACGCCGGTGACCCGTCTGACCTCGCCGGCGAGACCGACCTCGCCGATGGCGACCAGGTTCTTGGGGAGCGGGGTGTCGCTCGCGGCGGAGGCCAGGGCGAGGGCGATCGCCAGGTCGGCCGCGGGCTCCGAGAGCTTCACGCCGCCGACGGTGGCGGAGTAGATGTCCCGCTTGCCGAGCGCGGTGATCCGCCCGCGCTGTTCCAGCACCGCCAGCATCATCGAGACCCGGGAGGTCTCCAGGCCGGAGGTGGTGCGGCGCGGGGAGGGGATCTGGGATTCCACGGTCAGCGCCTGGACCTCGGCGACCAGCGGGCGGCGGCCCTCCAGGGTGACCGTCAGACAGGTCCCCGGGACCGGTTCGGCACGTCGGGTCAGGAAGAGTCCGCTCGGGTCCGCCAGGCCCGTGATCCCCTCGTCGTGCAGCTCGAAGCAGCCGACCTCGTCCGTGGTGCCGTAGCGGTTCTTGACCCCGCGGACGAGCCGCAGGCGCGCGTGCCGGTCGCCCTCGAAGTGCAGGACGACGTCCACGAGGTGTTCGAGCAGCCGGGGACCGGCGATCGCGCCGTCCTTGGTGACGTGGCCCACCAGGAGCGTCGACATCCCCCGGTCCTTGGAGGCGCGGATGAGCGCCCCGGCCACCTCCCGCACCTGGGCCATGCCGCCGGGCGCGCCGTCGATCTCGGGGGACGCGACCGTCTGGACGGAGTCCATGATCAGCAGCGACGGCTTGACCGCGTCCAGGTGACCGAGGACGGCGGCCAGGTCGGTCTCGGCGGCGAGATAGAGGTGGTCGTCGATGGCGCCGATGCGGTCGGCGCGCAGCCGGACCTGGCTCGCCGACTCCTCTCCGGTGACGTAGAGGGTGCGGTGCTGCTCGCTCGCCGACTTGGCGGCCACGTCGAGCAGCAGGGTGGACTTGCCGACGCCGGGTTCGCCCGCCAGCAGGACGACCGCGCCGGGGACCAGACCGCCGCCCAGCACCCGGTCCAGCTCCGGCACGCCGGTCGTGCGCGCGGTGGCCTGGCGGCCGTCGACCTCGCCGATGGGTACCGCGGAGGTGGTGACCCGGCCGGGTGCCGTCGTGCGGACCGCGGGCGCGCCGTACTCCTCGACCGTCCCCCATGCCTGGCACTCGGGGCAGCGGCCGAGCCACTTGGCCGTCTGCCAGCCGCACTCGGTGCAGCGGAACGACGGACGGTCTTTCGCGGTCTTGGTACGGGCAGCCATGCGGAAACCGTAGCTCCCGCCACCGACAGCGGGCCCACGCCGGCGCCCGCGACCGACCCGGGCTGACGGGTCCCGGCCATGTCCCGTCAGGAACGAGCCACCGGGCAACCGGTTGGTGTCCCCTTATGAGGGATCGTTTCACCCGTACGGATTAAAAGTGCTCAAGGTGCCAGAAGGGACGTTACGCCGCCGCCTACGGTCGCACGGGTGATGAGCAGCAGTCCGGAGACCTCGACCCGCATGACCGGCGCGCACCGGGCAGACCGGGGGGCGCGTGCAGCGCGCGACCGTACGGCGGCGCGTGCGCTGGCGCAGCGGCCGCCGGCGCGCTACGAGCCGTACCTGGACGGGCTGTTCACGTACTGCCTCTCGGTGCTCTGCGACCACGACGCGGCCACCGCCGCCCTCGGGGACGTCCTCGCCGTCGCCGAGCGGCGCGGCCAGCGCGTCCCGGAGACCGACGGAGACCGCAGGGCCTGGCTGTACGCGCTGGCCCGCTGGGCCTGTCTGCGCGGTTTGGCCGAGGCCAAGCAGAAACGTCAGGCCACCCACGCGGCGGGCCGGACCACCGCCCCGGAACCCCCGGCCGCCGCCCGGACCGAGGAACAGCGGCGCGGCGAACTCGCCCTGCTCGCCTGGCCCGAGGCCGCCGGCACCACCCCGGAGCAGCGCGAGGCGCTCGAACTCGCGGTCCGCCACCACCTCACCGCCCAGGAGGTAGCCGCCGTCCTCGGCATGGATCTCGCCGGCGCCCGTGAACTGCTCGCCTCCGCGGCCTGCGAGGTGGAGCGCACCCGCGCGGCGCTCGCCGTGGTGGAGACCGGCGGCTGCCCGAGCGTGTCCCACCTCACCGGGGACAGCCAGCTGGTGCTGAGCAGCGCCCTGCGCCGTGAACTGGTCAGGCACGTCGACGACTGCCCGCGCTGCCGCCGCACCGCCGAACGCGCCGCGCCCGGACGGTGGCCCGGCGCGATCACCACGCCCGCCGAGCTGCCGGTCCTTGAGGCACCGCGCGCGGAGCTGCACGTCGCGATGGCGCACCCCTCGCGCGCGCGTGGCGCCGGGGTGCCGCGCTTCGACCGGCGCGGTTTCCCGATGGACCCGAAAGACCGCGCGGCCCGCCGCGACCGGCTGCGCGCGCGTGCCGTCACGACGACCGTCGTCGCCACGGTGGTGGCGGCTCCCGTGCTGGCCCTGTGGGCCGCGTACCGGGGTTCGCCCGCGGGGGAGGGGCACGACGGGCCGTCCGCGACCGCCCGCGAGACCTCCGGTCCGGGCGCGCTGGCCGGCGACGGCTCGGGCGGCTACCGGAACGCGGGCAACGCGGGCACCGGACCCGGGCCGCGCATCGGCAAGGACGGCAACGCCGACGTCTCGGTGGAGGTGGTCGGCG
Source organism: Streptomyces sp. NPDC101237 (assembly GCF_044767465.1). Classification (NCBI taxonomy): domain Bacteria; kingdom Bacillati; phylum Actinomycetota; class Actinomycetes; order Kitasatosporales; family Streptomycetaceae; genus Streptomyces; species Streptomyces sp. NPDC101237. The sequence continues at coordinate 15,060 of NZ_JBIWNY010000038.1, read as the reverse complement.
TCGCGGGCGGCGACCGGGCGAAGGGCGGCGCGGGGCACCTCGCGGTGACGGCCGCGAACGACGGCGACACGACGCTGATCACGCTCGCGGCGGCCGGTGACGCGCCCCTGCGGTGGTCGGTGTCCACCACCTCGGGCTGGCTGTACTTCTCGCGCTCCTCGGGAACGCTCCGGCCGGGCGAGTCCCTGACCGTCAAGGTGTACGTCGACCACCTGCGGGAGCCCGCCGGGCGCTGGACCGCGCGGGTCGCCGTGGCGCCGGCCGGGGCGGTGGTGACGATCGACGGCTACGGGACGGCCCCGCCGGTGAAACGGGGGCCGACGCCGCCGGGGCGGCCCACGCCCACGCCGACCGTGTCGGCGTCCGCCGAGCCGACGGACTCACCGACCGAGCCGACGCCCACGCCGACCCCGACCGCGTCGGACACGCCCGGCCCGACGGATTCGGCGTCGCCGACCGAGACCGAGAGCGGAGGGCCGTCGGCCACTCCGTGACAGCGGAGGCGGCGCGGCCGGGCGCGCGCCCGGCAGCGCCCGCGTCCCGCGGCCTCATGCCGAGGAGCGGCCCGCGCCTCGGCAGCGCCCGCGCCCACCTGTCGGCGAGGGCCGTACCGGACGCCGCTGCGCGGGGCGGCGTCTCAGGTCGTCGGGTCCGCCGGGTGCGGGGCCACCAGGGGCAGCTGGGAGGCCAGGCGCTGCTCGCACAGTTCGGCCAGGCGGTCGTAGCCGGCCTTGCCCATCAGTTCGGTCAGTTCCGGACGGTAGGAGACGTAGACCGGGTCACCGGCGCCGTGTGCCGAGGTCGCCGACGTGCACCACCAGTGCAGGTCGTGGCCGCCCGGGCCCCAGCCCCTGCGGTCGTACTCACCGATCGAGACCTGGAGGATGCGCGTGTCGTCGGGGCGGTCGATCCAGTCGTAGGTGCGGCGGACCGGGAGCTGCCAGCAGACGTCCGGCTTGGTCTCCAGCGGCTCGCGGCCCTCCCGCAGGGCCAGGATGTGCAGGGAGCAGCCCGCGCCCCCCGCGAAACCGGGACGGTTCTGGAAGATGCACGAGCCGTTGTACGGGCGGGTCTGGCGGGAGCCCTCGTCGTCCTCCGCGACCCAGCCGTCACGCGTGCCCTCGGCGTGGTGCTGCCAGATGTCCGGCGTGAGCCTCGACACGTGCTCGGCGACCCGCTTCTCGTCGTCCTCGTCGGAGAAGTGCGCGCCCAGCGTGCAGCAGCCGTCGTCCGCGCGGCCCGCCTGGATGCCCTGGCAGCCGCTGCCGAAGACGCAGTTCCAGCGCGAGGTCAGCCAGGTCAGATCACACCGGAACACCTGCTCGTCGTCGGCCGGATCCGGGAACTCGACCCACGCGCGCGCGAAGTCCAGGCCCTTCTCGTCGCCTGCCGGGGCCTGCTGTGAGGTCTTCGGCTTCTTCGACGGCTTCGCCCGCGAAGAACCGTCGGCGGATTGGGCGCCCTTGTGGTCCTTCGTCTTTTTCGTCTTTGGCACGTGTACAGGGTAAATCGCGCGAGGTGGCTTCGGGGACGCCACCGCCGATGGGTTCCCGGCCACCTGGCAGTAGCGTTCCGTACATGAGACTCGGTGTCCTCGACGTGGGATCCAACACGGTGCACCTGCTGGTGGTGGACGCGCACCCCGGCGCGCGCCCGCTGCCCGCGCACTCGCACAAGGCGGAATTGCGCCTTGCCCAACTGCTCGACGGCAACGGCGCGATCGGTCCCGACGGAGTCGGAAAACTGATCGGTGTCGTCCATGGGGCCCTCCAGGCCGCGGAGGACAAGGGCGTCGAGGAACTGCTGCCGTTCGCCACCTCCGCCGTGCGCGAGGCCAGCAACGCCGACGACGTCCTCGCGCGCGTGAGGGCCGAGACCGGTGCCGAACTCCAGGTCCTCAGCGGCGCCGAGGAGGCCCGCCTGACCTTCCTCGCGGTACGCCGCTGGTTCGGCTGGTCCGCGGGGAAACTGCTGGTCCTGGACATCGGAGGCGGCTCCCTGGAGATCGCCTACGGCATCGACGAGGAGCCGGACGCGGCCGTCTCGCTGCCGCTCGGCGCCGGGCGGCTCACCGCCGGCTGGCTCCCCGGCGACCCGCCCGCCCCGGACGACATACGGGCACTGCGCCGCCACGTGCGGGCCGAGATCGCGCGCACGGTCGGCGAGTTCAGCCGCTTCGGCGCTCCCGACCACGTCGTCGCCACCTCCAAGACCTTCAAGCAGCTGGCCCGGATCGCCGGCGCGGCCCGCTCCGCCGACGGCCTCTACGTCCAGCGGGAACTCAAGCGCAGCTCGCTGGAGACCTGGGTGCCGCGGCTCGCGGCCATGAACACGGCCCAGCGCGGCGCGCTCCCGGGCGTCTCCGAGGGCCGCTCCGGCCAGCTGGTGGCGGGCGCGCTGGTGGCGGAGGCCGCGATGGACCTGTTCGGGGTGGACTCGGTCGAGGTGTGCCCGTGGGCGCTGCGCGAGGGCATCATCCTGCGACGCCTGGACCACATGGGCTCGGCCTAGGCGCACCCGCGGTGTGCGGCCGCCCGACCCGCCGGCGGGCGGCGGACACACCCGCGGGCCGGCACGGGCGGACCGGTGAAGGCGGCGGACGCGGCCGGCCTCGTTCCCGACGCGACGATCGTCACACTGGCGAAGACACCCCCCGCCCCCGCCCGACCCCACCCCGTAACCTGTCCCTCGTGGCAGAACCAAGGGACGTCGTCCGTATCCCGGATGCGAAGGTCGCGCTCTCCACGGCCTCCGTCTATCCGGAGTCGACGGCGACGGCCTTCGAGATCGCCGCGCGCCTCGGCTACGACGGCGTCGAGGTCATGGTGTGGACCGACCCGGTCAGCCAGGACGTCGAGGCCCTGCGCCGACTGAGCGACTACCACCGCATCCCGATCCTCGCCGTCCACGCCCCCTGCCTGCTGATCACCCAGCGGGTCTGGTCCACCGACCCCTGGGTCAAGCTCCAGCGGGCCCGGTCGGCCGCCGAGAGGCTCGGCGCGGACACCGTCGTCGTCCACCCGCCGTTCCGCTGGCAGCGCCAGTACGCCCGCGACTTCGTGGAGGGCGTCTGGCGCATGGCGGACGAGACGGACGTCAGGTTCGCGGTGGAGAACATGTACCCGTGGCGCTACCGCGACCGCGAGATGCTCGCGTACGCCCCCGACTGGGACGTCACCAAGGACGACTACCGGCACTTCACGATCGACCTCAGCCACGCCGCGACCTCCCGCACCGACGCGCTCGCCATGTTCGACCGGATGGGCGACCGGCTCGGCCACGTCCACCTCGCCGACGGCCGCGGCTCCGCCAAGGACGAGCACCTGGTGCCCGGCCGCGGCACCCAGCCCTGCGCCGAGGTCCTGGAGCGCCTCGCGGTCACCGGCTTCGACGGGCACGTCGTCATCGAGGTCAACACGCGGCGCGCGATGTCCGCCGCCGAGCGCGAGGCCGACCTCGCGGAGGCCCTGGCCTTCACCCGCCTGCACCTGGCCTCGGCGGTGAAGGTGCCCCGCCGGTGACCCGCACCGCACCGGCCGGCGACGGGACCGCACCCCGCCGCCGCGGCCGCCCGCCGCGCACCGAGTCGGCGGACACCCGGGACCGCATCCTCGCCGCCGCCCGCGAGGAGTTCTCCGAGCTCGGCTACGACAAGACGTCCGTGCGCGGCATCGCCAAGGCCGCCGGCGTCGACTCGGCCCTCGTCCACCACTACTTCGGCACCAAGGAGCAGGTCTTCGAGGCCGCGATCTCGGTCGCCTTCGCGCCCGCGCTGAACGCGCCCGTCGCGGTGGCCGACGGCCCGGTGGAGGGCGTCGGCGAACGCCTGACCCGCTTCATCTTCGGCATCTGGGAGAACCCCACCACCCGTACGCCCCTGCTGGCGATCCTCCGCTCGGCGGTGAACAACGAGACCGCCGCCGCCGTCTTCCGGCGGCTGGTCGCCGCCCAGTTGCTGCGCCGGCTCGCCGAGCAGCTGGACCTCCCGGACGCGCAGCTCCGCGCCGAGCTGGCCGCCGCGCAGCTCGTGGGGTGCGCGATGCTGCGCTACGTCATCAAGCTGGAGCCGCTGGCGTCGGCGGACCTGGAGCAGATCGTGGCGCGGGTGGCACCGGTCGTCCAAGGGCATCTGACCGGCCCGTGAGGCCGGAGCAGCGAGACACCCGTCCCGCATTCCGGACACCTCGTCCCGAAGCCTGAGCAACGGGCGTACGCTCGACGAGAGCCCTATCTGCCTGAAGGAGCGAGCGACGATGCCCGAGCTGAGGTCCCGCACAGTCACCCACGGCCGCAACATGGCGGGCGCCCGCGCCCTGATGCGCGCCTCCGGTGTACCGGGCGCGGACATCGGCCGCAAGCCGATCATCGCGGTCGCCAACAGCTTCACCGAGTTCGTGCCGGGCCACACCCACCTGCAGCCGGTCGGCCGGATCGTCAGCGAGGCGATCACGGAGGCGGGCGGCATCCCGCGCGAGTTCAACACGATCGCCGTGGACGACGGCATCGCCATGGGCCACGGCGGCATGCTGTACTCCCTGCCGTCCCGCGACCTGATCGCCGACTCCGTCGAGTACATGGTCGAGGCGCACTGCGCCGACGCCCTGGTCTGCATCTCCAACTGCGACAAGATCACGCCGGGCATGCTGATGGCCGCGCTGCGCCTGAACATCCCCACGGTCTTCGTCTCCGGCGGCCCGATGGAGGCCGGCCGGGCCACCCTCGTCGACGGCACCGTCCGCACCCTCGACCTGGTCGACGCGATCTCCGACGCCGTGAACGACAAGATCTCCGACGAGGACATCCTCCGTATCGAGGAGAACGCCTGTCCGACCTGCGGCTCCTGTTCCGGCATGTTCACCGCCAACTCGATGAACTGCCTGACCGAGGCCATCGGACTCTCCCTCCCCGGCAACGGCTCGGTCCTCGCCACCCACACGGCCCGCAAGCGCCTGTACGTCGACGCGGCCCGCACGGTCATGGACATCACCCGCCGCTACTACGAGCAGGACGACGACACGGTCCTGCCCCGCAACGTCGCGACCTTCGCCGCGTTCGAGAACGCGATGGCCCTGGACATCGCGATGGGCGGCTCCACCAACACGATCCTGCACCTGCTGGCCGCCGCCCAGGAGGCGGGCGTCTCCTTCGGCCTGGAGGAGATCAACGAGGTCTCGCGCCGGGTGCCCTGCCTGGCCAAGGTGGCCCCGAACGTCGCGAAGTCCCGCACGTACTACATGGAGGACGTGCACCGGGCCGGCGGCATCCCCGCCCTCCTCGGCGAACTGCACCGCGGCGGCCTCCTGAACGAGGACGTGCACTCCGTCCACAGCCCCTCCCTCGCCGACTGGCTCAAGACGTGGGACGTGCGCGGCGGCTCCCCGTCGCCCGAGGCGGTGGAACTGTGGCACGCGGCCCCGGGCTGCGTCCGCTCCTCCGAGGCGTTCTCCCAGTCGGAGCGCTGGGAGGCCCTGGACGAGGACGCGGCGGAGGGCTGCATCCGCAGCGTCGAGCACGCGTACTCCAAGGACGGCGGCCTCGCCGTCCTCAAGGGCAACCTCGCCGTCGACGGCTGCGTGGTCAAGACGGCCGGCGTCGACGAGTCGATCTGGACCTTCGAGGGCCCGGCGGTCGTCTGCGAGTCGCAGGAAGAGGCCGTCGAGAAGATCCTCAACAAGCAGGTCACGCACGGCGACGTCGTCGTCATCCGCTACGAGGGCCCCAAGGGCGGCCCCGGCATGCAGGAGATGCTCTACCCGACGTCCTTCCTCAAGGGCCGCGGCCTCGGCAAGACCTGCGCGCTGGTCACCGACGGCCGCTTCTCCGGCGGCACCTCGGGCCTGTCGATCGGCCACGCCTCGCCGGAGGCGGCCTCGGGCGGCACCATCGCCCTCGTCGAGGACGGCGACCGCATCCGCATCGACATCCCCCACCGCACCATCGAACTCCTCGTCGACGACGCCGAACTGGCTCGTCGTGAGCAGGCCCTGAACGGCGTGTACGCACCGAAGAACCGCGACCGCAAGGTCTCGGTGGCCCTGCGCGCCTACGCGGCGATGGCCACCAGCGCCGACAAGGGCGCGGTGCGCGACGTGAGCAAGCTCGGCTGACACCCGGCCGCACGACAGGGGCCGCCTCCCCCACGGGAGGCGGCCCCTGTCGCCTGTGCGCGAGGCCCGGCGCCGCCGGCCGCCCTCGTCCCGGCGAAGACCTGGTGACGCGGACGCCGGCGTCACCAGCCGGCGGGATCCGCCCCGTCCACGCCGAAGACGCTTCCGTCCGGCCCGGTGGCGTACACACGGGAGCCGACGATCACCGGAGCCGACAGCGCGGCGACGACCTGGTCGGCGTTGCCGGCCAGCCGCGCCGGGGTCTGGCCGACGAGCGTCCCCTCGCGGGCGTCCACGGCGAGCAGACGTCCGTCGGCCGCCGTGAAGTAGACGTGCCGGTCGTCCGCCACCGGCGCCGAACCCCGGCTCACCGACGTCTGCAGCCCCCAGAGCCGTCTGCCGCTCTCCAGGTCCACGGCCTCCAGCGAACCGCCGGCGGCCAGCAGGTAGACGACGTCGCCGCGGACCGAGGCGCCCGGTGCGTCCCGGCGGACGGGCAGCGCCACCCGGCGGGTGGTCCCGCTGTCCGGCGTGTAGCGCACCACCGCGTCCGTCTGCCCGGAGCCGAGATCCGTGGACAGCAGGAACAGCGACCCGCCCGAGCCGCCGACCGGTTCGAGGTCACCCGCGAGCCGCGCCTCCCAGCGCCGCTCCCCGGCCTCCGGGTCCAGCGCGGTGACCACGGTGTGCGTGCCGTCGTCGGAGGTACTGGTCGCATAGGCCAGCCGGTCTCTGGCGAACGAACTCAGGGACGGGGTCACGGTGCCCGGCACCGGCAGGCTCCAGCTGGTGCGGCCGGTCCCGGCGTCGATGCCGGTGACCACGCGATCGGCCCCGGCCACCAGCAGCATGCTCCGGGTGACCGTCATCGCCTGGTGCGCGGGCAGCTCCCGCTGCCAGCGCGGCGAACCCGTCGCCGGATCCAGCGCCGTCACCCGCCGCCCACCGTCCGCCGGGAGCACCAGCAGCCCGCCCGACAGCGACGGCGCGCCGTTCGTACCGTCGTCCGTGACCCGGTGCCGCCACAGCACCCGCCCGCTCGCCTGATCGAGGGCGTACGCCAGCCCCGACCGGAAGCACAGCAACTTCCCCGCCCCGCCGACGCACTGCGGCATCCCCGAGCCGGGCGCGGCGACCGCCTCCCGCTGCCAGGCCTCGAACGCCGTGGCGGAGCGCCGGACCGTTTCGCCCGTGGGTGCCGGGCCGTCGCCCCCCGACCACGGCACCGAGGCGAGCACACCGCCGAGGACCAGGAACCCGGCCCCGGCGGCGACGGCCATCCGTCGCACCGACACCTTCCGCGCCGTCCGGGTCCCCCGGCCGGAACGGGCGGCCGCCGGCTCGTCCGGTTCCGGCGGCTTCTCCTCTTCTCCCTCCGAGGGCTCGTCCGCGTCCTCCGTGACCCGCTGCGCCGGTATGAACGCCTGCGTGTCGTACGACGCCGACAACGACCGCAGCTCCCGCATCATCTCGTCGGGCGTCGGCCGGTCCTCGGGCTCCTTGGCGAGACAGCGCAGCACCAGCGGAGCCAGCTCCTCCGGCATGCCGGTGAGGTCGGGCTCGTCGTGCACGACCTGGTAGGCGACGACATAGGGGCTGTCGGAGTCGAACGGCCCCCGCCCGGTCGCCGCGTGCACCAGCACGGACCCGAGCGCGAAGATGTCCGCGGCGGGCCCCACCTCCCGCGGCCGCCGGAACTGCTCCGGCGCCATGAACGGCGGCGTACCGATCAACTTCCCCGTCTCGGTCCGCAGTTCGCTGTCCTTGGGCCGGGAGATGCCGAAGTCGATGACTTTCGGACCGTCCTTGGCGAGCAGGACGTTGCTCGGCTTGAGGTCCCGGTGCACCACCCCGACCCGGTGGATGTCGCGCAGCGCCTCCGCGAGGCCCGCCATCAGCCTGCGCAACTGGGCAGGCGCCATGGGGCCGTTCCGCTTGACCTGCTCGGAGAGGGTCGGCCCGGGGATGAAGAGGGTGGCCATCCACGGCCGCGCGGCCTCCGGATCGGCGTCCACGACGGGAGCGGTGAAGGCACCGCTGACCTTGCGCGCGGCGGCCACCTCCTGCCGGAAACGGCCCCTGAACTCACGGTCCTTGGCGAACTCGGCGTGCACGATCTTCACGGCGAGCTTCAGCCCGGAGGTGCTGCGGGCCAGGTGCACCACGCCCATGCCGCCCGAGCCCAGGCAGGACTCCAGCCGGTAGTGCCCGGCGTACTCAGGAAGTTCCGCTTCCGCGTCCGCTCCGGTGTTGCGCTGTGGCGTCATCAGACCACCCCCGTGCTTTCTCCGCGGAGCGCGACGCACGGAGCCTAGTCGATGACGCGTGCGATACAGAGGCGGCTTGCTAGCCTCCGCGTGCGAGTCGCGCACACGAGTTTCATGGCTCGATTCGAGGGAATCAACGGGGTCCCATGGCACTCATGGGGTTCATTGGGGGGAGTTTCACATGTCAGCCGATCATGTCCAGGAAGCCGGCAGCAGCGGTGAGGCCGAGGCCGTCGCGACGCTCGCGGCGGCGTCCGTGAAGACGTATCCGGTCGCCCCCGGCGTCCGTCTCAACGTCCGCAGCGGCCCCGGTACCGGCTACGGCATCACACGGACCCTCCCCGAGGGCACCCGCGTCCCGATCTTCTGCCAGACACCCGGCACCACCGTCTCCGGCTACTACGGCACCTCGAACATCTGGGACAACATCGACAACGGCGAGTACGTCTCGGACGCCTACGTCCACACGGGCAGCGACGGCTACGTGGCCGACCGCTGCTCCTGATACGGCCGGCACGACCCGCCCCGGAGCCCGCGGCCGCGCGGCGCCATAATCGTCCCGTGAGCGACGAACCTGGCACCCCGGACACCTCCGCGGGCTCCGCAGGCGGGGCCCCGACCGGCCCCCGGCCCGAGCCCCTCCGTTTCTTCGGCACGTCCTGGGTCGACCACGACCACGGCTACGCCCTGCGCCGCGCCGGCGTGGCCGTGGGTTCGCTCGCCGCCGCCGTCGTCTCGTGCCTGGTCCTGCGTCTCGCGTACGAAGGCCTCCAGCTCGCCGACATCGGAGCCTTCGTGACCGTGCTGGTCGTCGCGATGTTCGCCATCTGCAGCGCACTGGCCTTCCGCACCACCTGGGACGGCTTCGGCAAACGCCCCGACCCGGAACGCCAGGCCTCCCTGCGCGGTCTCCTGGCCATCGGCTTCGTCGGCTCCCTCCTCGCCTACTTCTTCCGCGCCCTGATCGAGGCCCCCGGCGAGCGACTCCACCGCACCGAGCACGAGACCGCCGTCCAGGAGCACGAACGTCGCACGACGCGCCGTACGGGCAACCCGTCGAAGAAGAAGCGCAAGCGCTGAGACCGTCCGGTACGACACCGGACGCACCCTCGCGCCCGGCGATATCCGCTGTCGCCCTCCCTCCCGCCCCCGCGACCATGGCCGTATGACCACAAGCCAGTCGCGCACCCCGGATCCTGTCCCCTCGCACGCGACCCGCGCGCACTCCTTCAACGCCGCCGCGGCCCAGTACGCCGCCAACCGCCCCTCTTACCCGCCCGCCCTCCTCGACGCAGTGGAGGAAGCGGCCGGCCGCACCCTCACCGGGGCCCGGGTGGTCGACGTGGGCGCCGGGACCGGCATCGCGACCGCCGTCCTGCGGGCCCGCGGCGCCGACGTGGTCGCGGTGGAGCCGGGCGAGGGCATGGCGGCACAGTTCCACCGCTCCCTCCCCGGCGTCCCGCTCGTCCGCGGCAACGGCAACGCCCTGCCGCTCGCCGACGGCATCGCCGACTTCGTCACCTACGCCCAGGCCTGGCACTGGACCGACCCGTCCCGATCGGTCCCGGAGGCGCTGCGCGTGCTGCGGCCTGGCGGCGCGATCGCGCTGTGGTGGAACACCGACGCCCTGGACGTGGAGTGGATCGCCGGACAGAACGAGCGGATGAGCCGCTTCTTCGGTGTGGACGCGGCCGCCGAGAAGCGCAAGACCGCCGAACGCACCGACCTCGCCGACCCCAGCGGCCGCCTCCGCTTCGCCCGCCGCGAGGTCCGCTGGAGCCGCCGCATCCCCGTCGACACCCACCTCGCCAACCTCGGCAGCCACTCGGCGTTCCTGCTCACCCCCGAGGACCGCCGCACCGCCTTCTTCACCGACGAGCGCGCCCACCTCCTCAAGGCCTTCCCCGAGGGGATCGTCGAGGAGACCTACGACGTGCTCCTCCTAGTCGCCCTCACCACCTGACCGACGCCACCGACCCGACGACCGGCCCCGGCCCGGCCACTGGCCCTGGCCCGGTCATCGGCCCCGACCCGGTCATCGGCCCCGGCCCGGTCATCGGCCCCGGCCCGGTCATCGGCCCCGGCCCGGTCATCGGCCCCGGATCGACCACCGGTTACCGGCCTGCCCCGCCACGCCACGCCCCGCCCCAGCCACTGGCCCCCGGCCCGCGGCCCCCGGCCCGCGGTAACGATCCGGCCGCGGGCCGGTGGCCGGCGTGCGGGGTGCCTCCCGCCCCCCGGGCGACGCCCCGTCCGCCCAGCGCCCCCTCTCCGCACGCGGCCCCGTCCGCCCAGCGCCCCCTCTCCGCACACGGCCCCCGTCCGCCCGGCGCCCGCGTCCACCGCCCACTCCTCCCCTTGACGCCTCCTGCCCTCCCGAGCATTATTCATCGCATGGTGAATTACTCGCCGGAGCCGCCCGAGGCCCCCGGTAACTCCGCCCTGCCCCCCGCCGTCCAGGCCGCCGGCCTCACCGCCGTCCGCGGTCCCCGCACCGTCCTGCGCGGCCTCGACTTCACCGTCCCCCGCGGCCAGATCACCGGCCTGCTCGGACCCTCCGGCTGCGGCAAGTCGACCCTCATGCGCTCCATCGTCGGCAGCCAGGCCAAGGTCACCGGCACCCTGAACGTCCTCGGCCGACCCGCCGGCCACCCCACCCTCCGCACCCGCATCGGCTACGTCACCCAGGCCCCCTCCGTCTACGACGACCTGACCGTCCGCCAGAACCTGGACTACTTCGGCTCGGTCCTCGACCCCACCAGCCCCGCCCCCGACCGCCGTGCCGACGTCGAACGCGTCCTCGGCGAAGTCGACCTCACCGGCCACGCCGACTCCCTCGCCGGCAACCTCTCCGGCGGCCAGCGCAGCCGCGTCTCCCTCGCCGTCGCCCTGCTCGGCACCCCCGAACTCCTCGTCCTCGACGAACCCACCGTCGGACTCGACCCCGTCCTGCGCCGCGACCTCTGGCAGTTCTTCCACTCCCTCACCGCCACCCGCGGCGCCACCCTCCTCGTCTCCTCCCACGTCATGGACGAGGCCGAGCGCTGCCACCGCCTCCTCCTCATGCGCGACGGCGAGATCCTCGCCGACGACACCCCCGAAGCGCTCCGCACCCGCACCGGCTCCGACACCGTCGAGGAAGCCTTCCTGCACCTCGTCGACGAGGCCGCCGCCACCTCCCGCACGAAGGAGTCCGCGCGATGACCGCTCAGCCGGCCACCACGACCGCCCCCGTCAGAGCCCTCAGCCCGGCCCGCACCACCGCCACCGCGGCCCGCGTCCTGCGCCAGCTCCGCCACGACCCCCGCACGATCGCGCTGCTCCTCCTCATCCCGTGCCTGATGCTGGTCCTGCTCCGCTACGTCTTCGACGGCAGCCCGCACACCTTCGACAACATCGGCGCCTCGCTCCTCGGGATCTTCCCGCTCATCACGATGTTCCTGGTGACCTCCATCGCCACCCTCCGCGAGCGCACCTCCGGCACCCTCGAACGCCTCCTCTCCATGCCGCTCGGCAAGGCCGACCTCATCGCCGGCTACGCCCTCGCCTTCGGCATCCTCGCGATCATCCAGTCGGCCCTCGCCACCGGCCTGGCCGTCTGGCTCCTGGGCCTCGACGTCACCGGCTCACCCTGGCTCCTGCTCCTGGTCGCCCTGCTCGACGCCCTGCTCGGCACGGCCCTCGGCCTCTTCGTCTCGGCCTTCGCGGCCTCGGAATTCCAGGCGGTCCAGTTCATGCCGGCGGTGATCTTCCCCCAGCTCCTCCTCTGCGGCCTCTTCACACCCCGCTCCCAGATGCACCCCGTCCTCGAAGCCGTCTCCGACGTCCTGCCCATGTCCTATGCCGTGGACGGCATGAACGAGGTCCTCCACCACACCGACATGACCGCCACCTTCGTCAGGGACGTCCTGATCGTCGCCGGCTGCGCCCTGCTGGTGCTGACCCTCGGAGCGGCCACCCTCCGGCGGCGGACGACATGACCCCCCGTCCGCCCAGCGGACAACCCCCGCCCGCCCGCCACGCCCGGTGACAGACTGAACCGCATGAGTCAGAAAGTCGCAGTCCTCGGTACCGGCAAGATCGGCGAAGCCCTGCTCAGCGGAATGATCCGGGCCGGCTGGGCACCCGCCGACCTCCTGGTCACCGCCCGCCGCCCCGAACGGGCCGAAGAACTCCGCGCCCGCCACGGAGTCAGCCCGGTCACCAACGCCGAGGCCGCGAAGACCGCCGACACCCTGATCCTGACGGTCAAGCCGCAGGACATGGGCACGCTCCTCGACGAACTCGCCCCGCACATCCCCGCCGACCGCCTGGTCATCAGCGGCGCGGCCGGCATTCCCACCTCCTTCTTCGAGGAGCGCCTCGCAGCCGGCACCCCGGTCGTCCGCGTCATGACGAACACGCCCGCCCTCGTGGACGAGGCGATGTCCGTCATCTCCGCCGGCAGCCACGCCACCGCCGCCCACCTCGCCACCGCCGAGGAGATCTTCGGCGCCGTCGGCAAGACCCTCCAGGTCCCCGAGTCCCAGCAGGACGCCTGCACCGCCCTGTCGGGCTCGGGGCCGGCCTACTTCTTCTATCTGGTCGAGGCCATGACGGACGCCGGCATCCTGCTCGGTCTGCCCCGCGACAAGGCCCACGAACTCATCGTCCAGTCCGCGATCGGCGCCGCCGTGATGCTCCGCGACAGCGGCGAGCATCCCGTCAAGCTCCGCGAGAACGTCACCTCGCCCGCCGGCACCACCATCAACGCCATCCGCGAACTGGAGAACCACGGCGTGCGCGCCGCCCTCATCGCCGCCCTCGAAGCCGCCCGCGACCGCAGCCGCGCACTCGCCTCCGGAAAGAAGGACTGAGCCCGGACCGACCGCGGTCGGAGGAAAGGCGACGAGGAGAGCCAGGAAGGACAGAGGGACCGAGAGAACGGGGGACTGCCGGTGCCTAGCGCGCCGCGTTCACCGCGGGCCGGGCACCGGCACCCCCCGCGAAGGTGCCCGGCGGCAACAACCCGATGGCCCGATAGGCGGTATCGACCATCGGCCGGGCGATCGCCCGAGCCTTATCCGCCCCATGCCGCAACACCTCCTCCACATATCCGGGATCGACGCACAACTCCTTGTGCCTGGCCTTCACAGGACCGAGCACGTCCAGCACCGCGTCCGCGGTGGCCCGCTTCAGAGCGCCGTACGAATCATGAACGGTCGCCAGTGACTCAGGGTTCCCGCCCGTGCACGCAGCGAGAATCTCCAGCAGGTTCGCGACCCCGGGCCGCTCCTCGCGGTCGTAGACGACCTCCTGCCCGCTGTCCGTCACGGCCCGCATGATCTTCTTCCGGATCACCTCCGGTTCGTCCAGGAGATAGACGACGCCCGGCCCGGAGTCGTCGCTCTTGCCCATCTTCGACAGGGGGTCCTGGAGGTTCATCACCCGTGCGGCGACCTTCGGCACGGTGGCCTTCGGCACCACGAACGTGTGCCCGTACCGCTGGTTGAACCGCACCGCGAGATCCCGGGTCAGCTCCACGTGCTGCGCCTGGTCGTCACCGACCGGCACCTCGTCCGCCCCGTACGCCAGGATGTCCGACGCCATCAGCGCCGGATACGTCAGCAGGGAAAGCCGCACACTCCGCCCGCGCACCGCCTCGCTCGCGACCTTCTCCCTGTACTGGATCATGCGCCGCATCTCCCCGTCGGTGGCCACGCACTCCATGAGGTACGACAGGCGGGTGTGCTCGTCGACGTGGCTCTGCACGAACACCGTGCACAGCTCCGGATCCAGCCCCGCGGCCAGCAGCAGGGTCGCCGCCTGCCGGGTGAGCCTGCGCAGTCGCGCCGGGTCGTGGTCCACGGTCATCCCGTGCAGGTCGACGATGCAGAACAGGGCGTCGGCCTGGTGCTGGTCCACCGCGGCCCACTGCCGCATGGCCCCCAGGTAGTTCCCCAGCGTCAGGTGTCCGGTCGGCTTGATCCCGCTGAAGACCCGTGTCATTCCTTCTCCACCTCCAGGTCGGAGCCGCCGCCCTGAGCGGCCGGCCCTCAGAGGTTCTGGAGGGAGATACGCGAACGGCCGCCGAGGCGGCGGCCGTTGAGTGCGTACGTGAACGCGGCCGCCGTCAGGCGGCCCACCACTGCTGCCGGGTGCACGTACGCGTAGTCATGTCCCCCACGATATGCCCCAGGGCCCCGGCAGGTCGCGGGTTGACACACCCCAACCGGTTACGTAATGTTCTCCGAGTTGTTCGACGTGAGCGCCGACCCCGGTCGGTCCCCGGACAGCCATTCCGCAAGTACCTACCAGCAGTCGACGATCCGTCGTCGCCTTGTTTTGGCATGCGTATGTGCGAAATGAAGGAATCCACGTTCGAAAGGACGCGGCCCCCACCGATTAGCTCGGAGGCCGGGAATCCGCTAAAGTCTCACTCGTCGGAACGGCCCAACAGCCGCGAAGGCAACACCCGCTGACTGGGAATCAGACGCCGAAAGGATCTGATAGAGTCGGAAACGCCGGAAAGGGAAACGCGAGAGCGGAAACCTGGAAAGCACCGAGGAAATCGGGTCGAGAAAAGATCTGATAGAGTCGGAAACGCAAGAACGAAGGGAAGCCCGGAGGAAAGCCCGAGAGGGTGAGTACAAAGGAAGCGATCGTTCCTTGAGAACTCAACAGCGTGCCAAAAGTCAACGCCAGAT
>NZ_JBIWNY010000037.1:0-69374 GCF_044767465.1 Streptomyces sp. NPDC101237 | reverse complement strand
GGTCGTTGCTCCCACGCGGGGGGCGCGCCCCCGCCGGGGGCGGGGGGGCGCGCGCCGGGGGCGGGGGGGGGGCGCGGGGGGGGGGGCCCCCGGGCCGGCGGGGGGCGCCCCCCCCCCCGCGACCTGCCCCCACCGGGCCCGCAGGCCCGGACGCACCGAAACCCGACCGAGGGACCGGCAAGATGACCACCACCTGGGAGCCCGCGAGGACAACCGACCCCATCCTGTCCGTCCGTCAGATCCTCGCCCTGGAACGGGTTCTCGCCGGTGACCCCGAGGTCGTCGCCGGCGCCGCCCACCTCGACCGCCCGGTCCGCTGGGTGCACGTCGCCGAGGCCCCCGACGTCGGAGTCATGCTGACCGGCGGCGAGATGGTCCTCACCACGGGCGTGCTGCTCGCCGACGACGCGCACAAACAGGCCGAGTACGTCCAGTCCCTGCACCGGGCCGAGGCCGCCGCGATCGTCCTCGGCCTCGGCCGGGCCTTCCCGTCCCCGCCCGACGCCATGCGCCGCGCGGCGGACCGCTGCGGCCTGCCCCTGGTGGTCCTGCACCGCCCCTTCCCCTTCGCCGAGCTGACCGAGGAGGTCCAGTCCCGGCTGGTGCGGCGGAAGTTCGCGGCCGTCAGCCTCTCCGAGTCGGTCCGTACCGCCCTCACGGGTCTCATCACCGCCGGTGCGCCCCTGCAACGCCTCCTCGACGAGGTCGCCGGGCACAGCGCCTGCCCGGTCGTCGTCACCAACCTCGCCCACCGGGTACTGGCCACCGCGGGGGAGCGGTCGGCCGTGGACGACGTCCTGCGTGACTGGGAGCGCATCGCCCGGCAGGCCGGCGGCGGCGAGGGCGACGGCTGGATCCGGGCCGAACTCGGCGGCCGCGGCGAGCGCTGGGGCCGGATCGTGCTCTGCGGGTACCGCGGCGACACCGGCACCGGACGGCTGCTCGCCGACCGCGGCGCCGAGGCCCTCGTCCTGCACCGCATGCTCGGCGGCGGCTCCGCCCGCAGCTGGGAGGAGCAGTCCGCGCAGAGCCTGCTCACCGACCTGGTCTCCGGAGTCGTCCCCGCCCGGCAGCTGCTGCCCAGGGCGCGGGCGGCCGGACTCCCGGTCAACCGGCGGACCTTCGTGCCCGTCGTCGTCCGGGACGCCGAGGCGGCCCGGCTGGAGCGGGTCCTGCGGCTGCTGGGGCTGCCCGGACTCGTCGCCGAACTCACCGAACGCGTCACCGCCGTCCTGCTCAGCCTCGCCCGCGACCAGGACGCCGACGCCCTCGCCACGCACTTCGCGGTCCGGCTGCACGGTGAGTCGGCCGGGCCGCACGCGGTGGTCGCCGCGGCCGGCCCCCGTACCGCCTGGGACGACGTGCCCGCCGGGCTGCGCGAGGCCCGGCACGTGGCCGACGCCGTCGCCGACTCCTCGGCCGCCCTCGACCTGCCGCCCGTGGTCCGGCTCCGTGACGTCCATCTGCGGGGCCTGGTCCGGCTGCTCCGCGACGACCCGCACGTCCAGTCCTTCGCCGAGCGCGAGCTGGACGGGCTGCTCCGCGGCGAGGGCGTCGAGCAGGACCTGCTGGGCGTCCTGCGGACCTACCTCGCCACCGGACGCAACAAGTCCCGCACCGCGCAGCTGCACCACGTCTCGCGGCCCGCGCTGTACCGCCGCCTGGAGGCCATACAGGGCCGGCTCGGCGTCGACCTCGACGACTTCGAACAGGCGGCCTCCGTGCACATCGCGCTCCTCGCGCACGACGCGCAACAGGAGTGAAACATGCGACGACCTGGGAGAACGGCGGTGAAACATGAGCCGGGGACGGCGTGACACGGTGCCACGCGGAACGTCCGCAGACGTGACACGCTGGCACTCAGCGCCCGCTTCCGGGCTTCCTAGGCTCCTCGCACATCGAGCGACACACGCCCGAGCGACCGGAGGTCCCGATGAGCCGAGTGATCCGTGCCGCCCTGTTCCAGACCGCCTGGACCGGCGACAAGGAGTCGATGATCCAGGTCCACGAGCAGGCCGCCCGCGACGCGGCGGCCCAGGGCGCCCAGGTCCTGTGCTTCCAGGAGCTGTTCTACGGACCCTACTTCTGCCAGGTCCAGGACAAGGCCTTCTACGAGTACGCCGAGCAGGTGCCGGAGGGGCCGGTCGTCCAGCGCTTCCAGGCCCTCGCGCGGGAGCTGGGCATCGTCCTGATCCTCCCGGTGTACGAGGAGGAGCAGCCCGGCGTCCTCTACAACACCGCGGCCGTGATCGACGCGGACGGCTCCTACCTCGGCAAGTACCGCAAGCACCACATCCCCCAGGTCCCGGGATTCTGGGAGAAGTTCTACTTCCGTCCGGGGAACGCCGGCTGGCCGGTCTTCGAGACCGCGGTCGGACGGATCGGCGTCTACATCTGCTACGACCGGCACTTCCCGGAGGGCTGGCGGGCGCTGGGCCTCGGCGGAGCGGAGATCGTCTTCAACCCGTCGGCCACCTCGCGCGGACTCTCCCGCTACCTCTGGCAGCTGGAGCAGCCGGCGGCGGCCGTCGCCAACGAGTACTTCGTCGGCGCGATCAACCGGGTCGGCGTGGAGGACCTGGGCGACAACGACTTCTACGGCACCTCGTACTTCGTCGACCCGGAGGGCCAGTTCGCCGGCGAGGTGGCCTCCGACAAGGAGACCGAACTCGTCGTCCGCGACCTGGACCTGGCCAAGCTGCGGGAGGTCCGGGACCGCTGGCAGTTCTTCCGGGACCGCCGCCCCGACGCGTACGGCCCGATCACCGCACCGTAGAACCGGCGTTCACGACGCCCCGTCAGGGGGCGGGGGACCGCGCGACCAGCCACGTCGGACCCGCACGTGACCACGAAGGAGAGGACCCCATGACCGGCCGTACAGTAATCCGCGGCGGACTCGTCATCACCGCGTCCGACGAGATCCACGCCGACGTCCTGATCGAGGACGGCCGCATCGCCGCCCTGGCCGCCTCGTCGACCCCCGCCGCCGAGGCGTTCACCGCGGAGCGGACCATCGACGCCACCGGCAAGTACGTCATCCCAGGCGGTGTCGACGCCCACACCCACATGGAGCTGCCGTTCGGCGGCACGTTCGCCTCCGACACCTTCGAGACCGGCACCCGGGCCGCCGCCTGGGGAGGCACGACGACGATCGTCGACTTCGCCGTGCAGAGCGTCGGGCACGGTCTGCGCGAGGGGCTCGACGCCTGGCACGCCAAGGCCGAGGGCAACTGCGCGATCGACTACGGCTTCCACATGATCGTCTCCGACGTGAACCAGGAGACGCTCAAGGAGATGGACCTGCTGGTCGAGGAGGGCGTGACCTCCTTCAAGCAGTTCATGGCCTACCCCGGCGTCTTCTACTCCGACGACGGCCAGATCCTGCGCGCCATGCAGCGCTCCGCCGAGAACGGCGGCCTGATCATGATGCACGCCGAGAACGGCATCGCCATCGACGTGCTGGTGGAACAGGCGCTGGCCCGCGGCGAGACCGACCCCCGCTTCCACGGCGAGGTCCGCAAGGCCCTGCTGGAGGCCGAGGCCACGCACCGGGCGATCCGGCTCGCGCAGGTGGCCGGCGCGCCGCTGTACGTCGTCCACGTCTCGGCGATGGAGGCGGTGGCCGAACTGGCGCGGGCGCGCGACGAGGGGCTGCCGGTCTTCGGCGAGACCTGCCCGCAGTACCTGTTCCTGTCGACCGACAACCTCGCCGAGCCGGACTTCGAGGGCTCGAAGTACGTGTGCAGCACGCCGCTTCGTCCCAGGGAGCACCAGGCCAAGCTCTGGCAGGGCCTGCGGACCGACGACCTCCAGGTGGTCTCCACCGACCACTGCCCGTTCTGCTTCGTCGGCCAGAAGGAACTGGGACGAGGCGACTTCTCGAAGATCCCCAACGGTCTGCCCGGCGTCGAGAACCGCATGGACCTGCTGCACCAGGCGGTCGTCGACGGCCACCTCTCGCGCCGTCGCTGGATCGAGATCGCCTGCGCCAACCCGGCGCGCATGTTCGGGATGTACCCGAAGAAGGGCACCATCACCCCGGGCGCCGACGCCGACGTCGTCATCTACGACCCGCACGCCGAGCAGGTCGTCTCCGCCGAGACCCACCACATGAACGTCGACTACTCGGCGTACGAGGGCAGGCGGCTCACCGGCCGGGTCGAGACGGTCCTCTCGCGCGGCGAACCGGTCATCACCGAGCGGGAGTACACCGGACACGCCGGGCACGGCGTCTACACCCCGCGCTCCACCTGTCAGTACCTCAACTAGGAGTGGCGCCCATGGACTTCGGACTCGTCCTGCAGACCGACCCGCCGGCCTCCCGTGTCGTCAGCCTGATGAAGCGGGCCGAACGCAACGGGTTCTCGTACGGCTGGACCTTCGACTCCGCCGTGCTCTGGCAGGAGCCGTTCGTGATCTACAGCCAGATCCTCGCCAACACCTCGAAGCTGACGGTCGGCCCGATGGTCACCAACCCGGGCACCCGCACCTGGGAGGTCACCGCCTCCACCTTCGCCACCCTCAACGACATGTTCGGCAACCGCACGGTCTGCGGCATCGGCCGCGGCGACTCCGCGATGCGGGTGGCCGGACGCAAGCCCAACACCCTCGCCCGGATCAGCGAGGCCATGAAGGTCATCCGGGCCCTGGGCCGGGGGGAGGAGGCCGACCTGGGCGGCACGGTGATCCGCTTCCCGTGGATCAGGCCCGGCGCCGAACTCCCCGTCTGGATGGCCGCGTACGGCCCGAAGGCACTGAAGATGACCGGCGAGGAGGCGGACGGCTTCATCCTCCAGCTCGCCGACCTCTACCTCACCGAGTACATGGTCAAGGCGGTGAAGGACGCGGCGGAGGCCGCCGGACGCGACCCGTCCGAGGTCAGGATCTGCGTCGCCGCCCCGGCGTACGTCACCGCCGACGACTCGCCCGAGGCGCTGGCGCACGCCCGCGAGCAGTGCCGCTGGTTCGGCGGCATGGTCGGCAACCACGTCGCCGACCTCGTGGCCAGGTACGGCGAGCACTCCGCCGCCGTACCCGACGAACTCACCGACTACATCAAGTCCCGTCAGGCGTACGACTACGCGCACCACGGACGCAGCGGCAACCCCGACACCGCGTTCGTCCCCGACGAGATCGTCGACCGGTTCTGCGTCATCGGACCGCCCGAGAAGCACATCGAGAAGCTGAACGCACTGCGCGAGCTGGGCGTCGACCAGTTCGCCGTCTACGACATGCACGACGCGCAGGAAGCCACCATCGACGCCTACGGGAGCACGGTGATCCCGGCCGTCAACGGCTAGCTCGTTTCCGACAGTTGGTCTCCCCCTTCCCGCCGTCCCGGGAAGGGGGTCAGGGCGCACCCCGCACGCGTACCCCCCCGCCCCGCCCGCACGGCCTGTCTTCCGTCCCGTCTCCTCCCGATTGGCCTGCCCATGACCGACACCGCTCCCACAGCCATACCTCCGTCCGGCCACGTCACCGCCTCCGACGGCCGCGTCGAGCTCGCTCCGGGCTCCCCGCCGCCGGCCGGTCCCTACGCCAACGCGGACCTGCTGCCCGTCCCCGTCGAGAAGCGCACCTGGACCACCTACAACTTCTCCGCGCTCTGGGTCGGCATGGCCCACAACACGGCGTCCTGGACCCTGGCCTCCGGGCTGATCGCGGTCGGCATGGACTGGAAACAGGCCGTGTTCACCATCGCCCTGGCCAACCTGATCGTCCTCGTGCCGATGCTGCTCACCGGGCACGCCGGACCGAAGTACGGCATCCCCTTCCCGGTCTTCGCCCGCGCCTCCTTCGGCGTCCGCGGCGCCAACCTCCCCGCCGTCGTGCGGGCGTTGGTGGCCTGCGGCTGGTTCGGCATCCAGACCTGGATCGGCGGCGAGGCCATCTACTTCCTGGCCGGCAAGCTCATCGGCGACAGCTGGGCGAACGCCTCGCACATCGGCGGCTACGCCTGGACCATGTGGCTGTCCTTCGCGCTCTTCTGGGTGCTCCAGGTCGCCATCATCCACCGGGGCATGGAGACCATCCGCCGCTTCGAGAACTGGGCCGCGCCCTTCGTGATCGTCGGCGCGCTGGTGATGCTGGTCTGGATGAGCGACAAGGCCGGCGGCGTCGGCCCGCTCTTCGACCAGCCCTCCAAGCTCGGCTGGGGCGGCGACTTCTGGAAGCTGTTCTGGCCCTCCCTGATGGGCATGATCGGCTTCTGGTCCACCCTGAGCCTGAACATCCCCGACTTCACCCGGTACGGCAGGAGCCAGAAGGCGCAGACATGGGGCCAGGCCCTCGGACTGCCCACCACCATGACCCTGTTCGCGTTCCTGTCGGTCCTGGTGACCTCCGGCTCCCAGGCCGTCTACGGCCGGCCGGTCTGGGACCCGGTCCAGCTGGCCGCCAAGACGGACAACGTGGTCGGGCTGCTCTACGCCCTGGTCACCGTCCTCGTCGCGACCCTGTCCGTGAACATCGCGGCCAACCTGGTGTCGCCGGCGTTCGACTTCTCCAACATCGCGCCCCGGAGGATCAGTTTCCGTACCGGCGCGCTGATCACCTCGGTGCTCGCGGTCCTGATCTTCCCGTGGAAGCTGTACTCCGACCCGCAGGGCTACATCTTCACCTGGCTCGGCCTGGTCGGCGGTCTGCTCGGCACGGTCGCCGGCATCCTGATCGCCGACTACTGGCTGCTGCGCCGCACCCGTCTCGACCTGGCCGACCTGTACCGCACGGGCGGCCGCTACTGGTACCACGGGGGCTGGAACTGGCGGGCCGTCCTCGCCTTCCTCGTCGGCGGTGTGCTCGCCGTCGGCGGCGCCAGCTTCGAACCGCTGACCGACGGCCGCCCGATCCCGGCGCTGTCCTCGCTCGCCGACTACGGCTGGGCCGTCGGCCTGGGCACGTCCCTGGTGCTGTACGTGGGTCTGACGCTGCTGACCAGGCGCACCCCCGAAGCGGAGTGACCGCGGAGGGCGGCCGGTGGTGCGACGCTACCCGCCGCCCTTCAGCGCGGCCACCGCGCTCTTCGCCGCCTTGATGGCACCCTTATTGATCTCGTCCGTGTCCGGCGCCTTCTTGTTCTCGAAGTCGCTGCCGTTGTACGTGACGACCACCAGCGCGTTGGAGACCTGGGCCAGCACCACGCCCTCACGGGTCTGCTGCTTGTCCTCGGTGGTGAGGTTGACCACCGAGTAGCCGCCGTCGCCGAGCCCCGGCACGGCTCCGCCGCCGCTCTTCTCCGCGACCCGTTCCCTGTACTCCTTCGCCGCCGCCGCGTCCGTGTCCATGATCTCGAAGGAGACGTCGAGCCAGCGGTAGTCGTACCCCTTGAGCGCGTTCCACGAGCAGGTGCGGCGCAGCTTGGTGTCGGTGGAGGGGATCTCCTTGCCGGCCGTCTTCGCGCCCGGCACCAGCGACTTGACGGTGGCGACGGGGATGCTGGTGCAGGGCGCGGGCGCGCCGGCGTACGTCTTGGCGGCCGCCGTGGACGTCGTGGAGGACGACGGGGCGCCGCTCGTGGACCGGCCGGCCGTCTGCTGGGCCGGGGTGTCACCGGAGGCGGTGGACGTCGTGTCCGGACCCGACGCCATCGCCCAGCCCGCACAGGCGAGCACGGCGACCGGCGTCAGGCGCGCGGTGAGGGCGAGAGGCAGTGGTAGAGAACGCAAGTCGCACTTCTCGTGGGGGACGGTGTGCCGAGGTGTCCACACTGCGGACGGGACGCCAGTGTCACATGACTGCCCGCGGGGTGGAAGTGGAATCGGCGCCTTGGCTGCGCGGCGGGCTCCCACGCCCGGTTGACACGGCCCGCGGGCCCGTCCACCTACATCCGGAATGTCGTGCGCCCGCGGTCCGCGTACTTCCGGAATGTCGTGACTGGCTCCGGCCCGGGAAGGTGACCGGAGTCACCGCCGGGCCCGGTCGCGCGAGTTGCCGAACAGCAGCCGGTAGGCGATGAGGAGGACCAGGGAGCCGGCTATCGCGGCACCCCAGGTGTACAGGTCGAAGAACTGCTTCTCCACCGGGCGGTCGAGGAAACGCGCCGACAGCCAGCCGCCGACGAAGGCGCCCGCGATGCCGATGAGGGTGGTGCCGATCAGGCCCCCCGGGTCACGGCCCGGCAGCAGGACCTTGGCGATGGCTCCGGCGAGGAGGCCCAGGATGATCCAGCCGATGATGCCCACGTTCGTTGTCCTCCCGGTACGGGCGGTGCCCGGTTCAGTTGCCTTGTTGCGCAAGCTTAGGAACGGCGGAGGCCGTTCGGGGAGTCCGACGCCGAGCCGTCGATGATCTGTCACCCACTCATGACCATGCGGAGAACACGTGGCGGACATTCCGGGGAGGGCGTGCGGGCGCCGGTGACCGCACGCCTACACTGAGTGCACTTCTGTGCGACGACGGTGAGGGAGGGAGCGGGCTGTGGCGGAGGACACCGGCGGTGTCACGGACCCCTCCGACGGGGTGCTGACCGAGGCGGCCGCGGTGTTCGGGCTGCTCGCCTCGCCGGCCCGGCTGCATCTCGTGTGGGCGCTGTCCCAGGGCGAGAGCGACGTCACCTGCCTCGCCGACCGGGTCGGCGGCGCCCTGCCCGCGGTCAGCCAGCACCTCGCCAAGCTCAAGCTCGCCGGCCTGGTGCGGTCCCGCAGGGAAGGCCGCCGGCAGATCTACTACGTCGACGATCCCGACATCGTGACCGTCGTACGCGTGGCCGTCGGACAGCTGACCGCCCGCTCGTACCACGTTCCGGTTCCGCTGCGGCCCCTGCGCGAGGCCGGGGTCTGAGGACGGCCGGGCGGCCCGGACGGTGCCGGCGCTCCCGTGGTTCCGCAAAGGTTCCCGGGCGTTTCCATGAGATCACTCACCTGTGAAATCGAGCGGGAGCTGTGCTGCTCGGGCCGTGGGTTTGTTAGATTGCGCAATCACGCAACCCAAGTGGGCCCACCTCGCGCCTGCCCGTACACCGCCGCGTACGGGACGACCCTACTGTCGCGGGCCCAACCCTTTCCTGGGAGTGGAAGATGACCGACCCGTGGGACGGCCCCGGGGGGCAGGCCACGCGGAGCCGCACCGACCGGGTGCCCGGCCAGCGCGGACCCCTGCCCGACGGGACGCGCCCGACCGGCGGCCGGGCCGCGGCCCGGCAGGCGGCCAGATCCCGCGGCGGCAGAGGGACCCGACGGGCCAGGCCGACGAGCCGCGGCCGCCGGGTGCTGAAGGCCGTCGGGCTCATCACCGCCGCCCTCGTCCTGGTCACGGCGGGCGCCGGCTGGTGGTTCTACGAGCATCTGAACGGCAACATCAACAGCGTCTCCCTCGACGGCAAGGGCGGCACCGAGAAGGCCGACGCGTTCGGCCGGACCCCGATCAACATCCTGGTGATCGGATCGGACGGCCGGACCAGCTCCGAGGACTGCAAGCTCGGCGGCGGCTGCCGCACCACCGGGGTGCAGACCGGCAACGGCAACGCGGACGTCGAGATGGTCGTCCACATATCCGCGGACCGCTCCAACGCCACGGTCATGAGCATCCCCCGCGACACCATGGTCAACGTGCCGGCCTGCAAGGACAAGGAGAGCGGCCAGTCCACGTCCGGCTTCTACGGCCAGGTCAACAGCGCCCTGGAGTACGGACCCGCCTGCCAGGTGGACACCATCCACCAGCTCACCGGCATCACCATCGACCACTTCGTCAAGCTGGACTTCTCGGGCGTGGTCAAGATGTCCGACGCGGTCGGCGGCGTCGGTGTCTGCGTCAGCTCCGACGTGTACGACACCTACTCGCACCTCAAGCTGTCCAAGGGCGCCCACACCCTCAAGGGCGAGGCCGCCCTGGAGTTCGTCCGCTCCCGGCACGGCTTCGGTGACGGCAGCGACCTCGGCCGTACCGTCTCCCAGCACATCTTCCTCAGCGCGATGATGCGCAACTTCAAGAGCGCGGGCACCCTCACCGACCCCACCGCGGTCTACAAGCTCGCCGACGCCGCCACCAAGGCGCTCACCGTCGACGACGGCCTCGGCAGTGTCAGCAAGCTGATCTCGCTCGCGGCCGACGTGAACAAGGTCCCCACCAAGCGGATGACCTTCACCACCATGCAGACCGCCCCGGACCCGGCCAACAGCAACCGCGTGGTGGTGGGCGCCGGCGCCAAGGACCTGTTCGCGACCATGGCCAACGACCAGTCGCTCACCACCAGCTCGGGCAAGAAGTCCTCGGCCGCCGGGGCCACCGCGAAGCCGAAGCCCACCGCGACCGTCCCCGCCTCCCAGGTCGCCGTGACCGTCGAGAACGGCACCGACATCACCGGCCGCGCCTCCGCGATCGCGAGCTCGCTGATCTCGCAGGGCTTCAGCAGCAGGACCACCACGGCCAACGCGCCGAGTTCCGCGTCCACGACCACCGTGAGCTACGGCAGCGGCGACAAGGCCGAGGCGCAGACCGTCGCCAAGGCGCTGGACGTGCCCGCCTCGCACGTCAAGAAGGGCTCCGGCACCGGCGTGACCCTGGTCATCGGCGGCGACTGGACCACCGGCACCAGCTACCCGGCCAAGTCCGGCGACACCAAGGCCGCCATCTCCAACGCCAACGCCTCCACCGCCGACGACTCCAAGACCTGCGCCAAGGTCAGCCCCTACCGGACGGTCAGCCTCAACGGGGTGCCGATGACACCCGCCCAGGCGTACGCGGCGGCGAAAGGCAAGCCCGACTCGGACGAGTAGGAGCCCGGAGCGGCACGGCACCACGGCCGTGCGGGGTCACACCCGCTTGCGGGGGTGCTCGACGCGGATGCGCAGCGGGGCGAGCAGGCCGTTCACGTAGTCGCGTCCGGCCGGGGTGTCCAGCTCCACCGCGGGCTGTGACGACGGCTTCAGCAGCGCGGGGCCGTTCTCCGGCTCGTACAGGGCGCACGCCTCGCCGGAGAGCAGGCCCGAGTCCTGGCGCGAGGGCCAGCGCAGGCCCACCGCCCAGTCGGCCTGGCCGCGGATCCAGGAGCCCCAGCGCCGGGTGCGCGGATAGGCCGGAGCCTCCGCCTGCACGAGCCAGATGTCCTGGTGGACCGCCGCCAGGTGGGCGTTGTCCGTCAGGTCGACCAGCGGCAGGTCGACCGCCGCGACGACCTTCGACAGCCGCATGCCCCGGACCCTCGGCTGAGTGATGCGCCGCCGCCCGTCCGGACGCACCCGCAGGTCACGCGCCAGGGTCTCGCACAGCGCGGTCAGCGGGGACAGACCCGCGTACAGGTAGGGGAGCCGCTCGGGGCTCAGTTCGTCCCTGATGTGGCAGAACCGGCCGCCGCCCCAGTGCAGGTCGGCCGGCACGGGCTTGAACTCGGTGGCGTCACGGCGCTCGCTGTGCACCCGCCACAGCTCGGTACCGGCGGGCAGCACATGGCGGTGCGGGGTGGCGCGGACGGCCGGGGCGGGGATCATCTGGTCGGGCACGTGCTCACCACTCCGGGGTCTCGGCCCGCGCGGCGGACAGCAGGGCGTCGTCCGCCCCGGTGCCCAGCAGCCTGGCGGGCGCTGCGTTCAGCCACACGTTCGAGCCCAGCCACCAGTCCGCGGCGCCCCACGGGTCCTCGTCGGCCGACAGCATCCTGTTGATCTCCACGACCACCGGGTACGGGTCGCCGGTCACCGGGTCCAGCTGGAACGCCGGGACGTGCGCGGTGTCCTGGCCGTCGGTGAGCCTGATCAGGTGACGGAACCGGGCCGTCGCCAGGACCTGGGCGGAAAGGTCCACCGAGGGTTCGGCGAGCAGCCAGGCGTCGTCCTGGTCGGGACGGTACGACGGGACCGCCACGGGCGCCGGCGCGCCGGCGGGAGGCCCCTCGGGGCCCGGTGCCTCCCGCGCGTCGTCCGAACGCAGCAGGAGCAGTGACGCCAGGAGCGACGGCCGTTCCGCCGCCGGGCCGACCGCCGGCCGGAAGCGCACACCGGACGGGGTCAGCAGCGGGCGCAGCGGATGCCCGGGAGGAACGAACGGCTTGACGAGGGCGTGCAGTTCGGCCGCCGCCGCCTCGGGATCGGCCTCGGCGTCCGCCAGGATCTCCCGCGCCTCACGACGCGCGGGGACGTCCAGCAGCCCGTACAGCTCGTCCCAGTTGGCCCGGATCGCCTCGACCGCGTCCGTCAGGAACGACAAGCTCACCACCCCCTCTCCGCCAGGCACCGTAACAGCGCACGCAGAAGACGGCGCCGAGATCGCCGAACAGGAGCCACGGGGACCGTCGGTGATGCATCATTGCACCCTGTGACACGGCGGCCCTGGGGGAGGGTCAGTGAGCAACTCCGCTGCATACGAGTGGACCTACGTCGACGTCGAGGCGGAACGGCGGCGGGACCTGCGCGCCCGGCTCGCGCAGGAGATCAGCCGCTCGCGCAATCTTCGCGGTCAGGCCAGGTCCCTGCGCCGCGCCTACGGGACGGCCAAGATCGACGTGCACGTCGTCAGCGTGCCCGGCTCCGCCGACTCGTCCGAACTCGCCGCCGCGCTGGCGTCGGCCCAGGCCGTCAACGAACGCGCGGAGACCGAACTCGCCCGCGCCGCCGCCGGCGTGTGGTCGCTCCCGGACACCGGGAAGCAGGCACGGGACGACGGCGGCCCGGCGGCGGGCCCCGCCCGCGAGGCCCGGCCCGGGACCGCCCCCGCCGCCCGCCGGACCGACCGCACCGACCAGGTCAGGGCCGCCGCGCTGGTCGAGGCCGAGGCGCTCCTCACCCGCGACGGTCCGTCCTGCGAGCCCGCCGACCTGCCCGTCTTCGCACGCCGACTGGACGCGCTGCGCCGGGCCCGCACCGCCGAGGAGGCCCGGCTGCTCCTGCACGACCTCGGCGTGCTCGTGCACCGGTCGACCCGGCGGCAGCGCGACGCACTCCGGGACGACGCGCTGCGCGCCCGCCTGCTCGACCGGCTCGACGACGCCGAACCCGCCGAGCGGGAGCGGCTGGCGGAGGCCGTGCGCGAGGCGCCCGACCCGTCCCGGCTGGAGGGCGAGGTCGACCTGGCCGTGGCCCGCGCGGACACCGCCCGGCACCGCTCGACGGTCGCGGACACCCTGATGCGGGTGCTGCGCGAGCGCGACTACGCCGTGGGCGAGGACTTCGCCGACCTGCTCGCGGAGCACGGCAGCGTCGTCGTGCCCTTCGACGAGGCCGACGGCTACGGGGTGCGGCTGGCGCTCGCCGCCGACCGGCCCGGCCTCAGCACCGTGCTGGTCGCCGAGGAGGAGACGGACCCGGAGACCGACCGCGAGGTCCAGCGCTGGTTCTGCGACGAGCAGTTGCCCGGCATCGAGGAGGCGGTGCGCGCGCACGGCGTCGGCCTGGCGCGGACGTCCGCGCTGCCGCCCGGAGTACGGCCCACGGCCGTGGTGCCCGACGGGACCTGGCCCGACACCGGCCTCGCCCACGACCGTACCGGCGAGGGCGAGGGCGAGGGCGAGGCCGCGGACCAGCGGGAGCGGGACGGGCGGCCGGAGCGGCGCAGGACACGGCGCACCAGGCCCGCGCGGTCCACCACGTACGGACAGGAGCGGCAGCGTGAGCGCTGACACCACGGATGCCTTCCGCAAGGACCGGGCGCCCGCCGTCCTCGCCCCGGCCTGGATCCGCGAGCTGGACATGGCGCTCACCGTGTACCCGCAGATCCTCCTCACCGGCAACGTACGGGACGTCTTCCTGCTGGCCGAGGACGACGAGGGCGGCGTCGCCGCGCCCGAACCGGGCCGCCCGCCCACGCCGTTCACGCTGGAGGAGGTCATCGAGTCGGTCTGCCGCGGCCGCGGCTACGGCGCCCTGGCCCGGCAGAGCATGGTCGACGACCGGGTGGTCGCCTGGCGGCTGACCGGCGACCCGTTCTCGCTGCCGCCCGCCCTGCGCCGCATGGCCGAGGAGGACGCCCGCGCCGACCGTGAACGCGCCGCACGCGACGCAGCGGCCCGCGACGCCGCCGACGCGGGCCGGGACGACGCCGACGACGGCGACGTCGAGGCCGGCATCGCCCGCTTCCGGGAGATCATGATCGGCACGGTCCAGCACACGGGCCCCGCGATCGGCCTGATCATCCCCTACACCGCCCGGCTCGGCTCGCCCCGCGGTCCGGTGGCCGGTGAGGCGGCCCGCCTGCTCGCCGCCGCCGAGGAACTCGGCCACACCGCGCGCCCGGTGCGCGGCACCGGGGACGTGACGCCGTACAACACGATCTTCTGGGTGGTCGAGAAGCAGGAGGACCTGCCGCTCGAATTCGCCATCGGCAGCCGGGCGTTACGTGTCATCACGGTCCCCGAGCCGCCGCACGACCAGCGGCACGCGGCCGGCCGGTTCGTGGTCGAGCGCCTGGCGAGCCGCCCGCCGGCCGAGGACGGGGACGGCGGCACCGGGGAGGCCTCACCCGCGACGGAGGCCGAGCAGCGGCAGGCGACCGAGGCACTGGCCCGCTCCTCGTACGGCATGGGGGTCGGGGAGATCCTGGCGGTGGGCCGGATGGCCGCCGACCGGGGGCTGCCGCTCAGCCGCCTCGACGAGGCCGCCCGGCTGTACCGGGTCGGCGTCCTGGACAACCCCTGGGCCACACAGGCCGTCCGGGAGAACATCCTCAACGGCGAGGACTATCTCAACGCGGCGGTCATCGGCCAGCCGCACGCCGTGCGGCGGACCATCGAGATCTTCATGCGCTCGGCCGCCGGACTGACCGGCGCCCAGTCCTCCAGCTCTCCCAGCAGGCCCCGCGGCACCCTCTTCCTGTCCGGGCCGACCGGGGTCGGCAAGACCGAACTCGCCAAGGGCGTCGCCAAGATGATCCTCGGCGAGGACGCCCGCCCGATCCGCTTCGACATGAGCGAGTTCGCCGAGGAGCACGCCAGGGACCGGCTGATCGGGGCCCCGCCCGGCTTCGTCGGGCACAGCGCGGGCGGCGAACTGACCAACGCGGTACGGGCGTCGCCGATGAGCGTGCTGCTCTTCGACGAGATCGACAAGGCCCACCCACGGCTGTTCGACCTGTTCCTGCAGATCCTGGAGGACGGCCGGCTGACCGACGGACAGGGCGCCACCGTCCACTTCACCGAGTGCGTGCTGATCTTCACCTCGAACCTCGGGGTGTCGGCCGAGGTGATGCGGCCGAGGAACCGGCGCGGGGCCACGAGCGAACAGGGCGACGCCGACCCGGAGGCCGACCCGGAGGCCGAGGCGGCGGCACGGCAGCCCCGGCTCAGCCGGCACGACCGGCCCGAGGACGTGCGCGAGGCGTTGCGCGCCGCCTTCGACACCTTCTTCAACGACCACATCGGCCGGCCCGAACTGCGCAACCGGTTCGGCGACAGCTTCGTCGCCATGGACTTCATCCAGCCCGACTCGGTCGCGCCGATCCTCAACAAGGCCCTCGGCTCGGTGGCCGGCCGCGTCAAGGAGGTGCACGGCGCCGAGCTGACGATCCGCGACGACCCCTGGGAGGTCCTGCGCGTCGAGGCCACCCGCCGCCTCGACCACGGCGGCCGCGGAGTGGTGACCGCCGTGGAGTCCGCGCTGGTCAACCCGCTCTCCAGAGAACTGTTCCACCAGCCGGCCCGGCCCGGCGAGCACATCGAGATCGAAGCGGTGGACGGACAGGACGAGGCCTACACGCTGAAGGTGCGGCGATGGCGGTGAACGACGG
This sequence comes from Streptomyces sp. NPDC101237, assembly GCF_044767465.1. Lineage (NCBI taxonomy): Bacteria > Bacillati > Actinomycetota > Actinomycetes > Kitasatosporales > Streptomycetaceae > Streptomyces > Streptomyces sp. NPDC101237. Next base: position 53,726 of record NZ_JBIWNY010000037.1, on the reverse strand, counting down.
CGACCGCGCGGCGGCACGGGCCGTGCCGCACCCGGCGGAACCCGTGCTGCGGGTGTCCCAGGTGCTCGGGCCGGTGACCGCGCTCGGGCCCGGCCGGCGCCTCGGCGTCTGGGTGCAGGGCTGCCCGCTCGCCTGTGCCGGCTGCATGTCCCGGCACACCTGGGACCCGCGCGGCGGCCACGACGTCGGCGTGGCACGGCTGGCGGCGCTGTGGCGGCGGGGCCTGGCCGAGGGCTACGACGGACTGACCGTCAGCGGCGGCGAACCGCTGGAGCAGCCGGCCGCCCTGGCCGCGCTGCTCGACGCGGCCGACCGGGTACGCGTCGCCGAGGGCCGGGCCGACGCCGACCTGCTCGTCTACACCGGCTGGGAGGACGCCGAGATCGCCGCCTCGCCCGAGGCCACGGCCGTGCTCGACCGTGCGGACGCCGTCGTCACCGGACGGTACCGGGCCGGCGAACCGACCGCGCTGGTGTGGCGCGGCTCCGCCAACCAGAACCTGACCCCGCGCACGTCGCTCGGCACCCGCCGGTACGGCCCCCATCTGCACCGCACGGCCGACCGGCCGGAACTCCAGATCCAGGTCACCGGCCGGGCCGTGCACATCATCGGCGTACCGCGCCCCGGTGAACTCAGCGCCCTGGAGCGCGACCTGTCCGCACGAGGGGTGACCTTCGGGGAGAACACATGGCGACCGTGACCATCCGCTACCGCTGCCCGGTGACCCCGGACGAGTGCCCGTCCTCGGACCGGCGCGGCTTCTGCGCGGTTCACCAGTGGGAACGGCTCGTTCCCGAACGGGTCTACGTGACCGCGGAACCGGACGACGCGCCGCGGACCGGTGCGCCGGACGGCTCCGGACCGCGTCCCGGCACGGACGCGGACGCGGACGGTGTCGCGGACGCCCGGCCCGAGGCGCTCGCCGACCGGCCCCGTGACCGCCCCGCCCGGCCGTCGGCCCGGCCGGACCCCCGCGAGCCGCGCGAGGGGACCACGGCACCGCCCGCCCGGCAGCCCCCGTCCGCCGCGCCCTGCCTCGCCCTCGTGCTCGCCGGTGCCCTCGTCCCCGTACGCGCCGAGGGCCAGGGGCCCACGCGGCTGGGACGGGACGCCGCAGACTGCGCCCACGTCACGGACCTGGCCGCGCTCGACCAGCTCTCCCGCCGGCACGCCGAACTGACCTGGCGCGCGGGCCGGCTCTACGTCACCGACCTGGGCTCGGTCAACGGCACGTACGTCGACGAACGGCCCGTCACCCGGCCCGTCCAGCTCTGGCCGGGCGGCCACCGCCTGCGGCTGGCCGACGACGTGGACGTACCCCTCGTGGAACTGGACGAGTACGGCGCGCCGCGGTGACGTGATCCGCCCGCCGCCACCGCACCGGCCACCGCACCGCCCGCACCGCCGCCATCCGTCCGACGCCCGCCTCCGGGCCGGGCACCAGGAACCGTCGAGGACTCCGCATGGCCGACAACCCGACCGAGGAACCCGCGGGCCCCACCGGCCCGCCGCGCACCCCCGCGAGCCCGCCGACCCGCAGACAGAAGCGGCCCGAGCCGGCCCCGCCGAGCCCGCGGACGCGGATCCAGCGGCAGGATCAGGCTCCGCAGAGCCCGCCGACACGGGTGCAGCGCCCTGATCCGGGCCACGACGAGCCCGCGAACCCCGCAGCCGCAGCGGCCGGTCCACCGAGCCCGCCGACCCGCGTCCAGCGCCCGGACCCCGCACCGCCCGGTGCCCCGCCGCACCCACCGCGGGCCGCGGACGCGGGCTCCTCCTCGCAGGCCCGGACACGTCCCGCCCGTCCCACCGACCCGCCCACCCGGCGCGATCCCGCCACCGCCCACGCCGAGTTCCCCGAGGCGCTCCGCGACCGCTACGAGCCGCACGGCATCGCGGGCGCGGGCAGCGAGGGCACGGTCTGGCACGTGCGCAGGCTCGCCGACGGCGCCGACGCGGCGGTGAAGATCGCCCACCCGGGCCAGGCCATGGACCTGGACACCCTCGAACACCTCGCGGCCCCCGACTTCCGCCGGCACGTCCCCGCCCTCCACGAGTTCGGCGACATCGCGATCGGCGGCACGGTGTGCGGATGGGTCGCGATGGAGTACCTGCCGACCACCCTGGAGGACCACCTCGCCCGCCGCCTGCGGGACGGCAGACCGCGCGAGGAACGGGCCCAGACCGAAAGGACCGTGCGCGAACTCGCCGACCTGCTCGACTTCTGGCAGACGCGGATCGACCGCAACCCGCTGGACCTCAAGCCCGCCAACATCCTCGTCCGGCAGAGCCACGGCGGCACCAGGAAGGACAACGACGACCGGTTCCAGCTCGTCGTGGCGGACTTCGGGGGAGTGGCCAGGTTCACCGCCAGCCAGAGCTACCGCGACTTCCAGATCACCGCGCTCTACATGGCGCCCGAGCAGATCGTGAACCAGAACCTCCGGGCCACCCCGTGGTGGACCGTCGGACTCGTCCTGTACCAGGTCTTCACCGGGCGCCCGCTGTACGTCCTCGGCGACGACGCCCGCATCACCGACGAGGCGTGGACCCGCGCCCTGATCGTCAACCACGAGGTCGACCTGTCCGCCGTCACCGACGCGCGGCAGAACCTGCTGCTCCAGGGCCTGCTCACCAAGGACCCCGACGACCGCTGGACCGCCGCCGAGGTGCGCCGCTGGCTCAAGGGCGAGACCCCGGAGGTGGTCCGTCCCGCCGCCCCGGACGCACCCGCCGCCGCCCGGCACGCCAACAGCCCCATCACCTTCCGCGGCACCGCCCACCACGAGGCCGAGAGCCTGGCCGCGGCCATGGCCCGGCACTCCCAGGAGGCGGCCGACTGGCTCGTCGCCGACGGCGGCCAGCGGCTGGCGACCTGGCTGCGCGACGACCTCAGGGACACCTCGTACGACCGCGGGCAGCTGCTCGCTCTGAACCGCGGACCCGACCGGCCGGTCCGCGCCGCGGTGGCCGCGCTGGCCTTCGTCGCCGTGTTCGCGCCGACCGCGACACCGCAGTACCGGGGCCGGCGCGTGGACGCCGACGGCATCGCGCGGATCGCCCAGGGACAGGGCGCGGTCGCCTTCGTCGACGAACTCCTGAAGGCCGACGTGCCGACCGTGGCGGCCGGCTTCCACTGCGCGCACGACGACTGCCCCGAGGGGCGCTGCGAGGTGCTGCTCACGCTGGCCGAGCAACTGCCCGCCACGCTCGAGGACGTGCGCGCCCGGGCCCGCACGCTGGGCCGGCGCACCGGCAACGACGGCGGCGCCGGCGGCAGCCTCGACCGGCGCGAGACGGACGCCGCCTACGGCCTGGCCGCCGCGCTCATCGTGCACCCGGAACAGCGCGGGCGGGCCCTGCTGCCGCTCGCGGGGCTGCCCGGCCTGCTCGCCACGTTCCTCGCGAAGGCCCCGGTGGGCCTGCTCGCCGCGCTGGCCCGCCTGGGCGCCGTACGCCATCGGCTGGGCGCACTGGCGCGCGCCCGCGCCGCGGACGCCGGTTTCCTGCGGCGCTGGGCGGAACTGCACCGCCGGGCGGCCGCCGGTGACGTGCGCACGGTGCCCGGACGGGCCGACCTGGTCGCGGCGGCCGTCCTGCTGCCCAGGGCGCTGCGCGCCGACGAGATCGGGCGGGACCACACGGTCACCCTCACCGAATGGTGGTCCACGGCCTGGCGCCCGCTGGCCCGCCGACTGGCCGCCGGCGTCGCCCTGTTCCTGGCGTTCTGGCTGCTGATCTGGTCCGGCGCGATGCTCCGCTCCGTGCACGACAGCGGGCTCGGCGGCGAGGCCCTCGACCCCGCCGACCGGCTCGTCGCCCCGCTCGCCCACGCCGCCGACCTCGCCTCCGCGGCCCAGACCGGGCTGTGCGCGGTGGCCCTGGCCGGCGCGGTGGCGTTCGCCGCGGCCACCGGCCGGATCTCCGGATGGCTGCTGGCCGCGGGCGCGGCCGTGGCGGCGTACGCCGGTTACGCGCGCCCCGACCTGCCCCCGCTGGGTCCGCTGCACGCTCCCGGCTGGGCGGCCGAGCGGATGCGGTACTTCCTGGGCGGCTGGAAGAGCTGGAACGGTGTCACCGCCCTGCTGCTCGTCCCGCTGGTCTGCGTGGTGCTGATGGTCCTGGCCCGCAGGCAGCTCGGCCTGGCCCGCGCCGCCGAGCAGGAGCAGTCCCGGCTGCGACGGGAACGGGCCGAGCAGCGCCGGGCCGCGGCCGGGCTGCCGAGGCGGCCGTACGAGAATCCGACGCGCTGGCGCACCGGTTCCCGCGGCACCCGAGACCGCGCGCTGTTCGCCGTGTCCGCCCTGCTGATGCTGGTCACCTCGCTGTGGGCGGCGGTGGAGGTCCGGGTCGCGCTCGACGGCGACCACCGGACGGCCGCCTCCTGGGGGACCGGACAGCAGGGCGCCTCCTACCAGTCGCAGTACGTCCTGGCCTGCGCGGCCGTCTGCGTGCTGGCCGCGCTCGCCTCACCGGCGGTCGCCCGCCGCGTACTGGGCTGGGCGGCGACCGCGGTGCTCGTGCTCGGCCTGTGGCCACCGCCCGTGGAGCCCGCCCGCGCGCTCAGCGTGCCCGTGGCACCGGACCTCTTCGGCGCGTTCGCCGAGACCTGGGGACACGGGGCCTTCTGGGCCGCGCTGCTGCTCGCGCTGCCGCTCAGCGTCTACGCCGCGGGCTTCGCGGTGCGCCGGACCCGGCGCGCCGCGCGATGACGGCCGCCGGCGCCGAGGCGCTCGACCTCCTCGACGAGGCGGTGGACCTGCTCGCCCGGCACGACGAGCAGGACCGGCCGGAGGAGGCCGGCGACTCCTGGCGGCGCTGCCGCGACATCCTGCTGAGCGCCCGCGGCCTCCTGGAGGACCAGGGCGCCCGGGCCGACCCGGCGGCCCTGGCCCGCGCGCGGTTCCTGCTCGGCCTCACCCTGTCCGTGGGCTACTGGCAGGCGGTGGCGGGCCACGCCGACGCGTACGGAGTCCAGGACCCCCAGGACCTGCGCGACCGGGCCGCGCCCCTCCTCGCGCTGGCCCGCGCGACCCTGCCCGGGGACACGGAGGAGTACGCCACCGCCTGCGTCCGCCTGGGCCTGCTGCTGCACGCCCGGTACGAGGACACACCCCCGCCCGAGGAGCCCGCCGAGGACCCGGCCCGAGCGGGGAGTGGCCGGGGTCCCGGTGCCGGTCAGGGCCGAGAGGCGGGGGCCGACGGTCCGGTCGATCCGGACACGGGCGGCGTTCGCGCTGACGATCTCGACGAGGCGCTCGCCGCCTTCGGCGACGGGCTGCCGCTGCTCGGCGACGACGTCCACCCCGGTCTCCTCGTCAGCCACGGCTGCGCGCTCGCCGACCGCTACGACCGCGACCGGATCCCCGGCGACCTCCGGGACGCGGCCACCGCGCTGGAAGCGCTGCTGGCGGACCTGAGGCCGTCCGGGTGGGAGCCCGCGGCGCACGGCGGAGGCTCCTTCGCGGACGAGGCCGACGAGATCGAGACCGAGGCCCGGGTCCGGCTGGCCAGGCTCTTCCTGGACCACTCCGACACCCCCGAGCGCGCCCATCCGCACCTGGAACTGCTGGCCGCGACGCTGCCGGAGGAGCACGGTTCCCGCATCTTCGCCGCCGCCCACCTCGTCGACGTCTACCGCGAACGCGGCGACGGCCGGGTCGCGCCCGCGGACCGTACCGCCTATCTCGCGCGGCTGCGCGACCTGTACCGGCTGCTCGATCCCGCGAGCCCCTACCACGCCCAGGCGACCTCGATGCTCGGCGCGGCGCTCGCGGAACGGGACGAGTCGGCCGGCCCGGGCACGGCGCCCACCGCGGAGAACGAGGAGGCGGTCGGGCTGCTCCGGGAGGCGCTCGACACCCTCCCCGAGGACGACGCCAGACGCCCGCCGACCCACGCCGTCCTCGGCTGCCTCCTGAACTCCCTGCGCGAACGCCATCCCGAGCGGTACGACAACGACGAGGCCCTGCGCCATCTGGAACGCGCCGTCGAGCTGTACCCGGCCGACGACCCGATGCGCAGCGACCTGCTCAACCAGCTCGCCCACGCGGCGATCGTCCGCGACGACCGGGGCCGCGCCGACCTCGAAGGCGTCGACCGGACCATCGCGCTGCTCAACGAGTCGATGCGGGTGCCCTCGCACTCCCCGGGCTTCGGTTCGCAGGCGCACGGCGCCTACGCCGCCGCGCTCAGCCAGCGGCACGCGCTGTCCAACTCCGCCGACGACCTGGACGGGGCGATCCGCCATCTCACCATGGCGTTCCGGCAGACCGCGCTTGACGACGTGAACCGGGTCGTCTACCTCCAGAACCTGGCCGTCAGCCTCTACCAGCGCTACCAGACGGGCGGCGACCTCCAGGACCTGGAGACCGCGGTCCGCTACATGCAGGAGGTCGGCGCCGTCCTGGACGGCGGCGACACCGGCGCGCCGATCGACCTGTACCTGATCGAACGGGACCGGCCGCATCTCGAACACGGCCTGGCGCAGCTCCAGTTCATGTTCGCCGTCGCCTCCCGCTCGGGACCGGGAACGGCGGCGGCCGTGGAGTCGATGCGCCGGCTGCGGGACTCCTTCGCCGAGGACGACCCCGAACGCCTCACGGTCGACGCGGACTTCGGCCTGATGCTGATGGTGTGGTCCTTCCACGGCGGCGGCCTGCGGGACCGCATGGAGGGCCTGGTCCTCCTGTCGGAGACCGTGGACGCCCTGCCCGAGGACCATCCCGAACGGCCCCGGCTGCTGCTGCGCACGGCGGGCGCGCTGCTGATGACGTCGTTCTCGCCCTACAACGGACGAGGCGTCGAGTCGGCCGCGACAATGCTCGGGGACGTCCTCGACGCCGTGCCGCCGGACAGCCAGGAGGGCCTCAGGGCCGCCGCGTTGACCGCGATGCTGCACCACGGCCGGTTCCTGCACGGGCGGGTCCCCGCCGACGCCGACCGGGCCGTCGAGGTGGCCCGGTCGGCCCGCGACCTGCTCGCCGACCGGCCGCCTTCCCCGGTCGGCGCCCAGCTCACCAACGTCCTCGCCGACTCCCTGCGGCTGCGCTCGGCCCCGGGGGACGCGGCGGACGGGCGGCGCACGGGCATCGCCGGGCTGCGCGAGGCGGCCACCGTCGTGCTGCTCCAGGCCGCCGCCGAACCCGCCCTCCAGGTGGCCCGCAGCGCCGCCGACCGGGCGCTGCACATCGCCCGCTGGTGTCTGGCGGACGGCGATCTGGCCGCCGCCGTCGAGGCCCTGGAGCTGGGACGCGGGCAGGTGCTGCACGCCTCCACGACCACCGCCGACGTGCCCGCGCTGCTGCGGGAGGCGGGCCGGGCGGACCTCGCGCAGGAGTGGGAGGGCGGCGGCAGCCGCGGGGCACCGGCCCCGATCGACCTGGCGGCGCTGCTCGACGGCCCCGGCTCACTGCTCGGCTCCCTCGGCGAGGGCGCCGAGATCCCGCTCCCCGACGACCTCCGCAGGCGCACGGTCACCGCGCTGGCCCGCTCCCGGGCGGGCACGGCCCTGATGACCCCGCCCACCGTCGACGAGATCGCCGCCGCGCTGCGCACGGCCGGCGCGCACGCGCTGGTCTACCTGCTCCCGCCGGGCGGCGACAACGCGGGCACGGCGGTGCTGGTGACCCGCGAATCCCGCGTGGACACCGTCGAGTTCGGCCTGCTCAGGCGCGACGGCCTGGACGTCCTGAGCACCTACCGGGCGGCCCACCACAGCCGCCAGGAGGCCCTGGACACCTCCACCGACCCGGACGTCCACCGGGCCGCGCACGCCCGCTGGCGCTCCGCGCTCACCGAACTCTGCGACTGGGCGGGCCCGGTGGTGATGGCCCCGCTCCTGCGCTCACCCCTCGTCCGGGCCGCGGGCTCCGAACCGCACCTCGTCCTGGTCCCGTTCGGCGACCTCGGCGGCATCCCCTGGCACGCGGCGCTGCTCAGCAGCGGTCTGCGCGACGGCGGACGGCCGGTGCGCGCGCTGGAGCGCCTGACCCTGTCGTACGCGGCCTCGGCCCGCCAGCTCCACGAGGTGCTGGGCCGCCCGCGCCTGCCGTTCGACGCCCGCCCGGTGATCGTCGGCAACCCCGACGGCACGCTGCCGGGCGCCACCACCGAGGCCCGGCAGATCCACGCCGCGTTCTATCCCTCGGGCCGGCTCCTCGGCAAGGTGCGCCGGGCGGCCGGTCCCGGCACGCCCGCCGAGGTCCTGGCCGCACTGCCGGCCGCGGCCGGAACGGGCGCCTCGGTGCTCCATCTCGCCTGCCACGCCCGTCCGTCGGGCACCTCCCCGCTGGACGCGTGCCTGCTGCTCGCCGCGCCGCCGGACGGCGGTCCGGGACGGCTGCCCGTCCGCGAGATCCTGCGCCAGGCCCGCGGCCGCCCGCCCGGGGCGCCCGGCGGCCTGGTCGTGCTCGACGCCTGCGTCAGCGACCACACCACCGGCGACTTCGACGAGTCGCTCACGCTCTCCACGGCGTTCCTCGCCGCCGGAGCGACCGCGGTCGTCGGCTCGCGGTGGGAGGTCCCGGACGGGCTGACGGGCCTGATGATGTACGTCTTCCACGACCGTCTGCGCACCGGCGCCACCCCCGTACAGGCCCTGCGCCAGGCACAGTTGTGGCTGCTCGACCCGGATCGCCCCGTCCCCGGCGACATGCCCCGCACCGTCGCGGACATACTCCACGACGGGGATCCTTCGGCTCTGGAGATGTGGGCGGCCTTCGCCTGCCAGGGACACTGAACGCGACGGGCGGCACGGGGGAGAGGCACGATGGACTCGGCGGTGACGGGCCTGCTGGCGGCACTGGTCGGCGTGGCCGGCACACTCGGCTCCGCCTGGCTGACCCAGCGCCGGGCGGACGCCCTGCGGCGCGAGGAGTGGGACCGCGTCGAGCGCGCCCGGAGGGCCGAACGCGCCGACGAGCGGCGGCAGTCGGGACGTGAGGCCCGGCAGGCGGCCTACACGGCGTTCAACGCGTCGGCCCGCCACTACCTGGCGACGCTCAACGACCACGCGCACGTCCTGCGCGACGGAGGCGACCCCGGGGAGTCCCTGGACGCGGTGGAGACCGCCCGGGTCGAGTACCGCCGCAGCTACGCCGAGGCCCAGATGATCGTGCCGGACACGGTGCTGGCCGAGGTGCGGAAGGTCGACCGGGGACTGGGCTCGGTCTACGGCAGCCTGGCCCGCGTCACCCGCGACCGGGGCCGGGACGGCGACGACCCGGACAGCGTCCGCACGGTGATCGCACAGGGCTGGCGGGACCTGTCGGACACCCGGGCCGCCATGCGGGCCGACCTGGACGTGACGGGTCCCACCCGGGGCCCCGCTGGGTAGTCTGCAGGCGCCCGGTCCGGCCCACGCACACCCACCGAGGTGAGAGATGTCCTTCACCACCCGGCCCACGCTCCAGGGAACCTTCGGGATGGCGTCCTCCACGCACTGGCTGGCCTCCCAGTCGGCGATGGCGGTCCTGGAGAACGGCGGCAACGCCTACGACGCGGCCGTGGCGGGCGCCTTCGTGCTGCACGTGGTCGAGCCGCACCTGAACGGACCGGCCGGCGAGGTGCCGATCCTGCTCGCCCCGGCCGGCGGCGAGGTACGGGTGCTGTGCGGGCAGGGCGTGGCCCCGGCCGGCGCCACCGTGGCCCACTACCGGGGGCTCGGCCTGGACCTGGTGCCCGGCACCGGACCGCTGGCCGCCGCCGTCCCCGGCGCCTTCGACGCCTGGCTGCTCCTGCTGCGCGACCACGGCACCAAGCCGCTGGACGAGATCCTGGCGTACGCCGTCGGGTACGCCGAGCACGGACACCCGCCCGTGGAGAACGTCGGCGCGACCGTGGCGAGCGTACGCGGGCTGTTCGAGACCGAGTGGACCTCGTCGGCGGAGCTGTATCTGCCCGGCGGCCGTCCGCCCCGGCCCGGCGAGCTGCTGCGCAACCCGGCCCTCGCCGCCACCTGGCGGCGGCTGCTCGCCGAGACCGCGGGCGCCGGGGACCGGGAGGCACGCATCGACGCGGCTCGCGAGGTGTGGCGCACCGGCTTCATCGCCGAGGCCCTGGTCCGGCAGGCGGCCCGGCCCACCATGGACACCAGCGGCGAGCGGCACACCGGCACCCTCACCGCCGACGACCTGGCCGGCTGGTCGGCCGGCTACGAGCCGCCGGTGTCGTACGACTGGAACGGCTGGACCGTGTGCAAGGCCGGCCCCTGGAGCCAGGGCCCGGCCTTCCTCCAGCAGCTGGCCCTGCTGCCGCCCGAACTGCCCGAGTACGGCTCCGCGGACTACCTGCACCTGCTGGTCGAGGGCTGCAAGCTCGCCATGGCCGACCGGGAGGCCTGGTACGGGGACGCCGCCGAGGTACCGCTGGCCGAACTGCTCTCGGACGACTACAACGCGCGGCGGCGCCACCTCGTCGGCGCCAAGGCCTCCGACGAGCTGCGGCCCGGCAGCCCCGGCGGCCGCGTGCCCAGGCTGCCCGCCCACGCGCGCGTGGAGGCCGCGCGGAGCACCGCCTTCGACCCGCTGGGCGGCGGCGAGCCCACGGTCGCGCAGGTCGCCGCCGACGGCACCACCCGGGGCGACACCTGCCACCTGGACGTCGTCGACCGCTGGGGCAACATGGTGGCCGCGACGCCCAGCGGCGGCTGGCTGCAGTCCAACCCGGTCGTCCCCGAACTCGGCTTCCCGCTCGGCACCCGGCTCCAGATGACCTGGCTGGAGGAGGGCCTGCCGAACTCCCTCACCCCCGGCCGCCGCCCCCGCACCACGCTCACCCCGTCCCTGGCCCTGCGCGACGGGGTCCCGGTGCTGGCCTTCGGCACGCCGGGCGGCGACCAGCAGGACCAGTGGCAGCTGCACTTCTTCCTCGCCGTCGCGCTGCGCGGACAGGTGCGCGGCGGCCTCGACCTCCAGGGCGCCATCGACGCCCCGAACTGGCACAACGACAGTTTCCCCAGCTCCTTCCACCCGCGCGGGCGCCGCCCCGGCAGCGTGACCGTCGAGTCGCGCACGGATCCCGGCGTGGTGGAGGAGCTGCGGCGGCGCGGCCACGACGTGACGGTCGGGCCGGGCTGGTCGGAGGGCCGACTGTGCGCGGTGGCCCGGGACCCGGAGACCGGCATCCTGTCGGCGGCGGCGAACCCGCGCGGCATGCAGGGCTACGCGGTCGGGCGCTGACCCGGCGGGGCCGGCCGGCGGCCCGCTGATCGCCGGCACCGGTTGTTCGTCCGTATTCCAGATCACGTACACCCGAGTGGGGGGGATTGTCAGTGACACGTGCTCTCATGGGGCACATGATCGAAGCAACGGAGACCATCGACGAGTTTCTCCACCAGCACGCCGGCGACGTCGAGGACGCCGTCCGCAAGGCCGCCCGGACCGAGATCCTGCCCCGCTGGCGGCGGCTCGCCGACCACGAGGTCGACCAGAAGAGCGGGCCCCACGACCTGGTGACGGACGCCGACCGGCTCGCCGAGAAGTACCTCACCGGAGCGCTCGGCGCCCTGCTGCCGGGCTCCGTCGTGGTCGGCGAGGAAGCGGTGCACGCGGACCCGGAGACCTACGGGGCGCTCCAGGGCGACGCACCGGTGTGGATAGTCGACCCGGTCGACGGCACCCGCCAGTTCGTGCGCGGTGAGGACGGCTTCTGCACCCTGGTCGCGCTCGCCCACCGCGGCGCCCTGCTGGCCTCCTGGACCTACGCGCCCGTCCGCGAGCAACTCGCCACCGCGGTGCGGGGCAAGGGCGCCTTCCTGGACGGCGTACGGCTGCACGCCGGGCCGCCCGCCGCGGGCCGTGACCTGCGGATCGCCACCTCCCACCCGGACTACACCACGGACGCGCAGAAGCGCGCCCTGTCCGCCCTGTGGGTCGACGGCGTCGCCCCGCGCGCCTGCGGCTCCGCGGGCCTGGAGTACCTCGCCGTCGCGCGCGGCGAGTTGGACGCGACGGCGTTCTCCTGGGAGGCGGCCTGGGACCACGCGGCCGGGCTGCTCCTCGTCGAGGAGGCGGGCGGCGCCCACCGCACGCTCGCCGGCGAGCCGTTCCGGATCACCGGCGACAACGTCCTGCCGTTCACCGCGGCCCGCGACGCCGCCACCGCGCAGCGGGTGCTGGACCTGCTGCGGAACCCGCACTGGTAGCCCCGGACGGGGGCGGTGTCAGTCCTGCGGCATATCCTGAACCCGAGTGGCCAATCGGCTGACGAAGGGGTGCGAAGGTGCCGTCGATGCTCGATGCGGTCGTGGTGGGGGCGGGACCGAACGGCCTGACGGCCGCCGTGGAGCTGGCCCGGCGCGGGTTCTCCGTCGCGGTCTTCGAGGCCCGCGGCACGGTGGGCGGCGGTGCCCGCACCGAGGAACTGACGCTGCCGGGCTTCCGCCACGACCCGTGCTCCGCGGCGCACCCGCTCGGCGTCAACTCGCCGGCCTTCCGCGCCCTGCCCCTGGAGCGCTACGGCCTGGAGTGGCTCCACCCGGAGCTGCCGATGGCCCATCCGTTCCCCGACGGCCGGGCCGCCGTACTGGCCCGCTCGGTCGCCGAGACGGCGGCCTCCTTCGGGCCCCGCGACGCGGGCACCTACCGCAGGCTGGTCGAGCCCTTCCTGCCCAAGTGGGACACTCTGGCCCGGGACTTCATGTCCCTCCCGCTGACCGCGCTGCCCCGCGACCCGGTCACCCTCGCGCGCTTCGGCCTGGCCGGGCTGCCGCCCGCCGCCCTGCTGCTGCGCCGCTTCCGCGAGGAGCGGGCCAGGACCCTCTTCGCCGGGCTCGTCGCGCACGTGATGGCCCCGCTCAGCGGCTTCGCGACCGGTGCCGTCGGCCTGGTCTTCGCGCTCGCCGCGCACGCCCGCGGCTGGCCGGTGGCCCGCGGCGGTTCCCAGGCCATCTCCGACGCCCTCGCCGCGTACCTCGAAGACCTCGGTGGCGCCGTCCACACCGACTACGAGGTCAAGCGCCTGGACGACCTGCCGCCCGCGCGGTCCTACGTCTTCGACACCTCGCCGACCGCCCTCGCCCGCATCGCGGGCCTCGGCAACTACTACCAGGGCTACCGGTACGGTCCGGGCGTCTTCAAGATCGACTACGCGCTGGACGGCCCGGTCCCCTGGACGGCCCCCGAGGCCCGCCGTGCCGGGACCGTGCAGATCGGCGCGGACAGCGCGGAGATCGGCGCCGCGCTGCGCGCCGCCTCCCGCCAGGGCCGCGCCCCGGACCGGCCGTTCATGATCACCGTGCAGCCCGGTGTCGTGGACCCCTCCCGCGCGCCCGAGGGCAAGCAGGTCTTCTGGGCCTACGCCCACGTGCCGAGCGGCTGGAGCGGCGACCTCACCGACGTGATGGAACGTCAACTGGAGCGCTTCGCACCGGGATTCCGCGACCTCGTACTGGCCCGCGCCACCGCGGGACCGGCCGAACTCGCCGCCCGCAACGCCAACTACGTCGGCGGCGACATCGGCACCGGCGCCGTCTCCGGGCTGCAGATCCTGCTGCGCCCCAAGCTCTCCCTGTTCCCTTACGGCACCCCGCACCCGGCAGTCTTCATCTGCTCGTCCGCCACCCCGCCCGGCCCCGGGGTACACGGAATGTCCGGGCACAACGCGGCCAAGGCCGTCTGGAGGAGGCTGAGACAGACATGACCCGCATCACGCTCGTCCAGGGCGACATCACCCGGCAGACCGCCGACGCGATCGTCAACGCGGCCAATTCCTCGCTGCTCGGCGGCGGAGGCGTCGACGGCGCCATCCACCGGCGCGGCGGCCCCGCGATCCTTGAGGAGTGCCGCAAGCTGCGCGCCGGCCACTACGGCAAGGGCCTGCCCACCGGCCAGGCCGTCGCCACCACCGCCGGCGAGCTCGACGCCCGGTGGGTCATCCACACCGTCGGTCCCGTCCACTCCCGCGGCGAGGACCGCTCCGGGCAACTGGCCTCCTGCTACCGCGAGTCCCTCCGGCGCGCCGACGAACTCGGCGCCCGCACGGTCGCGTTCCCGGCCGTCTCCACCGGGATCTACGGCTGGCCGCTCGACGACGGCGCCCGGATCGCCGTGACGACCGTCCGCGAGGCGGACACGGCCGTCGAGGAGGTCAGGTTCGTCCTCTTCGACGAGCGGGCCTACGAGGCGTTCGCCGCGCAGCTGCCCTGAGCGTGGAGGCGAATCCCTGCCGGGGCCGGGCGACCGTCCCGGCACCGGGCGCGGCACGGTGGCGCGTGCCGGGCTCGGCGCCGGCCACGGGCGCCCGCGCCGACGCACGGGGCGGCCGTGACCCGGCACACCGCGAACAGCCACGCCCTCCGGCGCCTCCGCCCCATACCTAGCCCACCTCCGGGCACCCGCCCCGTGGCCCGGCCCCGCCGCTCGGCTCCGCCCCCACCAGGCCCGCCTACGGGCAACCGGCCGTGACCCGGCCCCGGCCGTCGGCTCCGCTCGCACCGGCCCGCCTCACCGGCAACCGTCTCTCACCCGGCCCGCCGCTCGGCTCCGCCCGACCAGACCTGCCTACGGGCAAACGGCCGTGACCCGGCCCCGGCCGTCGGCTCCGCTCGCACCGGCCCGCCTCACCGGCAACCGTCTCTCACCCGGCCCGCCGCTCGGCTCCGCCCCACCAGACCTGCCTACGGGCAAACGGCCGTGACCCGGCCCCGGCCGTCGGCTCCGCTCGCACCGGCCCGCCTCGCCGGCAACCGTCCGTCACTCGGCCCCGGCCCTCGTTCCCCGCCCCTGCGGCTCTCCCGTCCGGCCGGTGCCGGGCGGGAGGAGGCAGGCCTTGGCCGCTCGGCGGAACGCCGGCAGCAGGGGATGGTGGTCGTCGGGGCGTGCGGCCAGGACCACCTGGACCGGGGCCGCGTCCTCGACCGGTACGGCGACGATGTCCGAGCGCAGGCTGCCCCGGAACCCGGCCGGTGCCAGCGACACCACCTCGCCGCTCGCCACCAGCTCCAGCTTGTCCTCCAGCGTGTCCACCAGGGCGCCCAGGTTGGTGTGCCCCGGCGGATTCGCACCGGACCGGTCCGCGCCGGTGAAGCGGGGCAGCGGCTCGTCGGCGAAGTCGGCGAGGGTGACCGACGCCCGGCCCGCCAGCCGGTGGCCGAGCGGCACCAGCAGCACCCGCGGCTCGTCGTACAGCACCGTCACGTCCAGGCCGTCCGAGCCGAACAGGAACCGGGTGACCAGCACGTCGACCCGGTGGTCGAGCAGCGCGTCGCGCGGCTCGCTCCAGTCCACGTGCAGGGTGCGGACGTCGGCGTCCGGGTGGCGGCGCCGCACCTCACGGACGGCCGGGGTGACGATCTGGTGCGTGGTGTACCCGACCGTGAACGGGCCGTGGGCCGCGGCCGAACGGGCGCTCGCGGCGGCTCGGGCGGCACTGCGCAGCAACTCCCTGGCCTGCGGCAGAAAGGTCTCGCCGGCCTGGGTGAGCCGGGTGCCGCGAGGGCCGCGGTCCAGCAGCGGGACGCCCAGCTCCCGCTCCAGCCGCCGGATCTGCCGGCTCAGCGACGGCTGCGCCAGCCGCAGCGCGTCGGCGGCCCGGCCGAAGTGCAGCTCGTCGGCGACGACGGTGAAGTAGCGCACCAGGCGCAGCTCCAGGTCCACCGGCGGTACGAAGGATTCGGGCACCCGTCGACTCTACTCCCGCCGCTGTGGGCTGCGGTCATGACCGTACGGTCATCACCGGGTGCGGAACGGGTCTTGGACCCCGGCCCCGGGCCGGACGCAGGCTGGAGCCGTTCCTGACATCCACTCTCCGTGAGGTGATTTCGTCATGCGTGTGTTCGTCACCGGCGCCACCGGCTTCATCGGCAGCGCCGTCGTCCGCGACCTGCTCGCCGCCGGCCACCAGGTGCTCGGCCTGGCCCGCTCGGACGCGGCCGAGGCGGCACTGAAGGAGGCGGGAGCCCAGGCGCACCGCGGCGACCTGAACGACACCGACGGCCTGCGGGCCGCGGCCGCCGCGGCGGACGGGGTGATCCACACGGGCTTCCACCACGACTTCTCCGACATGCCCGGCGCCCTGCGCACCGAACTCGCGGCCCTGGCCGCCTTCGGCGACGCCCTCGCCGGCTCCGGCCGCCCGCTGGTGGTCAGCTCCGTGACGGGCCTGCTCACCCCGGGCCGCCTCGGCGTCGAGACGGACGGACCCGACCCCGCGGCTCCCGGCGCGCACCGCGCCGAGTCCGAGCGGGCCGCCCTCGCCCTGGCCGGCCGCGGGGTGCGGGTCAGCGCGGTCCGGCTGCCGGCCTCCGTGCACGGCGCGGGCGACCACGCCTTCGTCCCGCTCCTGATCGGCCTCGCCCGCGAGAAGGGCGTCGCCGCGCACCCGGGAGACGGCACCAACCGCTGGCCGGCCGTGCACCGCCTGGACGCGGCCGTCCTGTTCCGCAAGGCCCTGGAGGACGCCCCGGCCGGTGCCGTGCTGCACGCCGTGGCCGAGGAGGGCGTACCCCTGCGGGACATCACCGCGGTCATCGGCCGCCGCCTGGGCCTGCCGGTGGTGTCCCTCGCGCCGGAGGAGGCGGCCGGCCACTTCGGCTGGATGACCCGCTTCGCCGTGAACGACAACCCGACGTCCAGTGCCGCGACCCGCGAGCGCTACGACTGGCGGCCCGAGCGGCCGGGACTGCCGGCCGACCTCGACCAGGACCACTACTTCCGCGGGTAGCCATCGCGGCCGTCAGGTCAGCGCACCTACGTGTCGGATTTCCGCCAGCACCGGCCGCACCCGGTGGCCGATGCTGGACCCATGCAGAAGGGGACGAAACTCGACCGGGAGCACTGTGTACGAGCCGTGCAGTCCAAGGACGCACGGTTCGACGGCTGGTTCTTCACGGCCGTCCTGACCACCCGCATCTACTGCCGGCCCAGCTGCCCGGTGGTGCCGCCCAAGCCCGAGAACATGACGTTCCACCCGAGCGCGGCCGCCTGCCAGCAGGCCGGGTTCCGGGCCTGCAAGCGCTGCCGCCCCGACACCAGCCCCGGCTCCCCGGAGTGGAACCAGCGCGCCGACCTGGTCGCCCGCGCGATGCGGCTGATCGCCGACGGGGTCGTGGACCGCGAGGGCGTACCCGGCCTGGCCGGCCGCCTCGGCTACAGCCCCCGCCAGGTCGAACGCCAGCTCCTCGCCGAACTCGGCGCCGGCCCACTGGCCCTGGCCCGCGCCCAGCGCGCCCAGACCGCCCGGCTGCTCGTGGAGACCACCGGCCTGCCGATGGCGGAGATCGCCTTCGCGGCCGGATTCTCCTCGATCCGCACCTTCAACGACACCGTCCGCGAGGTCTTCGCGCTGTCCCCGACCGAGCTGCGCGCGCGAACCCCGAAGAGCGCGCCGGCCGCCCCCGCCCCCGCTCCCGGAGCGCTGTCGCTGCGGCTGCCCTTCCGCGCGCCCCTGAACCCCGACAACCTCTTCGGCCATCTCGCGGCCACCGCCGTCCCCGGCGTCGAGGAGTGGCGGGACGGCGCCTACCGGCGGACCCTGCGGCTGCCGTACGGCCACGGCATCGCGGCCCTCACCCCGAAGCCCGACCACATCGCCTGCCGGCTCGCCCTGAGCGACCTGCGGGACCTGCCCGTCGCCATCGCCCGGTGCCGGCGGCTGCTCGACCTGGACGCCGACCCGGTCGCGGTCGACGACCAGCTGCGGACCGACCCCGTGCTGGCTCCGCTGGTGGACAAGGCGCCGGGCCGCCGGGTGCCCCGCACGGTCGACGAGGCGGAGTTCGCGGTGCGCGCCGTGCTCGGCCAGCAGGTCTCCACGGCCGCCGCCCGCACCCACGCGGCCCGCCTGGTCACCGCGCACGGCACCCCGGTGGAGGACCCCGAGGGCGGCCTCACCCATCTCTTCCCGGCCCCCGCGGAGCTGGCCGGGCTCGACCCCGAGACCCTGGCGATGCCCCGCAGCCGGCGCACCACCTTCACCACCCTGGTCGGCCGCCTCGCCGACGGGACCCTCCACCTGGGAGTGGAGAGCGACTGGGCCGAGGCCCGCGCCGGACTCCTCGAACTCCCCGGCTTCGGCCCCTGGACCGTCGACGTCATCGCCATGCGCGCCCTCGGCGACCCCGACGCCTTCCTCCCCACCGACCTCGGCATCCGCCGCGCGGCCCTGGAACTGGGCCTGCCGGGCACCCCGGCCGCCCTCACCGCGCGCGCGGCCGCCTGGCGCCCCTGGCGGGCCTACGCGGTCCAGTACCTGTGGGCGACCGACTCGCATCCGATCAACTTCCTGCCCGTGTAAGGACTCCTCCGTGAAGAACCACACCGTCACCGACAGCCCCTACGGCCCCCTCACACTGGTCGCCGAGGACGGCGTCCTGTGCGGCCTGTACATGGAGGACCAGCGCCACCGCCCGCCCGAGGAGAACTTCGGCACCCGCGACGACGACCTCTTCACCGAGGCCGGGGAACAGCTCGCCGGCTACTTCGCGGGCGACCTGACGGAGTTCACCCTCGAACTGCGCCTGGACGGAACCCCGTTCCAGCGCAGCGTCTGGGAACAGCTCCGTCTGATCCCCTACGGGCAGACCCGGTCGTACGGCGAACTGGCCGGCGCCCTCGGCAGTCCGCAGGCCTCCCGGGCGGTGGGCCTGGCCAACGGCAGGAACCCGATCGGCATCATCGTCCCCTGCCACCGCGTCATCGGCGCGAACGGCGGTCTCACCGGCTACGGCGGCGGCCTGCCCCGCAAGCGGCGCCTGCTGGACTTCGAGCGGGGCGCCGGCCTCTTCTGACCGGCGCGGGGACCTCGGGCGCGCGGGCGGCGGGCACCCCTCGCGCCGCTCAGGCGCCGTCGTCCGCCAGGCCGCGCAGCAGCCGGGGCAGCGCGGTGCCGATCGGTTCGCGGACGACCTCGTCGGCGCGGTCGTCGTAGGGAGTCGGTTCGGCGTTGACGATGATCAGGCGGGCGCCGTGGTCGGCGGCGACGCCGACGAGGCCGGCGGCCGGCTGGACCTGGAGACTGCTGCCGACGGCGACGAACACGGTGCAGGCCTTGCTGATGGCGGCGGCCTGGCCGAGGACGACCGGGTCGAGGTTCTCGCCGAACATCACGGTCGCCGACTTCAGGACGCCCCCGCACTCCAGGCACGGCGGGTCGTCCTCGCCTGCCTCGACACGGGCGAGCGCGTCCGCCATCGACCCGCGCGTCCCGCACTTGGTGCACACCACGCTGCGGGCCGAACCGTGCAGTTCGAGCACCTTGCGGGCGGGCATCCCGGCGAGCTGGTGCAGCCCGTCCACGTTCTGCGTGATCACCCGCACCGGTGTCCCGGCCCGCTCCAGCTCGACGACGGCGTGGTGCGCCCGGTTCGGCTCGGCCCCGAGCGCGCGGCTCTCGCGCCGCATCCGCCAGGACCGGCGCCGGATGTCGGGGTCGCCCATGTAGTACTCGTACGTCACGAGCTTCTCGGCCTCGGGATCCCTGCGCCACAGCCCGGCCGGTCCGCGGTAGTCGGGGATCCCGGAGTCGGTCGAGATGCCGGCGCCGCTGAGGACGGCGACGAGGGGCTTGGTCATGTGTTCGAGGGTAGGGCGGTCGTGGCGCGGGCTGCGAACGGTTATCGGGGCGGCCCGGTCAGCCCGCGCGCCGGCCGTTCTCCAGTTCCGCGGTGCCCGTGCCCTCGGTCAGTACGTCCAGGGCCGCCAGCACGCGGTGGCCGAGCGAGCCCGGCAGGTAGGTGGTGAGCTCGGGGCGCGGGACCAGCCGCCAGGACAGCAGTTCCTCCTCCTGGAGCCGGATCGCCGCCAGGTCGGCCTCGGTGACGACACCGCCGTCGTAGAGGTAGGCGACGATCGGCGGGCGGGCGGTCCCGTGCACCCAGTCCACCGCCAGCAGCCGGCCCATCTCCCGGTCCAGGCCGATCTCCTCCAGGGTCTCCCGTCGGGCGCCCTGGCGCGGGGTCTCCCCGTCGTCGGACTCGACGGTCCCGCCGGGCAGCGCCCAGCCCTCGCGGTAGTTCGGCTCGACGAGCAGTACCCGCCCCTCGGCGTCCCGGAAGAGCGCGGCCGCCCCGGCGAGGATCCGGGGGAGGCCCGCGATGTACGTGGCGTAGGCGTCAGTCGTGGTCACCCGGGAAGGGTATCGAGGGCCGGGCCGGCGCTCGTCCGGGCGAGCCGCGCGGTGCGTTCGGCGAGGTCGCTGATGCGGGCCCCGTCGAAGCCGAACACGGCGCTGCGGACCGTGTCGCGCAGCGGGTCCTTCCACTGGCCGGGGATGTCGGCCGCGCCGGTCAGCACGCCGGCCACCGAACCCGCGGTCGCCCCGTTGGAGTCGGTGTCCAGGCCGCCGCGGACGGTGAGCGCGAGGGTCCGGGTGAAGTCGCCGTCGCCGTACAGCAGCCCCGCGGTGAGCACGGCCACGTTCGGGACGGTGTGGATCCAGCCGAGGCCCGCGGTCTCCTCGGACACGGTGCTCAGGGTGTCCTCCCAGCTCAGCCGGGTCTCGTGCAGGGAGACGACCCGCCGCACGGTCCGCGCCAGACGGCAGCTCGGCGGTACGACGGTGAGCGCGCTGTCGATCGCCTGCCGCACGGTCGGCGCGGTGAAGGCCGCCGAGATCAGCGCGGCGGCCCACATCGCGCCGTAGACCCCGTTCCCCGTGTGCGAGAGCACGGCGTCCCGGCGGGCCAGCAGGGCGGCCCGGCGCGGGGCGTCCGGGCAGGTCCAGCCGAAGATGTCGGCGCGTATCAGGGCGCCGATCCACTCCTGGTAGGGGTTGTCGTAGGTGGCGGTCAGGGGCGGCTTGAGGCCGTCCGCGAGATTGCGGTAGGCGGCCCGTTCCGCCGTGTACGTCTGCAGGTAGGGCAGCCGGAGCAGCCACAGCTCGCCGACCTGCTCCGTGCTGAAGCCGAAGCCGTGGGTCTCCAGGAGGTCCAGGCCGAGGATCGCGTAGTCGACGTCGTCGTCGCGGCAGCTGCCGTGGATCCGGCCGCGCACGCACCGGTCCCAGTCGGGGCGCAGCGCGAGGGCGTCTCGCTCGTCGGCGGGCTCGGGCAGGTAGTCGGTGAGCGGCAGGGCGGCGGCCCGCCGCAGGTAGCCGTCGATGCGGTCCCTGGTCCACACCTCGCCCTGCTCGACGGGCTTGCCGAGCATGTTGCCCGCGATCCGGCCGAGCCAGCCGCCGAGCACGCGGTCTTCCAGGTCCGGACCGGGGGTGCCGTCGTTGCCCATGGCTGTGGTGTACCCGATTTCCCAGGCGGTTCCCAGGCCCGTCCCGGGCTCCGGGCGGGGCATGACGGCGAGGCTCTCCTCCGGTTAAGGTCGCAGCGGCGCGACTGGCCTCGACGTGCGCGAGGCCCGGAGAGCAAGGGGATACAGGTGACACAGCGCGTGCTCATCGCCGCGGACAAGTTCAAGGGCTCGCTGACGGCCGTGGAGGTCGCCGAGCGGGTCACTGCGGGGCTCCGGCGGGTCGTGCCCGGCCTGGAGGTCGCGGCGCTGCCCGTCGCGGACGGCGGGGACGGCACCGTGGCCGCGGCCGTGGCCGCCGGTTTTGAACGCCATGAGCGGGTGGTCGCCGGGCCGCTGGGACAGGAGGTCACCGCCGCGTTCGCGCTGCGCGGTGACACCGCGGTGGTGGAGATGGCCGAGGCGAGCGGACTGCAGCGGCTGCCCGCCGGTGTCTTCGCGCCCCTGACGGCCTCCACCTACGGCTCCGGCGAGCTGCTGCGGGCCGCGCTGGACGCGGGCGCCCGCACGATCGTGTTCGGCGTCGGAGGCAGCGCCACCACCGACGGCGGCGCCGGCATGCTGTCGGCGCTCGGCGCGCGGTTCCTCGACGGGGACGGCGAGCCGGTGGCGCCGGGCGGCGGCGGCCTGGCCGGTGTGGCCCGCGCGGACCTGTCCGGCCTGGACCCGCGGCTGTCCGCCGTCGACCTGGTGCTCGCCAGCGACGTCGACAACCCGCTGACCGGGCCCACGGGCGCGCCGGCCGTGTACGGCCCGCAGAAGGGCGCCTCGCCGGACGACGTGGCGGTCCTGGACGCGGCGCTCGCGCACTTCGCGAAGGTCCTGGAGGCCGAGGCCGGTCCGCGCGCGGCCGAGTACGCGATGGCGCCGGGCGCCGGGGCCGCCGGCGGCATCGGCTACGGCGCGCTGCTGCTCGGCGCCCGCTTCCGGCCCGGCATCGAGGTCATGCTCGACGTCCTCGGCTTCGCGCCCGCCCTGGAGGGGGCCACGCTGGTCGTCACCGGTGAGGGTTCGCTGGACGAGCAGACTCTGCACGGCAAGGCACCCGCGGGGGTGGCCGCGGCCGCGCGGGCCGCGGGCAAGGAGGTCGTGGCGGTGTGCGGGCGCCTGGCCCTGGCACCGGCCGACCTCGGACGGGCGGGGATCCGACGCGCCTACCCGCTGACGTCCGTGGAACCGGACGTCGCGAAGTGCGTCGCGGAGGCCGGCCCGATCCTGGAGCGGGTCGCGGAGCGGATCGCCACGGACTTCCTGACCTGATCCACGGCGGACCCGGGCGGTTCGCGGGGAACCGCGGGACCCGCCCGGGACCCGCGGGGAGCCGGGGCAAGGCCCCGGGAACGACGCAGGGCCCCGGACCGCACGCGGTCCGGGGCCCTGTCGCCTCGTGGTTACGGCAGCTGCGCCGTCCTCGCCTCGCGGCGGTTGTCACGGATGTTGTTCACCCGGCGCGCCGTGGCGAACAGCGGGATCACCGCGCCCATCACCAGCTGCAGCGCGCAGCCGGTCTGGAGCAGCAGCTGGCCGCCGGGAGCGTCGAACGCCCAGGCCGCCAGGAGGCCCATCGAGAGCACGATCCAGGACAGCATCGCCCCGGCGAGGCGGCCGCGCGGCTTCGGGTACTCGACCCGGCTCACCATCAGCCAGGCCGTGCCGAGGATCGCCAGCAGCGTCGCGATGAACGGCAGCTCCAGCAGCACGATCGAGACCACCGTGAGCGCGCCGAACGGCGAGGGCATGCCCTGGAACATGCCGTTCGGCGGGGTCACGCAGCTGAAGCGGGCCAGCCGCAGCACCACCGCCAGCAGGACGACCACCGCTCCGACCGCGGCCACCTTCTGGTACGCGTCGTCGGCCACCATGCCGTAGACGAGCACGAAGTACGCGGGGGCCAGGCCGAAGCTGACCAGGTCCGAGAGGTTGTCCAGCTCGGCGCCCATGGGCGAGGAGCGCAGCTTGCGCGCCACGAGCCCGTCGAACAGGTCGAAGACCGCCGCGCAGAGCATGAGGATGACCGCGGTGGCGGCGCTGTGCCGCGCCATGCCCGCCGACTGGTCGTCCCCGGTGAGGTGCGGGATCAGGATGCCCGTGGTGGTGAAGTACACCGCCATGAAGCCGCACGTGGCGTTGCCCAGCGTGAGGGTGTCCGCTATCGAGAGGCGCAGAGAGAGGGGCATCTCCTCCTCGTCCTCGCCGATCTCGTCGGCCTCGGGCACCCAGCCCGCCTGGGTCTCCGGATCAATCACGGTCAATGCGAGTCACCCCAGCCACCGTCTTCTGACCGACCTCGACCGCGACCTCCACGCCCTCGGGCAGGTAGATGTCGACGCGCGAGCCGAAGCGGATCAGGCCGATGCGGTCGCCCTGCTCGACCTTCGTGCCCCGCGGGAGGTAGGGCACGATGCGACGGGCCACCGCGCCGGCGATCTGGATCATCTCGATGTCGCCGAGTTCGGTGTCGAAATGCCAGACTACGCGCTCGTTGTTCTCGCTCTCCTTGTTGAAGGCGGGAACGAAGCCACCGGGGATGTGCTCCACCGACGTCACGGTGCCGGACAGCGGGGCCCGGTTCACATGGACGTTGAGCGGGCTCATGAAGATCGCGACGCGGGTCCGGCCGTCCTTCCACGGCATGATGCTCTGCACCACACCGTCGGCGGGAGAGATGACGCGGCCCTGGGCGATCTCACGCTCGGGGTCGCGGAAGAACCACAGCATGCCCGCCGCGAGCGCGGTGGCGGGCACGGCGACGGCCTTCGCGGCGCCGGAGCGACGGGCACGCAGGAGGCTGACGGCTGCGGTGGCGACGGTCGGGAGAAGCCACGGCGATGCTCCGCGCGCGAGGCGTACGCCGGCCAGGCTGTCTCGATGTGCAGAGGTTTGGCTGTGGGGCATGGATGACCTTCGTAGCGGATGATGCCGCGCGGGAATCGGGGACGGCGGCTTTCCCGGATCGTACCGGTCGCGGGCCACAACTGGGCAAGCCAGGATACCGAGTCGGCGGCCGAAGACCGTTGACGGGGTGTGATCTTCTTCTCGAAGAAAACACCCCGCACCCGGACAATCAGCCCTGGAACCGATACTCTTCGAGCAGCCTCCGGCCGATGATCATTTTCTGGATCTCGGCGGTGCCCTCGCCGATCAGCAGCATCGGAGCCTCGCGGTAGAGGCGCTCGATCTCGTACTCCTTGGAGAATCCGTAGCCGCCGTGGATGCGGAAGGCGTCCTCGACGACCTCCTTGCAGTACTCGGACGCGAGGTACTTCGCCATCCCGGCCTCCAGGTCGTTTCGCTCCCCGGAGTCCTTTTTACGTGCGGCGTTCACCATCATGGCATGCGCGGCCTCGACCTTGGTGGCCATCTCCGCGAGCTTGAACTGGATGGCCTGGTGCTGGGCGATCGGCTTGCCGAAGGTGTGACGCTGCTGGGCGTACCGGACACCCAGTTCGAACGCACGCTGCGCGACACCGCAGCCCCGCGCCGCCACGTTGACCCGGCCGACCTCCACTCCGTCCATCATTTGGTAAAAACCTCGGCCGGTGACCCCGCCGAGCACCCGATCGGCCGGAATCCGCAGCCCGTCCATGATCAGCTCGGTGGTGTCGACGCCCTTGTAGCCCATCTTGTCGATCTTGCCCGGGATGGTGAGGCCGGGGCGGACCTCGCCGAAGCCGGGCTCCTTCTCCACCAGGAAGGTCGTCATCGACTTGTGCGGGGCGGTGCCCTCGGGGTGGCCTTCGTCACTCCGCACGAGGACCGCCACGAGGGACGACGTGCCGCCGTTCGTCAGCCACATCTTCTGGCCGTTCAGGACGTACTCCTCGCCGTCCTTCACCGCCTTCGAGGTGATGGCGGAGACGTCCGAGCCGAGGGCCGGCTCCGACATCGAGAACGCGCCCCGGATGTCGCCGGCCGCCATCCGCGGCAGGAAGTGGTCCTTCTGCTCCTGCGTGCCGTGCTGCTTGAGCATGTACGCGACGATGAAGTGCGTGTTGATGATGCCGGAGACGGACATCCAGCCGCGGGCGATCTCCTCGACGCACAGCGCGTACGTCAGGAGCGACTCGCCCAGGCCGCCGTACTCCTCGGGGATCATCAGGCCGAACAGGCCGAGTTCCTTCAGGCCGTCGACGATGTCCTGCGGGTATTCGTCGCGGTGCTCCAGCTCGGTGGCGACCGGGATGATCTCCTTGTCCACGAAGTCGCGGACGGTGGAGAGGATCTCCTGCTGGACGTCGGTCAGACCGGCGGTCTGGGCGAGACGGGCCATGGCTACTTCTCCTGCTCCCTGAGCTCCGGGCGGCCCGGCTGTTCGCCGCCGCGCTCCTTGATGTACGTCTCGGTCGGCACCATCACCTTGCGGCGGAAGACGCACACCAGCGTGCCGTCCTGCTTGTAGCCCTTGGTCTCGACGTGGACGATCCCGCGGTCGTCCTTCGACTTCGAGGGCCACTTGTCGAGCACGGTCGTCTGGCCGTAGAGGGTGTCGCCGTGGAAGGTCGGCGCCACGTGCTTGAGCGACTCGATCTCCAGGTTGGCGATCGCCTTGCCGGAGACGTCCGGCACGCTCATGCCGAGCAGCAGGGAGTAGATGTAGTTCCCGACCACCACGTTCTTGCCGAAGTCCGTCGTCCTCTCGGCGTAGTTGGCGTCCATGTGGAGCGGGTGGTGGTTCATGGTGAGGAGACAGAACAGGTGGTCGTCGTACTCCGTGACCGTCTTTCCGGGCCAGTGCTTGTACGTCGCCCCGACCTCGAACTCCTCGTACGTTCGTCCGAACTGCATCGCCCTCAGGCCTCCGGGATCTCGAACTTCGACGTACGGGTCATGCCGGCGGCCCGGCCCTTGCCGGAGATGACCAGCGCCATCTTGCGGCTGGCCTCGTCGATCATCTCGTCGCCGAGCATCGCGGAGCCCTTCCTGCCGCCCGCCTCGGACGTGTAGTAGTCGTACGCGTCCAGGATCAGCTCGGCGTGGTCGTAGTCCTCCTGCGACGGCGAGAAGATCTCGTTGGACGCCTCGACCTGGCCCGGGTGCAGCACCCACTTGCCGTCGAAGCCGAGCGCGGCGGCGCGCCGCGCGACCTCGCGGTAGCCCTCCACGTTGCGGATCTGGAGGTAGGGGCCGTCGATCGCCTGGAGGTCGTTGGCGCGGGCCGCCATCAGGATCCTCATCAGGATGTAGTGGTAGGCGTCCGCCGGGTAGCCGGGCGGCTGCTCGCCCACGACCAGCGACTTCATGTTGATGGACGCCATGAAGTCGGCCGGGCCGAAGATGATGGTCTCCACCCGCGGGGAGGCCTGCGCGATCTCGTTGACGTTGTTGAGGCCCTGCGCGTTCTCGATCTGCGCCTCGATGCCGATCCTGCCGACCTCGAAGCCCATCGTCTTCTCGATCTGGGTGAGCAGCAGGTCCAGGGCGACGACCTGCTGGGCCGTCTGCACCTTCGGCAGCATGATGCAGTCGAGGTTCGGCCCGGCGCCCTCGACCACGGTCACGACGTCACGGTACGTCCACTCGGTGGTCCAGTCGTTGACGCGCACCACCCGCGTCTTGCCGGTCCAGTCGCCCTCGTTGAGGAACTTCACGATGGTGTGGCGCGCCTCGGGCTTGGCGAGCGGGGCGCACGCGTCCTCCAGGTCCAGGAAGACCTGGTCCGCCGGGAGCCCCTGCGCCTTCTCCAGGAAGCGGGGGTTCGAGCCGGGCACCGCGAGGCACGAGCGCCGCGGGCGCAGACGGTTGACGGGCGTCGTCATGCGGGGACCTCCAGGGGGTCGAGCTTGTTCGCTTTGCGGATCTCGTCGACGATGCGGCCGATGATTCCGGTGATGTCGAAGTCCTTCGGGGTGAAGACCGCGGCCACTCCGGCTTCCCTGAGCTGCTCGGCATCACCGTTCGGGATGATGCCACCGGCGATCACGGGTATATCTGTGGCACCGGCCACACGGAGGCGTTCCAGGACGTCCGGGACCAGCTGGGCGTGCGATCCGGACAGGATCGACAGTCCCACCGCGTGCACGTCCTCGGCGAGCGCGGCGTCCACGATCTGCTCGGGCGTCAGCCGGATGCCCTGGTAGACCACTTCGAAGCCGGCGTCCCTGGCCCGTACGGCGATCTGCTCGGCGCCGTTGGAGTGCCCGTCGAGGCCGGGCTTGCCGACCAGGAAGCGGAGCTTGCCGGTGCCCAGGTCGCGGGCGGTGGCGTCCACCCGCGCCCGCACCCCGGCCATCGCCGAGCCGGCCTCGGCGGGCACCGCGACCGGAGCCGAGGAGACCCCGGTGGGCGCCCGGAACTCGCCGAACACCTCGCGCAGCGCGCCCGCCCACTCGCCGGTCGTGACACCGGCCCGGGCGCACTCCAGGGTGGCCGCCATGAGGTTGTCGGTGCCCTTGGCGGCCTCCTTCAGCCGCTCCAGCGCCTTGCAGGGGCGCGGGTGGTTGAACGGCGGCTGGTAGCGCGTGTCGCGCCAGTCGCCGATCGCTTTCACCACCCGGGCCTCGACCGCCGGGTCGACCGTCTGGATCGCGGTGTCCAGGTCGGCGGTGAGCGGGTTGGGCTCGGTCGTCTCGAAGATGTTGACGCCGACGATCTTCTCCTGCCCGGACTCGATCCGGCCCCGGCGCTCCGCGTGCGAGGCGACCAGCTGCGACTTGAGGTAGCCGGACTCGACGGCGGCCATCGCGCCGCCCATCTCCTGGATCCGGTCGATCTCGGCGAGGGAGTCCTCGACCAGCTCCGCGACCTTCGCCTCGACGACGTGCGAGCCCTCGAAGATGTCCTCGTACTCCAGCAGGTCGCTCTCGTGGGCGAGCACCTGCTGGATGCGCAGCGACCACTGCTGGTCCCAGGGCCGGGGCAGGCCGAGGGCCTCGTTCCAGGCGGGCAGCTGCACGGCACGCGCGCGGGCGTCCTTGGAGAGCGTCACGGCGAGCATCTCAAGCACGATCCGCTGGACGTTGTTCTCCGGCTGCGCCTCGGTCAGGCCGAGCGAGTTCACCTGGACGCCGTAGCGGAACCGCCGCTGTTTGGGGTTCTCGATGCCGTAGCGCTCGCGGGTGACCTTGTCCCAGATGCGGCCGAACGCCCGCATCTTGCACATCTCCTCGACGAAGCGCACGCCCGCGTTCACGAAGAACGAGATCCGCGCGACCACGTCGCCCATCCGCTCCTGCGGCACCTGGCCGGAGTCGCGGACGGCGTCGAGCACGGCGATGGCGGTGGACATCGCGTACGCGATCTCCTGGACCGGCGTGGCGCCCGCCTCCTGCAGGTGGTAGCTGCAGATGTTGATCGGGTTCCACTTCGGGATGTGGGAGACCGTGTACGCGATCATGTCCGTCGTCAGCCTGAGGCTCGGCCCCGGCGGGAAGACGTGCGTCCCCCGGGACAGGTACTCCTTGACGATGTCGTTCTGGGTGGTGCCCTGGAGCCGGGTGACGTCGGCGCCCTGCTCCTCGGCGACGACCTGGTAGAGCGCCAGCAGCCACATGGCGGTGGCGTTGATCGTCATCGAGGTGTTCATCTGCTCCAGGGGGATGTCCTGGAACAGCCGGCGCATGTCACCGAGGTGCGAGACGGGCACGCCCACCCGGCCGACCTCGCCGCGGGCGAGGATGTGGTCGGGGTCGTAGCCGGTCTGCGTCGGCAGGTCGAACGCGACCGACAGGCCGGTCTGGCCCTTGTCGAGGTTGCGCCGGTACAGCTCGTTGGACGCCTCGGCGGTGGAGTGTCCGGCGTACGTGCGCATGAGCCACGGCCGGTCCTTCGCACGCGCCCCGTCGGTGATCTGACGCTCAGTCATCTATGACCTCGGGTGTCTCAGACGTTGCGGAAGCGGTTGATGGCGTCGACGTGCTTGGCGCGCATCTCCTCGTCGCGCACGCCCAGGCCCTCCTCGGGGGACAGGCACAGGACGCCGACCTTGCCCTGGTGGAGGTTGCGGTGCACGTCGTAGGCGGCCTGGCCGGTCTCCTCCAGGGAGTAGACCTTCGACAGGGTCGGGTGGATCTTGCCCTTCGCGATCAGCCGGTTGGCCTCCCAGGCCTCGCGGTAGTTGGCGAAGTGCGAGCCGATGATCCGCTTCAGCGACATCCACAGGTAGCGGTTGTCGTACTCGTGCATGTAGCCCGAGGTCGAGGCGCAGGTGGTGATGGTGCCGCCCTTGCGGGTGACGTAGACGCTCGCGCCGAAGGTCTCGCGTCCGGGGTGCTCGAAGACGATGTCGATGTCCTCGCCGCCGGTGAGTTCGCGGATGCGCTTGCCGAAGCGCTTCCACTCCTTGGGGTCCTGGGTCCGCTCGTCCTTCCAGAACCGGTAGCCCTCGGCGTTGCGGTCGATGATCGCGTCGGCGCCCATCGAGCGGCAGATGTCCGCCTTCTGGTCGCTGGAGACGACGCAGATCGGGTTGGCGCCGCCGGCCAGCGCGAACTGGGTGGCGTAGGAGCCGAGTCCGCCGCTGGCGCCCCAGATCAGCACGTTGTCGCCCTGCTTCATGCCGGCGCCGTTGCGGGAGACCAGCTGGCGGTAGGCGGTGGAGTTGACCAGGCCCGGGGCGGCGGCCTCCTCCCAGCTGAGGTGGCCGGGCTTCGGCATCAGCTGGTTGGACTTGACCAGCGCGATCTCCGCGAGGCCGCCGAAGTTGGTCTCGAAGCCCCAGATGCGCTGCTCGGGGTCGAGCATCGTGTCGTTGTGCCCGTCCGAGGACTCCATCTCGACCGACAGGCAGTGCGCGACGACCTCGTCGCCGGGCTTCCAGGCGTTGACGCCGGGGCCGGTGCGCAGGACGACGCCCGCGAGGTCCGAGCCGATGATGTGGTACGGCAGGTCGTGGCGCTTGGTCAGCTCGCTGAGGCGGCCGTAGCGCTCCAGGAAGCCGAAGGTCGACAGCGGCTCGAAGATCGAGGTCCACACCGAGTTGTAGTTGACGCTCGACGCCATGACGGCCACCAGCGCCTCGCCGGGGCCCAGCTCGGGCAGGGCCACCTCGTCGAGGTGGGTGGACTTGCGCGGGTCCTTGTCGCGGGTCTCCAGGCCCGCGAACATCTCCGTCTCGTCCTTGTGCACGGTGATCGCGCGGTACGACTCCGGGAGCGGCAGGGCGGCGAAGTCGGCCGGCGTCGAGTCCGGCGACTGGATCGCGTCGAGAATGGCCTGAGTGGTCACGGTGTTGCCTCCGGCGGGGTCGGCGCCCCTGAGGGAAGGGGCGCTGAGGGTTGCGTCGGTGCTGCTGAGGGTCTTGGGAGGGGTGCCGTCGGTTCGGCGGGGGTGGTGCTTCGGCAGCGCTTTGTGGCGCGGGAGGTTGCCTGTGACGCAGGCGTCCGGCGGGGCGGGCTGGTGGGCTCGCCGGGACAGGCCGGACATCAACAACGTATGACACCGCGTGTCAGGTGGCAAGGCACTGAGTGCCAGAACTTGCTCTCAGATGAAATCTTTACGTAACAAATGAGCGATGATCGATCAGAGCTACTGGTCAGTAGCCCAAGGTGTGCCGAATTGCGGAGGTCTTTCCGGTGCCCCGGCCGGCACTCGGCACGCAGTGCCATTCCGGGCCGAAAAAACAGCGACGCGCCCTCCCGGAGGAGGGCGCGTGGCGAGTGGCGGGTCCGCGGCGGGCGGTCAGCGCTCCTTGAGCGCCTGCTCGATCGTGCGCATGACCTCGTCGAGCGGGGCGTCGGTCCTGGCCACCGTCACCAGGACCTCGCCCTGGGAGGCCACGGAGGCGGCCGCGCCGGCGCGGGGCGGGGTCTCCCGGCCCGCTCCGATGCCGTTCCCGAACGTCTTGCGGACGATCGCGAAGGCGTGGTCCAGCTGCGACTCCACGTCCCCCTGCCCGCCGGCCCGCAGCCAGCGGCGCAGCACGTGGTTGTGGGCGGTGACCACCGCCGAGGCGGCGACCTCGGCCAGCAGCGGGTCGTCGTTGGCGTCGTCCGCGTGCGCGTGCTCGTCGAAGTGGCCGAGGAGATAGCGGGTGAAGAGGCGCTCGTAGCGGGCCACCGAGGCGATCTCGGCCTCGCGGAGCGTGGGCACCTCGCGGGTGAGCTTGTAGCGGGCGACCGAGATGTCCGGCCGGGCCGCGTACATCTTCATGACTTCTTTGATGCCGCGGCACACGGTGTCGAGCGGGTGCTCGTGCGCCGGGGCCGCGTTGAGCACGGCCTCCGCGCGGATCAGGGTGTCGTCGTGGTCCGGGAAGATCGCCTCTTCCTTGGAGCGGAAGTGGCGGAAGAAGGTGCGGCGGGCGACGCCGGCCGCGGCCGCGATCTCGTCGACGGTGGTCGCCTCGTACCCCTTGGTCGCGAACAGCTCCATCGCTGCGGCCGCCAGCTCGCGGCGCATCTTGAGCCGCTGGGCTGCCGCGCGGCTGCCCGCGGCACTTTCCGGCGCGTCGGACGTGGCGGGTGTACGTGAGGACCTGGCGGGCTGGGGCATGCCCCGAACGTACTGCATGTGCGCAGCTCGAGGGGCATGACCGGGGTTTCCCCCGCCCGCGAGGAGCGGGGGGCCCTCCCAGGGGTCGAGCAGCCCGCCCCAGTCCCGTTCGTCCCGGTACCAGTCGCCCAGGCCCTCAGCGGCGGGCATATTCGCGGAAGCCACGGCCGGTCTTGCGGCCGAGGCAGCCCGCGGCCACCAGGTGTTCGAGGAGCGGCGCGGGCGCCAGCCCCGGATCGCGGAACTCCCGGTGCAGGACCTTCTCGATCGCCAGCGAGACGTCCAGGCCGACCACGTCCAGCAGCTCGAAGGGGCCCATCGGATAGCCGCCGCCGAGCTTCATCGCCGCGTCGATGTCGTCCAGCGAGGCGTAGTGCTCCTCGACCATCTTGATCGCGTTGTTGAGGTACGGGAACAGCAGCGCGTTCACGATGAACCCGGCCCGGTCGCCGCAGTCCACGGCGTGCTTCCCGGTCCTCGCGCAGACCTCGCGGACGGTCGCGTGGACGTCCTCGGCGGTCAGCACGGTCCGCACGACCTCGACCAGCTTCATGGCCGGCGCCGGGTTGAAGAAGTGCATCCCGATCACGTCCTGCGGACGCGAGGTGGCCCGCGCGCAGGCCACGACCGGCAGCGAGGAGGTCGTGGTGGCCAGGACCGCGCCGGGCTTGCAGACCTTGTCCAGCGCGGCGAACAGCTGCTGCTTGATCTCCAGGTCCTCGGCGACCGCCTCCACGGCCAGGTCGACGTCGGCGAAGGCGTCGTAGGAGCCCGCGGCGGTGATCAGGTCCAGGGTCCGCGCGGCCGCCTCGGCGGTCATCCGCCCCTTGCCGACCGAGCGGTCCAGGGACTTGCCGATGCGGGCCCTGGCGGCCCGCGCCTTGTCCTCGCTGCGGGCCGCCAGGACCACCCGGTAGCCGGCCTTGGCGAACACCTCGGCGATGCCGGAGGCCATGGTCCCCGAACCCGCCACCCCGACCGAGTGGACCGGCCGGCCCTGGGCGAGCACGGCGCCGTCCAGCGGGGTCAGCGCGTCCCGGACCACCGTGGCGCTGCCCGGGGCCTCGTAGGTGTAGAAACCGCGCCCGGACTTGCGGCCGGTCAGGCCCGCCTCGCTGAGCTGCTTGAGGACCGGCGCCGGGGCGTGCAGCCGGTCGCGGGACTCGGCGTACATGGCCTCCAGCACCGTCCGGGCGGTGTCCACGCCGATCAGGTCGAGCAGGGCGAGCGGCCCCATCGGCAGGCCGCAGCCGAACCGCATGGCCGCGTCGATGTCCTCACGGGAGGCGTACTTCGCCTCGTACATCGCGGCGGCCTGGTTGAGGTAGCCGAACAGCAGCCCGTCCGCGACGAACCCGGGGCGGTCGCCGACCGCGACCGGCTCCTTGCCCAGCTCCAGCGCGAGGTCGGTGACCGCGGCGACCGCACCCGGTGCGGTGAGCACCGAGGAGACGACCTCGACCAGCTTCATCGCCGGGGCCGGGTTGAAGAAGTGCAGGCCGAGCACGCGCTCGGGACGGGCCGAGTCGGCGGCCAGCCGGGTCACGGAGAGCGCGTTGGTGCCGGTGGCCAGGATGGTCTCGGGGCGGACGATGCCGTCCAGCTCGCGGAAGACCTGGTGCTTGATGTCGTACGACTCCGGAACCACCTCGATGACGAGGTCGGCGTCGGCCGCGGCCGACAGGTCGGTGCCGGTGCGGACCCGGGCCAGGACGCCGGCGCGCTCCTGCTGGGTCAGTCTGCCGCGCTCGACGGCGCGGGCGGTGGAGGCCTCCAGCGCGGCGAGGGAGCCGGCCGCCTGCGCCTCGCTGACGTCGATGCCGATCACCTCGCGGCCGGCCCTCGCGAGGACCTCGGTGATGCCGGTGCCCATGGTGCCGAGGCCGACCACGGCGACGGTCCTGAGCGGGGACAGGGAGGGGTCGGACTGGGGAGTGGCCATCGCGGGACTCCAGGAATGAGGGTGACGACTGGAAACGCCCCCGGGTGCGCCGAGCAGGCGCACCGGGTGCGGGAAGAGCTGCGTGGATGCGGGTGTTGCCGGGCTTCTTGCGCACACGCCCGGTGTCGTCGCCGCGGGCGTGCACACGCCCGTGAACGACCGGTCCCGACCGGCCCTGTCCCGGAGCCGAGCCGTACATGCGGTACGAGGTACCGAACCGACTGGATGCTCACGCGGCTGCGTCACCAAACCGGAGTGAGCGTTCATGCGAGTGGGTGACTCGCTCGATTGAGCTTAACCGGCGGGTAACGAGCGCGCCAGCCCCCCGACTTTGTGATGTACGTCCCTCCGCTCCCGCGACGCCTCTACGCTGGGGCTCGTGGACGAAGAGTTGCGATCGCTCACGGAGCGTCTGCGGCAGGAGTCGCAGGGAACGGCCGCCTGGGACCGGCTCCTTGCGACCGAGGACCCCGACGAGCTGGCGGAGGTGCTCACCGCCGCCGGACAGCCCCTGTGGGCCAGGGAGTTGGCGGCGTACCGGCTGGGGACGGCCGGTGACCGGCGCGCCTTCGAGACCCTGGTCCTGCTGTTGAACCACCGCGACCCGCCCCGGTGCGCCTCCGCCGCGCACGCCCTGTCCCGCCTGGCAGACCCGCGCACCGCCCGCGCGGCCGCCGCCCTGGCCACCAACGAACTGCGGGTCGCCTACGCCCTGCACCCGGTGCGCCTCCTGGTCGTGCTGCGCGCCCCGGAGTCCGTCCCGGCCCTCATCACCACCCTGGAGCGCCGGCTGCGCCCGCACGACCCCTACCGCAAGGTCGCCCTCGCCTGCGTGGAGGGACTCGGCGCCCTGGGCGACAGCCGGGCCCGCCGCGTCCTGAGCGAGGCGCGGGCCCACCCGGCCCTCGCCGAGGCCGCGGTGCGGGCCCTCGCCCTCATCCCGAGGCCGAGGTCAGGCCGCGGCTCCTGACGTACCGCACCTCGGGCACCGGCACCCCGTCGACCTCGTACGGCTCCTCGGCGCCGTCGGGGCGGAAACC
Source organism: Streptomyces sp. NPDC101237 (assembly GCF_044767465.1). Classification (NCBI taxonomy): domain Bacteria; kingdom Bacillati; phylum Actinomycetota; class Actinomycetes; order Kitasatosporales; family Streptomycetaceae; genus Streptomyces; species Streptomyces sp. NPDC101237. The sequence goes on along the minus strand of NZ_JBIWNY010000037.1, from coordinate 19,134 downwards.
GGCCGTCTCGTAGAACCGCCGGGCGCGCGTGTTCCCCTTCAGCACCCACAGGTACACGCGCGGGTAGCGGGCGCACTGCCCGAGCACCGTCTCCAGCAGCCGCCGCCCCGCCCCGGTGCCGACATGCGCCGGGTCGAGGTAGATGGCGTACAACTCGGCGTCGGAGGTGCGGACTTCGCCGTCCCGGTACGGTCCGTGCGCCGCCCAGCCGACGACCTCGCCGTCCCGCTCGGCCACCAGGTCCGTCACCCCGTCCCCGCCGTCGCGGAACCGGGCCCGGCGCCGCACGGCGTCCCGCTCGGCACTGAGCCCGTCCAGGAACGGCTGCGGCATGAGCCCGCGGTAGGCGTACTGCCAGCCCCGGACGCGTATCTGCGAGACCCGGTCGCAGTCGTCCAGGGCCATCGGCCGGATACGCAGCAGGTCGTCGGTCATGACGGCACCTCAGGCTCGCCCGGCGGACCGGGCCGGGTCCGCCCGGTCCGCCACCACCGCGAGGGCCTCGATCTCCATCAGGAACGCGGGCGCGACAAGCGCGGCCACCTGGATCGCGGACGACGCCGGGAGGCGGTCGTCGGGGATGTGGGCCGCGCGCGCCGCGCGGACGGCCGGCATGTGGGCCATGTCCGTGACGAAGCAGGTGAGTTTGACGACGTCGTCGAAGCCGGCGCCCGCGGCCGCCAGACAGCGGCGCAGGTTCTCGAAGACCTGCCCGGCCTGCGCGGCCGGGTCGCCTTCGCCGACCAGCCCGCCGTGCTCGTCCAGCGGGAGCTGGCCGGAGACGGCGACGAACCGGCCGGTGGCCGCCACGACATGGCTGTACTGCGCGGCCGGGGCGACGCCGACGGGGGCGGTGATGCGGGTCGGGTCGGTCATGCGTCCATGGTGGACCACGGGTCCGACGCCGCTCCCGGCGGGTCGGCGGGACGGGTTCAGCCGCGAAAGCCCAGCAGCCCGTGCAGGGTCGAGCCGCGGGACGACGTCGACGCCGCCCTGGTGCTCAGCGGCTTCGGGTCCGGGGTCCTGGGGCAGACCGCGTCGGCGGTGCCGTCGCCGTGCGGCACCGTGCCGTCGGCGAGGTAGGCGGCGAGGCGGTCGTCCAGGCAGGTGTTGCCGCTCAGCGTGATGCCGTGGTTGCCGCCGCCCTGCTCGACCACCAGAGCGGAGCCGGCCAGCAGCCGGTGGACCGTCACGCCGCCCTGGTAGGGCGTGGCCGCGTCGTCGGTGGCCTGGAAGAGGAGGGCCGGCGGGATCCTGCGGTTGGCGATGTCCGGCGGCTTCAGCGCGGACGTCGGCCAGGACGCGCACGCCGCGTTGTACCAGGCGTTGTTCCAGACCATGAAGGGCGCCTTCTCGTAGGCGGCCCAGTTGTCCTTGCGCCACTGGTTCCAGTCCCGCGGCCAGGAGGTGTCCCGGCACTGGACGGCCGCGTAGACGCTGTAGCCGTTGTCGCCCGAGGCGTCGACGGCCCCGAAGTTCTGGTACGCCTCGACCAGCGCGGCCGTCTTCTTGCCGTGGGCGTAGGCCGAGAACGCCTCCGCCAGGTAGGGCCAGTAGCCGTTGTAGTAGCCGCCCGGGATGAAGGTGTCCTCCAGCTCCGAGGCACCCACCTCGCCGCCCGCCGGCTTCTTCGCCAGCGCCGCCCGCATGGCGTACCACTGGGCCTCGACCCGCTTCGGGTCCGAGCCGAGCTTGTAGACGGAGTCGTACTTGGCGATCCACGCCATCAGGGCGCGGTGCCGCTCGTCGAAGGCGTGGTCCTGGGCGAGGTTGTCGTCGTACCAGACGCCCGTCGGGTTCACGACCGAGTCCAGGACCAGGCGGTGGACGCGGTCCGGGTGCAGCTTGGCGTACACGGCGCCCAGGTAGGTGCCGTACGAGTAGCCGAAATAGCTGATCCGCGTGGCCTTCAGGGCCTGGCGGATCAGGTCCATGTCCTGCGCGGCGCTGACCGTGTCGAGGTGGGGGAGCACGCTCGCGTACTTCTTGCCGCAGGCCGCGGCGAACGACCGCACGCGCGTGAGGTTGGCCTGTTCCAGGGCCGGCGTCGACGGCACCGAGTCGGGGCGCACCGGCGCGAAGTAGCCGGGCGCGCAGTCGATCGACGGACTGCTCTCGCCCACGCCGCGCGGGTCGAAGCCGATGACGTCGTACCGGGCCGCCACCTCCTTCGGCAGCGTCGCGGCGACGAATCCCGCGAGGCTCAGCCCGCTGCCGCCGGGGCCGCCCGGGTTGACCAGCAGCGGCCCCTGGTAGGCGGAGGCGGTGTGCGGGACGCGGGAGAGGGCGAGCGTGATCTTCCTGCCGCCGGGGTCCCGGTGGTCGAGCGGCACGTCGAGGGTGCCGCACTGCAGCGTGGGGTAGTCGGCGGTGCCGCACTTCTTCCAGGTCACCGCGGACGCCGCACCGGCGGGCCGGGCGGTGGCGCCGGCGGGCGGGGCGGAGACCGACCCGGCCATGACGGCGGCGGCGCACAGCACGGCTGCGCGTGTTCGCATGGGTCCTCCCAGGACGGAGGGTCGCGGACCGCACGTGTCGCGGTCCTCGCCGCATCGTCCCGGCAACGGCACCCGGAAGAACCTGTTATGACGATTATTGACCCAATTGGTCCGAGGGTTGCGCTCGAACGCTCCCGGCCGCGCGGGCCACGGCCGGGGCCGCCCTCAGAGCAGCGTGAGCTGGGTCGGCTCCGGCGGCGCGGGCTCCTCCGCCACGGGCGGAGGCGGCGGCAGCCGGCGGGCCGCGCCGGGGCGGTTCGGCCCGATGCCGTACTCCTCGGCCAGTTCGTGCACCTGGCGGGTGATCCGGCGCTGGTACCACTTGGGCGCGTAGGCGCCCTCCGCGTAGAGCCGTTCGTAGCGGCGGACGAGGTGCGGGTGGCGGGCCGCCAGCCAGCTCATGAACCACTCGCGGGCGCCCGGCCGCAGGTGCAGCACCAGAGGCGTCACGGAGGTGGCCCCGGCGGCCGCGATCGCCCGTACCGTGGACCGCAGTTGGGCCGGGTGGTCGCCGAGGAAGGGGATCACCGGGGCCATCAGGACCCCGCAGCCGACACCCGCCTCGGTCAGGGCCCGTACGACGTCCAGGCGGCGCTCGGGGGCCGGGGTGCCCGGCTCCACGGTGCGCCACAGCTCGGTGTCGACGAAGCCGACCGAGACCGAGATGCCGACCTCCGTGACCTCCGCCGCGCGCCGCAGCAGATCGAGGTCGCGCAGGATCAGCGTGCCCTTGGTCAGGATCGAGAACGGGTTCGCGTGGTCGGTGAGGGCCGAGATGATCCCGGGCATCAGCCGGTAGCGGCCCTCCGCGCGCTGGTAGCAGTCGACGTTGGTGCCCATGGCGATGTGATCGCCCCGCCACCGCCGTGAGCCCAGCTGGCCGCGGAGCAGGTCGGGCGCGTTCACCTTGACCACGATCTGGGTGTCGAAGCCGATCCCGGTGTCGAGGTCCAGGTAGCTGTGCGTCCGGCGCGCGAAGCAGTACACGCAGGCGTGCGTGCAGCCCCGGTACGGGTTCACCGTCCATTCGAACGGCATCCGCGAGGCGCCCGGCACCCGGTTGATGATCGACCGGGCCCGCACCTCGTGAAAGGTGATCCCGTGGAACTCGGGCGTGTCGAAGGTCCGGGTCGTCACCGCGTCCGCGCCGAACAGCGCGGTGCCGGCACGGCCGTGTTCGGCCTCCTCGGTGAGGTTCTCCCAGCGCATGACGCCTCCTCGGTAGCACTGCCCACAGAATAGAACATCTGTTCCCTTGATCGTGCGGACGATCCGTGGAGACCGTGCGCACACCCTTTCCGACCGCTTGCGCCACCCCGATTTGGGCGGCCGGGCGCCGGGGTGGTTGGCTTGCCGTGAATCCCGAGAACTCAGGTGCTGGAGGAACTCAATGGCGCAGGTCGAGGCCACTACGGAGCGGGTCGTCGCGGCGGACGCGGAGACGGTGTTCGACGCGCTCGCCGACTACACCGGCACGCGCGCGAAGCTGCTGCCCCAGCACTTCAGCGAGTACGAGGTGCGCGAGGGCGGCGACGGCGAGGGCACCCTGGTCCACTGGAAGCTCCAGGCCACCAGCAAGCGCGTGCGCGACTGCCTCCTGGAGGTCAGCGAGCCCACCGACGGCGAGCTGGTCGAGAAGGACCGCAACTCCTCCATGGTCACCACCTGGCGCGTCACCCCGGCCGGCGAGGGCGGCTCGAAGGTCGTGGTCCACACCGTCTGGCAGGGCGCCGGCGGCGTCGGCGGCTTCTTCGAGAGGACCTTCGCCCCCAAGGGCCTGGGCCGCATCTACGACGAGGTGCTCGACAAGCTCGCCGCCGAGGTCGAGAAGTAGTCCTCTTCCTCCGGCGGGCAACCGCCGGAGGAACGGCGGGCGTTGGCCTCCCTCACCGGTTCGGGTGGATCTCCGGGCGAACCGGTCCTGTGCCGTAACTCGCCGTGCTTGCCCACAGTTGTCGCCCAGCGGGACACAAGGCGGCAACCGTGCGCAGGCGCGACGAGGGGAGCGGTACGTGGGGACGACTCTGGTGCAGTACGAGGAGCCGGTCACGGCGCCCGTCGACGTCCCCGTGCCGGAACCCGCCCCGGCCGCCGGTCTCGGGGCGCGCCGCACCCGGCTGGTGTTCTGCGGGCTGATGCTCGCCCTGCTGCTGGCCGCCCTGGACCAGATGATCGTCGCCACCGCGCTGCCGAGGATCGTCGGCGAGCTGCACGGCCTGGACAAGATGTCCTGGGCGATCACCGCCTACCTGCTCACCTCCACCATCGGCCTGCCGCTCTACGGCAAGCTCGGCGACCTCGTCGGCCGCAAGAGCGTCTTCCAGTTCGCGATCCTGGTCTTCGTCATCGGCTCCGCGCTGGCCGGCCGGGCGCAGAGCATGGACCAGCTGATCGCCTTCCGCGCGGTGCAGGGCGTCGGCGCCGGCGGGCTGATGATCGGCGTCCAGGCGATCATCGCCGACATCGTGCCGCCCCGGCAGCGCGGCCGGTTCATGGGCCTGATCGGCGCCGCCTTCGGCCTCGCCTCCGTCGCCGGACCGCTGCTCGGCGGCTACTTCACCGACCACCTCTCCTGGCGCTGGTGCTTCTACGTCAACGTGCCCTTCGGCCTGGTCACGCTGGCCGTGGTCACCGCCGTGCTGAAGCTGCCGAAGCCCGCGAAGCGCGCCCGTTTCGACGTCCTGGGCGCCCTGTTGCTGGGCGCGGCCTCCACCTGCCTGGTCCTGCTGACCAGTTGGGGCGGCACGGAGTACGCGTGGGGCTCGCGCGTCATCCTCGGGCTCGGGGCCGGCGCCGTGGCCGCCGCCGCGCTGTTCCTCCTCGCCGAGCGGCGCGCCGCCGAACCCCTCATCCCGCTGCGGCTGTTCCGGGACCCCGTCTTCAACGTGACCGGACTCGTGGGACTGGTCATCGGCGTCGCGCTGTTCGGCGCCGCCAGCTACCTGCCCACCTTCCTGCAGATGGTCGACGGCGCCTCGGCCACCGAGTCCGGTCTCCTGATGCTGCCCATGATGGGCGGGATCGTCGGCGCCTCGATCGTCGCCGGCCAGCTGATCAGCCACACCGGGCGCTACCGGATCTACCCGGTCCTCGGCGGGGCGCTGTCCGCCGTCGGCATGTGGCTGCTGTCCCGGCTGGAGGTCGACACCCCGCGCTGGCAGTACAGCGTCTGGATGGCCGTGCTCGGCGCAGGCATCGGCATGGTGATGCCGGTGCTGGTGCTGGCCGTGCAGAACTCCGTGCGGCCCGCCGACCTCGGCACCGCCACCAGCGCCAACAACTACTTCCGGCAGATCGGCGGCAGCGTCGGCGCCGCCGTCTTCGGCACCCTGTTCGCCGACCGGCTCACCGACGCCCTGCACCGGCGGCTGCCCGCCGACGCCGGCGCCCGGCTCCCCGACCCCGAGTCCCTGACCCCGCACCTCGTCCACGCGCTGCCGCCGGCGCTGCGGGACGCCTACATCCGCGCCTACGCCGACGCGATGCCCAGGATCTTCCTCTACCTGGTCCCGCTGCTCGTCCTCGGCCTGCTCATCGCCTGCTTCCTCAAGGAGAGACCGCTGGTGTCCCACCCCACCGCCGAAACCGCCTCAGGACCCGTGAACACCCCGATCCCGCAGGCGCGTGCAGCGCACAGCGGCGCCGGCGTCCCCGTCTGCGGCACGGTGCAGCACCCCGACGGAACCGTGGTGCCGCGCGCCGCGCTCACCCTCATCGACGCCTCCGGCGGGCAGATCGGCCGGGGCGCCAGCGGCGACGACGGACGGTACGCCCTGTCCACGCCCGGCACCGGGGCCTACGTCCTGATCGCCGCCGCAGGCGGTCACCAGCCGCAGGCGGTCACCGTGACCGTCGGCGAGCGGCCCGTCGAACTCGACGTCGTCCTCGGCGGCGCCGGACGCCTCGCGGGGACCGTCCGCACCGCCGACGGCACACCCGTCAGGGACGCCACCGTCACGCTCACCAACGTGCAGGGCGAGGTCGTCGCCAGCACCCGCAGCGGACGCGAGGGCGGCTACGTCATCACCGAGCTGGTGGCCGGCGAGTACACCCTCGCCGGCAGCGCCCCCGCCTTCCGCCCGGCCGCGCTCCCGGTCACGGTGCAGGCCTCCCGGGAGACCCGGCAGGACGTCGAACTCGCGGGCGGCGCCGTGCTGAAGGGCACCGTCCGGGCCGGCGGCGGACGGCCCGTCGAGGACGCGCGGGTGACCCTGCTCGACGCCGCCGGGAACGTCGTCGACACCCTCACCACCGGTGCGGACGGGACGTTCCGGTTCGTCGACCTCTCCTCCGGCGAGTACACCGTCATCGCCGCCGGCTACCCGCCGGTCGCCACCGTGCTCCAGGTCGCGGGCGGCGGCCGCACCGAACGCGACCTCCAACTGGGCCACGAGGACTGACCACGAGGACCGACCACGAGGACCGACCGTACGGGGCGCGCGGGCGGGCCGGACGCCGATGGGCGCGCGCCCGGACCCGCGCGCCGGTGCGCTCCGGCGACGTCAATTCCCGTATTGCCACACATCGCGACCGGCGGCCACCGTACGGTAGTGGCGGGCGGACAGATCTTTCGCGGAGCCGTGGGCAGAGAGGGCCGGAGCCATGAACCATGGCGGCGAGCGGGACGCACCTGCCGGCCTCGGTGCCGACCGGACCACGGCCGGCCGGATCCCCCTGGCCGTGGTGGTCGTCGGGCGCGCCGGACAGGTCTCCCACTGGAGCACCGGCGCGCGCCGCCTGTTCGGCGCCGCCAGGGAAGACGCCGTCGGCCGCCCGGTCCTCGACCTGCTGCCGGTCTCCGGAGCCCTTCCCGAGGACGACGAGATCACCCCGTACGGCGCCTACGCGGCCTACGACGGACTCGGTCCCGACCTGGAGTCCTCCCTCGACGGACGGGTCAGCTTCCCGGCCGCGGGGCGGGCCCGCATCACCGTGCGCGACCGTGACCGTGTCGACGTGCTGTGGTGGGCGTATCCGCTGGTCGGCCCCGGCGAGGAGCGGCTGCTGGTGCTCGCCGCCGACGCCGCGCGGCTGCGGCTGTCCGAGCCCGCCGAGGACGTGGCCTTCGAGCGCATCGCGCCCGGGTTCGCCCTGCACACCGACTTCCCCGGCGCCGAGGAACTGGCCCGCAGGCTCCCCGAGATCCTGCCCAGCATGAGCGTCGAGGAGAGCGCCCGCATCGTCGCCCAGGTCCTCGAACTCGGCTACCCGATCCTGGAGTTCAGCCAGAACGAACGGGTCCCCGTGACCCCGGACTGGGGCGTCGCCCGGCGCACCGAGCGCCGGGCCCGCCGCGAGCGCGCCGCCCTGGCGGCCGCCCAGGGCCTGCCGCTGCCCGCGGACCTCACCGATGACGACGGCGAGGACCTGGAGTACGCGGCCGTCCGCGAACGCCTCGAATTCCTCAACGAGGTCAGCGGGCGGATCGGCACCTCGCTCGACCTGTCCCGGACCATCGTCGAGGTCAGCAGGGCCGTCGTGCCCCGCTTCACCGACGTCGCCGGCACCTACCTGCGCGAACAGGTCGTGGCCGGTGAGGGGTTCCCGGACGGCGTGCCCGACACCACCACCATGTGGCATCGGGTCGCCCTCGAGCACACCGACGAACCGGGCCGCTGGGACGACGTGGTGCCGGTCGGCGAGGCCATGCCGTTCCCGGCGCACACCCCGTTCTTCCAGTGCATGACCACCGGCGAGCCGGTCCTGGTGCCGCGGATCAGCGAGCAGATGGGCCACGCCATCGCCGCGCAGTTCGAGAAGCGCGACATCCGGCCGCTGATCACCGGCCGCTCGATGCTGGTCGTCCCGCTCAAGGCCCGCCAGGTCGTGCTCGGCTTCATGATCCTGCTGCGCCACCCCGAGCGCGCCTCGTTCGACGACATGGACCGCGTCACCGGCGCCGAACTCGCCGCCCGCGCCGGCCTCGTGCTCGACAACGCGCGCATGTACACCTTCCAGGAGAGCGTCGCCGAGACCCTCCAGGACAGCATGCTGCCGCACATCCCGCCGCGCATGGCCGGCTGCGACATCGCCACCCGCTACCTGCCGGGCACCCTGCTCGGGCGCGTGGGCGGCGACTGGTTCGACGCGGTGAAACTGCCCGGCGCCCGCACCGCGCTGATCGTCGGCGACGTCATGGGGCACGGGCTCAACTCGGCCGCCATGATGGGCCAGTTGCGGACCGCCGTACAGACCATGGCGGGCCTCGACCTGCCACCGGCCCAGCTCCTGCGCAACCTCGACGACCTGGCCCAGCGCCTCGGCGACGGCTACCTCGCCACCTGCCTCTACGCCGTCTACGACCCGATCGCGAGCGAACTCCACCTCGCCAACGCCGGTCACATCCCGCCCGTGCTGGTCCGTGCCGCGGACGGCCGCAGCGAACTCCTCGACCTGCCCACCGGGGCGCCGATCGGCGTCGGCGGAGTCGCCTTCGAGTCGCTGCGGGTGCCGGTGGAGCCCGGCGACCGGCTGGTGATGTGCACCGACGGACTCGTCGAGATGCGCGGCGCCGACATCGGTGTCGGACTCGCCACCCTCTGCGAGTCCGCCGCGCATCCGGCCGCCGCCATGGACGAGGCCTGCGACACCATCATCCGCTCCCTCGCCGCCGCGTTCTCGACAGCGGGCCACGGCGACCGCAAGGACGACGTCGCCCTGCTGATGACCCGCCTCAACGGCATCGAGCCGGACGACGTCGCCGAATGGCGGCTCGCCCTGGACCCCGCCGAGGTCGGCCGGGCCCGCGCCGCCGTGCGCGAGCAGCTCCACGACTGGGGTCTGGCCCGGCTCGCCGACCCCGCCGAGCTGATGGTCAGCGAACTCGTCACCAACGCGATACGGCACTCGCACAGCCGCCCGGTGCAGCTCCGGCTGATCCGCGACGAGACGCTGCTGTGCGAGGTGGACGACGACGACCACACGCTGCCGACCCTGCTCGGCGCGGACCGCGGCGCCGAGACCGGGCGCGGACTGCGCGTGGTGAGCACGCTGGCCCGGGAGTGGGGCACCAGCCGTACCGCCGCCGGCAAGACCGTGTGGTTCGAGCTGACCTCACGCCGCCGCTGACCCGGGGGCGCACGTTCGCCGAAGGTGACGTGAAGGAACGTGCCAGGCGCTTGTGGCCCAAACCGGCGCGGGGTAGACCGTACTGGCCCGTCGTACATGACGGCCTTGAGCGGTCACACCCTGGGGAGTTGGGCATGAGCGTGACGAGTCGGTACCGGAACGCGTGGGAGGACTTCTGGCGCGAGGCGCCCGGAGGGACGGGGGCGGTGTTCTGGGACGCCGAGCCGGGCGTGACCGCCGCGGTCCACGTCCCCCTCTTCGAGCCCCACCTCACCGACCCCGGTCTGCCGCTGGTCGACCTCGGCTGCGGCAACGGCACCCAGACCCGCTTCCTCGCCGGCCGGTTCCCGCGCGTCCTCGGCACCGACATCGCCGAGGCCGCCCTGGCGCACGCCCGGGACGCCGACCCGGCCGGCCTGGCCCGCTACCGGCGGCTGGACGCCTCCGAGAAGACCGAGGCCGAGGCCCTGCACGCCGAACTCGGCGACGCCAACGTCTACATGCGGGGCGTCCTGCACCAGTGCGACCCGGACGACCGGCAGCCCCTGGCCGACACCCTCGCCACGCTCGTCGGCGAGCGCGGCCGGGTCTTCCTCGTCGAACTCTCCGAGACCGCCCGCCCCGTCCTCGGCGCCCTCGCCCAGAGCCCGTCAGGTCCGCCGGCCACCCTGGCCCCGGTCTTCCGGCACGGCCTCACCCCCGGCGAGGTCGCCGACGCCGCGGTGCCCGAGTACCTGAGCGACGCCGGCCTCGCGATCCTCGCGAGCGGCGAACTTCCGCTGACGACAGTGGAGTTCACCGCGGAGGGCGAGCCGGTCGCGCTGCCGTCCAGGTGGCTGGTGGCCGGCCGCCCCGCCTGACCGCGGGCCGGGCGGCCGCACACCGCGCGGAGCCGGCGCCGCCCGGCCCTCGAAGGCGTCGGCCCGCTTCCTGGTCGGCGACCGCCCGGACGCGTAACGTGGCGCACCATGAAGATCCTCATCAGCGCCGACATGGAGGGCGCCACCGGGGTGACCTGGCCCGGCGACGTGCTGCCCGGCACGCCCCAGTGGGAGCGGTGCCGGTCGATGTTCACCTCGGACGTCAACGCCGCCGTCCTCGGCTTCCTCGACGGCGGCGCCGACGAGGTCCTCGTCAACGAGGCCCACTGGAGCATGCGCAACCTGCTCCTGGAGCGGCTCGACGACCGCGCCGAGATGATCACCGGCCGCCACAAGACCCTCTCCATGGTCGAGGGCGTCCAGCACGGCGACGTCGACGGCATCGCCTTCATCGGCTACCACACCGGCGCCGGCATGGAGGGCGTCCTCGCCCACACCTATCTCGCCAACTCGATCACCGGCGTCTGGCTGAACGACGTGCGCGCCAGCGAGGGCCTGCTCAACGCCCACGTCGTCGCCGAGTACGGCGTCCCGGTCGTCCTCGTCACCGGCGACGACCTGGCCTGCGAGGACGCCCTCGGCTACGCGCCCGAGGCCCTCAAGGTCGCCGTCAAGGACCACGTGTCCAGGTACGCGGCCAAGTGCAGGACGCCCGCCAGGACGGCCGCGGACATCCGGGCCGCCGCCAAGGAGGCGGCCGCCCTCGCGGTGCGCCACGAGCCCGTGACCGGCGGGCCGTTCACGATCGCCCTGGAGTTCGACGCCGAGCACCTCGCCCTCTCCGCCACCGTCGTCCCCGGCGTGCGGCGGATCGGCGAGCGAAAGGTGGCGTACACCGAGCAGACCATGTACGACGGCATCCGCACCTTCAAGGCGGTCACCACGATCGTCTCGGCCGCGGTGGAGGAGCAGTATGGCTGACGAGCAGGCACTCGACGAGGTGGTCCGGTTCACCTCCGAGCTGATCCGGATCGACACCGCCAACTTCGGCGGCGGCGACTGCCGGGAGCGGCCGGCCGCCGAGTACGCGGCCGAGCGGCTGGCGGGCGCCGGGCTGGAACCGATCCTCCTGGAGCGGACCGAGGGCCGCACCAACGTCGTCGCCCGCGTCGAGGGCACCGACCCGTCGGCCGACGCGCTGCTGGTCCACGGGCACCTCGACGTGGTGCCCGCCCAGGCCGCCGACTGGCAGGTCGACCCGTTCTCCGGGGAGGTCCGCGACGGGGTCGTGTGGGGCCGGGGCGCCGTCGACATGAAGAACATGGACGCGATGATCCTGGCCGTGGTGCGGGCCTGGGCCCGCCAGGGAGTACGGCCGCGCCGGGACATCGTGATCGCCTTCACCGCCGACGAGGAGGCCAGCGCCGAGGACGGCTCCGGCTTCCTCGCCGACCACCATCCCGAGCTGTTCGAGGGCTGCACCGAGGGCGTCAGCGAGTCGGGTGCCTTCACCTTCCACGACGGCTCCGGACGGCAGCTCTACCCCATCGCCGCGGGCGAGCGGGGCACCGGCTGGGTGAAGCTCACCGCGCGCGGCCGCGCCGGACACGGCTCCAAGGTCAACAAGGAGAACGCGGTGACCCGGCTGGCCGCCGCCGTCACCCGCATCGGCGAGCACGACTGGCCGCTCCGGCTGACCCCGACGGTCACCGCCGCCCTCACCGAACTCGCCGCCCTCTACGGCGTCGAGCCCGACCTCGCCCGGGTCGACCTGCTGCTGGACAAGCTCGGCCCGGCCGCCAAGCTGGTCGAATCCACCGTGCGCAACAGCGCCAACCCGACCATGCTGACCGCCGGTTACAAGGTCAACGTCATCCCCGGCGAGGCCGTCGCCTACGTCGACGGACGCCATCTGCCCGGCATCGAGGACGAGTTCCGCGCCACCCTGGACCGGCTCACCGGGCCCGACGTCGACTGGGAGTTCCAGCACCGGGAGACCGCCCTGCAGGCGCCGCTCGACTCGCCGACGTACGCCCGGATGCGGGCCGCCGTCGAGGAGTTCGCGCCCGAGGGCCACGTCGTGCCGTACTGCATGTCGGGCGGCACCGACGCCAAGCAGTTCTCGCGGCTCGGCATCACCGGCTACGGTTTCACCCCGTTGCGGCTGCCCGAGGGCTACGACTACCAGGCCATGTTCCACGGCGTGGACGAACGCGTCCCCGTCGAGGCACTGCACTTCGGCGTCCGGGTCCTGGACCGCTTCCTGCGCACGGCATAGGAGACATCGTGGAGACGAAGCCGTACGGCTCCTGGCCCTCGCCCATCGACGCGGCCCTGGCCGCCGCGCACGACGGCAGCCCCGAGTGGGTGGGCTTCGTCGGCGACGAGGCCTGGTGGACCGAGCCGCGCCCCGCGGAGGGCGGACGCCGGACCCTGGTGCGGGGCAGCACCCGCGAGTCCGTGCTGCCCGCGCCGTGGAACGTCCGCAGCCGGGTCATCGAGTACGGCGGCCTGCCCTGGGCCGGCGCCGTGTCCGCGCCCGGCGCGGCACCGATGCTGGTCTTCGTGCACTTCGACGACCAGCGGCTGTACCGGTGGGAGCCCGGCACCGAGCCGCGCCCGCTGACCCCGCCCGGACCGCGCCTGGCCGAACCGCGGCTGCTGCCGGAGCGGGACGAGGTCTGGTGCGTCCTCGAGGAGTTCACCGGCGAGGGTCCCGGTGACGTGCGGCGGGTGCTCGCGGCCGTACCGCTGGACGGTTCGGCCGCCGGGGACCGCGGCGCCGTACGCGAACTCACCGGCGAACGGCACCGGTTCCTGACCGGCCCGCGCCTGTCACCGGACGGGCGGCGGGCCGCCTGGCTGGCCTGGGACCATCCGCGGATGCCCTGGGACGGCACCGAAGTGCTGGTCGGCGAGGTCGGCGACGACGGCGCGCTGCACGGCGTCCGCACGGTCGCGGGCGGCCCCGAGGAGTCGATCGCCCAGGTCGACTGGGCGAAGGACGGCCGCCTCCTGTACGCGAGCGACCGCAGCGGCTGGTGGAACCTCTACCGCGACGGGACCCCGCTGTGCCCGCGCGAGGAGGAGTTCGCCGGACCGCTGTGGAAGCTCGGCCAGCGCTGGTTCGCCCCGCTGGACAACGGGCTGATCGCCGTCGTGCACGGCCGGGGCGCGACCGCGCTCGGGATACTCGACCCGGAGTCCGGGGAACTCGTCGACGCCGCCGGCCCCTGGACCGAGTTCGCGCCCGCCCTCGCGGCGCACGGCACCCGCGTCGTCGCGGTCGGCGCGAGCCCGCGCACCGCCTCCGAGGTGGTCGAACTGGACACCGCGAGCGGCCGCGCCCGTGCCGTCGGCGCCACCCACCGCGACCCCGTCGACCCGGCCCTCTACCCCGAGCCTCAGGTCCGCACCTTCACCGGCCCGGACGGCCGTGAGGTGCACGCCCACATCTACCCGCCGCACCACCCCGGCCACCGGGCCCCCGACGGCGAGCTGCCGCCGTACGTCGTCTGGGCGCACGGCGGACCCACCGGCCGGGCGCCCCTCGTCCTCGACCTGGCGATCGCCTACTTCACCTCCCGGGGCATCGGGGTCGCCGAGGTCAACTACGGCGGCTCCACCGGCTACGGGCGCGAGTACCGCAACCGGCTGCGCGAGCAGTGGGGCGTGGTCGACGTCGAGGACTGCGCGGCCGTCGCCCTCGCCCTCGCCGAGGAGGGCACCGCCGACCGGGCGCGGCTCGCGATCCGGGGCGGCAGCGCCGGCGGCTGGACCGCCGCGGCCTCGCTGACCGGCACCGACGTCTATGCGTGCGGCACCATCGCCTACCCGATCCTCGACCTCACGGGCTGGGGCACGGGGGAGACCCACGACTTCGAGTCACGGTATCTGGAGTCGCTGATCGGCCCGCTGGCCGAGGTCCCCGAGCGGTACGCCGAACGCTCGCCCAGCGAGCACTCCGACCGGCTCACCGCGCCCTTCCTGCTGCTCCAGGGCCTGGACGACGTGATCTGCCCGCCCGTGCAGTGCGAGCGCTTCCTCGCCGGCCTCGACGGACGGCACGTACCGCACGCCTACCTCGCCTTCCCCGGCGAGGGCCACGGCTTCCGCCGCGCCGAGACCATGATTCGCGCCCTGGAGGCCGAACTCGCGCTATACGCAAGGGTGTTCGGGATGAACGTGCCCGGGATCCCCGAGCTGGAGCTGGTGAAGTGAGCGAGCCGGTGCGTCCGCCGAGGCTCACCCCCGGAGCGCGGGTCGCCGTGGTGGCACCGAGCGGCCCGGTGGCCGAGGAACGGCTCCAGGCGGGTCTGGACGTCCTGCGCGGCTGGGACCTCGACCCCGTGGTGGCACCCCACGTGCTCGACAGGGACGGACGGCTCGGCCACCTGGCGGGCTCCGACGCCGACCGGGCCGCCGACCTGCAACGGGCCTGGTGCGACCCGTCCGTGGCCGCCGTCCTCTGCGCACGCGGCGGCTACGGCGCCCAGCGCCTGGTCGACCTGCTCGACTGGGAGGCGATGCGGGCCGCGGGTCCGAAGGCGTTCGTCGGCTTCAGCGACGCCACCGCGCTGCACGAGGCGTTCGCCACCCGGCTCGGCCTCGCCACCCTGTACGGGCCGGTGGCCGCCGGGGCCGACTTCGTCAAGAGCGCCGAGGCGCAGCAGCACCTGCGCGCCACCCTCTTCGCCCCGGAGACGGTCCGGACCATCACCGGCCGGGGCCGCGCGCTGGTGCCGGGCCGCGCCCGCGGCCTCACCGTCGGCGGCTGCCTGCGGCTGCTCGCGACCGGCGTCGGCACCCCGCACACCCACCCCGGCGCGCGCGGCGGCCTGCTCCTGCTGGAGGACGTGGGCGAGCAGCCGTACAGCCTCGACCGCAGCATCACCCAGCTGCTGCGGTCCGGATGGCTCGACGGCGTCGCCGGGATCCTGCTCGGGTCCTGGGACGCGTGCGGGCCCTACGAAGCCGTGCGGGCCGTGCTCGTGGACCGGCTCGGCGGACTCGGGGTGCCGGTGGTGGAGGAGTTCGGCTTCGGGCACTGCGAGGCGGCGCTGACCGTGCCGCTCGGCGTCACCGCGGAGCTGGACGCCGACGCCGGCACGCTCACCCTGCGGGAACCGGCACTGCGCTGACGCCGTGGCCGGCCTTGCATAAGGTGGCCGAATGCCGCACATCGCATCCCGCTATCTCGCCGAGGGCCCACGCGTGGGCATCCGCCCCTTCGGCTACGAGGACGGCGCCGAGTTCATCGCCCGCGCCCTGGAGAGCAAGGACCTCCACCAGCCCTGGCTGTTCCCGCCCACCACGGACGCGGCCTACGCCGGCTACGCCGGCCGGCTGATCGAGGACCGCAGCAAGGCCGGGTTCCTCGTCTGCGAGAAGGACGCGGGGGAGCACGGCGGGGCCATCGCCGGCTTCATCAACATCAACAACATCGTCGAGGGCGGCTTCCAATGCGGCGCCCTCGGCTACGGCGCCTTCGCCCACGCGGCCGGGCGCGGCCTGATGCGCGAGGCGATGGGGCTGGTCGTGGACCACGCCTTCGGGCCGATGCGGCTGCACCGGCTGGAGATCAACGTCCAGCCGGGCAACGCCGCCTCCATCGCGCTCGCCCGCGGCGCCGGGTTCCGGCTGGAGGGCTTCTCACCCAAGATGATCTACATCGACGGGGCCTGGCGGGACCACGAGCGATGGGCGATCACGGCCGAGATGCGCTGATTCGGGCACGGGTGGAGGCCTTTGCGCAATCCTGACCGGCAGCTCCCCTGGTCAGCACGTCCGGTCCCGGGTTCCATGACGGTCGTGACGAGGATCCGACGTGAGGTACTGAACCTGCCGGCCGCCGAGCTGGGTCCGGACAACCCGCTGCCCCCGCTGCGCCCGCTCGACGAGACGCACCGCGCCGACGCACGCGACCGGGACGACCTGCCGGCGGACATGGCCCGCCGGATCGGCCACGAGCCGCTGCGCAGCCTGCTGCCGGTACGGATCCGCGACGGCTACGGCCGAACCCGCGAACCCCGCGCCCTGGACGCGCTGGTGATCGAGAACGACCGGCTGCGCGCCACCGTGCTGCCCGGTCTCGGAGGCCGCGTCGCCTCCCTGGTCCACCTGTCCACCGGCCGTGAACTCCTCCACCGCAACCCGGTGTTCCAGCCCGCCAACCTCGCCCTCAACGGCGCCTGGTTCGCCGGTGGCATCGAGTGGAACATCGGTGCCACCGGCCACACCACCCTCTCCTGCGCCCCGTTGCACGCGGCCCTCGTCCCGGCCCCCGACGGCGGGGAGATGCTCCGGCTGTGGGAGTGGGAGCGGCTGCGCGACCTGCCCTTCCAGGTCGACCTGTGGCTGCCGGACGGCTCCGACTTCCTGTACGCGGGCGTCCGCGTCCGCAATCCGCACGAGCACCCGACGCCGCTGTACTGGTGGTCCAACACCGCCGTGCCCGAGGACCACCGGGTGGTGGTACCGGCCGCGCGGGCCTGGGAGTTCGGGCCCGAGCGACGGCTGCGCCGGGTGCCCGTTCCACCGCACGACGTCCAGCAGCCCTATGCCACCGACCACTTCTACGATCTCGCCGAAGGCGGCCGCCGCTGGATCGCCGCGCTGGACGCGGCCGGGCACGGGCTGGTGCAGGTCTCGACCGACGCACTGCGCGGCCGGAAACTGTTCGCGTGGGGCACGGGTCCCGGCGGCCGGCGCTGGCAGGAGTGGCTCGGCGGCGCCGGGACCGGCGGCTACCGCGAGATCCAGGCGGGCCTCGCCCGCACCCAGCTCGAACACGTGCCGCTGGACGCCGAGGGCGAGGTCTCCTGGCTGGAGGCCTACGGACCGCTGTCCGTCGCGCCGCAGGCGTCCTCGGAGGCGGTCGAGGAGCGGCTGGCCCACCTGCTGCCCCGCACCGCCCTCGACGCCGCGTACGCCGCCTGGCAGCCGTGTGCCGACACCGCGCCCGGCGCACTCCTCGCCACCGGCTCCGGCTGGGGCGCCCTCGAAGTCCTGCGCACGGACCTGAAGCTGCCCGGCACGCCGTTCCCCGAGTCGACGCTCGGCGAGGAACAGGCGCCCTGGCGGGAGCTGCTGCGCACCGGCACGCTGCCCGAACCCCGCCGGGTCCGGCCGCCGGGCCCCACCCTGGTCGCCCCGCACTGGCGGGACATGCTGGAGACCGCCCCCGCCACCCCGCACACCGAGTACCACCTGGGCGTCGCCCAGTGGCACGCGGGCGACCGGGCCCAGGCCGTGCGCAGCTGGGAGCGGGCCCTGCGCCTCGCGCCGTCCCGGTGGCCGCCGCTGCGCTGCCTGGCCGTCGCCGACCAGGAGTCCGGCCACCACGAGCGGGCCGCCGAGCGGTATGCCGACGCCTTCGACGACCTGTGCCGCGAGCGCCGCGACGACGGCGAGGCCTGGACGGCGGCGGCCGCCGCGCTGGGCCGTGAGGCCCTCGAAGCGCTGCTGCGCGCGGGCCGTCCCACCGACGCCCGCGCCGTGTGGGAGGCGCTGCCCCCGGCCACCCGCGAGCGCGGCCGGTTCCGGCTCCTGGAGGCGGAACTGCTGCTCGCCGAGGGGCGGCGAGCAGCCGCCCGTGCCGTGTTCGCGGACGGCTTCGAGGTCGCCGACCTGCGCGAAGGGGACGACGCCGTCGGCCGGTTGTGGGCGCGGCTCGGTGACGGTCCGCTGCCCCGCCGGTACGACTTCCGGATGCGGCCGCCCACCCCCTGATCAGGCCGGGTGCTGGTCGACGTACTCGAACAGCGAGCCGTCGGGGTGCATCGCGAGCAGGTTGCGGCCGGCCGGGGTGGGGACCGGACCGGCGAGGACGTGGGCGCCCAGCTCGTCCAGCAGACGGTGGGCCGCGTCGACGTCCTTCACCGCGATCGTCGCGGTGACCTTGCGCAGCACCTCCAGCTCCTCCTCCGGGCCGCTCATCAGAAGGAAGGAACCGACCGCGGCGACCTGGACGCCCCCGCGTTCGAAACGCTGGGCTCTGCCGCCGCAGAGGCGTTCGTAGAACGGGATCGCGGTGTCGAGGTCGTCGACGCAGATGCGCAGGGAGGCGCCCAGAATCTCCATGCCACGAGCCTAGTTGGCGCCGGGCGACACGGCGGCCCCTCCGCTGATCTCCTGTTACCGCCTTTGCCCTCCGGGTACCCGCCCCGCATGGAACATCTGGATCATCTCGAACACCTGGACAAGGACCTGGTCGACGAACTGGCCCAGGTCGCACGCGAGACCGTGCGGGACGAGCTGCGCGAGCAGGGCCGCAAGCGGCGGCGGTCCGCCCTGCTGTACGGCGCCTCCGGGGCGGTGGGACTGTACGCCGGAGCGGCGCTCGCGGCGGCCGTGGGCCTGGGGCTGGCGACCGTGCTGCCCGGCTGGGCCGCCGCGCTGGTCACCGCCGTGGTGCTGGGCGCGGGCGCCGCGCTGCTGCGCCAGGCCGCCCGGCCCAGCCGCCCGCACGCCCCCGGCCGGGTCGTGGGCGGAACGGCGCCCGCGGCGCCGCCGAGCGGACTGGGGATGCCGTACCCGCCCGTGCCGGCGCAGCCGCCGGTACCGCCGATCACCCCCGTCACCCCGGTCACGCCCGACGCCGGCCCGGACGCACCGCGCCGCAGGGCCTGAGCCCCGGCCCCCCCGTGGGGGGGGGGCGCGCCCCCCCGCCCCCGGCCCCCCCGCCCCCGGGGGCCCCGCCGGGGCCCCCCCCCCCCGGGGGCCGCGCGGGGGCCCCCCCCCCCGGG